>JASJCJ010000031.1 GCA_030066045.1 Calothrix sp. MO_167.B12
CACGGATAAATCCGGGGGCTTCAAACCATCCTGGAGTAGGGTATTTTTCCTCTGACCCTACTCCCTACTCTCTACTCCCTACTCCCTATTTTGGTGAACAAGAAGCAGGGGGGTAGTTCATGAGCGCGGAGTTTGTAGGGGCGCATTGCGTGCGCCCTTGAGGAGTTAGTCACAAAGCATTTTCATCCTTGGTTGTGGGATTTTCTCGTGGGTGGCTGACTTGAAAGAGGGTGTGGGGTGTAGGGGAAAGAACTCTCTTTCATCCTTGATGGTGAATTTTTTTTTTCATCGGCATTGCCTCCTGCCCCCTGCCTCCAGCAAAGCTGCTATACTTTCTCAGTTTTCTCATAAAACTCTTAGCTTTACTTAAGTTACCCATCACTAGTCCCTCAGGGTTGTCCCCGATATTAGTAATCAAGCAAGAGGACACAAACAAATTCACTCCGAGGTAACATTCAATGAAACTCAACGCATTAGCAACTTCCACCATTGCATCTATCGTATTATTTGGCGGCATGGGACAATTAGCAATCAACGCACAACCAGCCCAAGCAATTAAAGCCACACAAACCACCACAATTGCAGCTAAACCCAATTCATTAATTGCATCCGGTAACTTTGTCAAAGCCGAAAAAGCCACCACAGGTAAAGCCAAAATTGTCAGCATCAACGGTAAACGCTATCTCAAATTCAATCAAGCCTTTAGCACAGGTAATGGTCCCGATGTCAAGGTTATTTTACATAAAAACAGCAGCGTACCTGCAAATATCAAAGAAGGAAACTATATAACACTCGCAGAAATCAAAAAATTTAAGGGAGCACAGATGTATATGATTCCTGATAGTGTAAACCTAAATAATTATAAATCTGTAGGCATCTGGTGTGAAGAATTTAATGCAACTTTTGGTTACGCTAGCTTACAAAATGCCTAGAAATCGTATGCTTTTCTTTAGTTATTGGTTATTAGTTATTCACAACTAATAACCAATAATAAACAACAATTAATTAATCTTCAACAATTCCACATCAAAAATCAGGGTAGCATTGGGGGGAATCACCCCACCAGCACCACGGGAACCATAACCCAAATCAGGGGGGATGATGAGCTTACGGCGTTCTCCTACCTTCATAGTTCCCACACCTTCATCCCAACCTTTAATTACTTGTCCAACACCGATTTTAAAGCTAAAAGGACTGTTGCGATCGCGGGAACTATCAAATTTGCTTCCGTCTTCTAGGGTTCCAGTATAGTGAACTGTAACTGTGTTTCCAGTTTCGGGAGTAGCACCGTCACCTTCTTGAATAACTTCGTACTTCAATCCAGAGGCGGTGGTAATGGTATCAGACATTGTATTTTTTGCAATTAGGGTATTTTTGTCAGTTTCAATGGTGGGGCTTGTTGTGTCAGTAGTCAACTGTGATGCAATAGCGGTATTTTGTGGTGTACCACCAATTTGTGCTACTACCAACACAACCACGCATAGGAGCATCAAGCCTAAGCTAAGTAAAATCGCTTTCAAAATTATTCCTCCCTACTGAGGTGGTTCGACAACTAGATTACCAGTAGGACAGACTTAGTTCACATCAGAAATGCTTATTTATCGCCACAGCTTATTTTCTAAATCTCTCACTTGACGTTCTAGTCGGTCAATTCTTCCCCGCAACTCATCCACTTCATTTTGACGAGCCACCCCTAAATCCTGCATCATATTCCGCATTTGTCTTTCCATTTGGGCTTCCCAAGTGCCCTGCTCGGACTTTAATTGCTCTACCATATCATCCATAACCGCCTTGGCTTGCTCGGGATCGAGTTTGCCATCCTTGACTAATTGTTCGCTGGCTTCCTTGAGTTTATCAGCGACTAAAGATGTTGTACCAATACCGAGCATTACCAATTGTTGCATCCAGTTATTGCTATCCATACTCCCTTCCTGTAATGTTTTTCAAATAGCCAACTCCTGCTTTTAAGTGTAGCTAATCAAGCTGTGCTAAGGAATTGTTCTAGTTTATGACTAACTATATTGTGGCAAAACCAGATGGGGAATGAAAATACATGGTTGTTGAGTTACTGAAGTTTACAGTGCCCTCGGAACATCGGGACTTATTTATTCAGCAGGATGCAGAAGTATGGACAACAGCATTGTCGGCTTATCCTGGGTTTTTCAGGAAACAGGTGTGGCTCAATCCCACAGAACCCACAGAAGTAACCATCGTCATTCATTGGATAACTAGGGAAGAATGGAAGGCGATTCCCCAAATTGAGTTAGATGCAATCGCTCAACGGTTTGATCGAGCTTTTCCATACTCCTATGAGATGATTGAGTCATCTGAATATACAGTTATGGGTGAGTGATAATTGCTAACACTGCCGTCATCGTCACGCCAAAGGTGAGGGCTAACAACCACAAAAATTGGCGTTGCTGGGTTTTACGGAGGATACTAATTTCTGCCTGATACTGTTGGCGTAATATTTGTAATCCTTGTTTACCCCCCACCTCATTTACCACTGACTCCACTTGCTGCAACATTTGTTCTATTTGCTCGCGCATTTGTGTAATTCTCTCGGTCATTTCCCCAATTTCCGATTCCCTACCCTCAATTTGCGATGCTTTTTCCCCTACATTTCGTTGAGCTTCTAAGACGAAGTTTTCGATTTGCTGGGCTTGTTGGAGAACATCCCGAGCAGAATTAATCCCTGTGGTGATGGTGTTCCCCAACTCCTCTAGTTGTCTAGCAATTTCTTCATCTGTATATTTTAGCACGCCTTTATCTCCCTATTTTGCGTATACATAAAATTTGCTAAACGGTCATTAAAGGCTTCGCACAGTAAAGCAACTAGAGGTTTGGGCTGTTGGGATGGATGAATAATATCTTGCCAAAAAGGTAGATTGTATTTGTAGTTACCATCCACTAAATATGCCCTGACCCGTGCTGCTTCATAAGGAAGTCCTTTGCTTTCTAAATCTTTAGCAATACCTTTAAGTAGACGTTCATATTCTGGCACATCGGTATCCTTTAAGGGAGAGGCGGCTTCTACCGCTTGCCAAGAGCGGTGCATTGCCCGAAGAATCAAACAACGCAAAGAGATATTCTCAGCTTGCTGTAGCTCCCTGTTTAACAGCTCTGGAGGATGTTGGGCAAGTAGAGCGATCGCTTTTTGTTCCCATTGATACAGTTCCCCATCTTTCACCCCAGCAAATTGTAATGCCAAATAAGTATCCCAGTATAAACAGCCACTCTTACATCGTTTGAGTAATCGCTGCTGCACGTCATCGGTAATTTGGTTGAGATCCATATCACTGGCAACTTCAGTCATCCACTGGATCGCGGTTTGACTATCAACCCGATGACAATTGTTAAAATAGTCACCACCAAAGGCATTCAGCCTGTTGATTTCCGCAGTAGTTGCTACCACCAACAACCGAGTACGAGCGCGGGTAAGTAAGGTATACCATTGAAAACTTTCTGCTAATGAGGGGGTAGCAGTTCCCTCAAATAAACAAAAAGCCACACAACCTTCAAATTCTCTCCCCTTGGCTTGTTCTGGATTTAAAATCAATAAATTTTCCCAGGAATTCAGAGTTTTAGTGGAAAACACCTTCACGGCATTAGCTAAATCGTGGAGTAAATGACGGCGATTTTCCTCCTTTTTGGTTTCCCCTGCCAATGCCTGCAAAAACTGCAAAGCTTCTGCTTTCGAGGCACATTCCAATAACCTTACTGCTTCCCCAGTTTCAAAGGCATCTTCTGGTTTTGCGGGTTCTGGTAATTTCTTCGCCCCCACAGTAGAACTAATCTTTTGCCCAATTTCACAAAATTGATTGGCAAATTCTAATATTTGTCGAGAGTTTCTGTAATTACGTTTCAGTTCAATTTTATTTCTAATTTTTAACTGATTCCAAGTGAAATCTGTCGGATTAATGCGTTGATTTAAATCTCCTAATAACCATAGATATGTTTGATGTCCTTGGTCTATCCAAGATTTACAAACTGCAATAATTGCCTGTAATTCACTTAACAGCAAATCTTGAGCTTCATCCACAATTAAGATAGAACATTCAGTATTAGTAATTGGTTTGTGGATTTTTGTTTGTAATAATTTAGCTGCATCTAAACGACTGACACGACAAGCTAAAGCATTATACCAATGTTTCTTATTAATATTTAATAAACGATTTATACGTTGAGCATTAGCTTGAAACATGACATTTTTACCTTGCTTATGATTTTGCTCTTGCAGCACAAAAGCTTGGTAAAGCAATACGTCACTATGATTAATATCTGTTTGCTTAGTATATTTAATCGCTTTTTTTAAAGCTTCTAGTTCCTGTTGGGGAGAAGCTAATTTATCATTAAATTCTGGATGAATTTTACCCAGCCATTGAGGGAAAGTCCCCAACCAAAAATGCTCCCGTTCTAGGGATTGTTTCACTTCCGCATATTCAGCAATATCCCTACGCAATGCTTCCGGGACAATCAACATTGTATTCCATCCATAAGCACGGTGAATTTCACTCGCAAATAAACTTGCACACACAGTTTTCCCAGTCCCTGGAGCACTTTGGAAAACTATACAACCCCGATCCTCAAATGTATCGGTAGTAATATGGGGGTATGTAAGTAATTTTGTTAGTGGTTCGTCAAGTATGGTTCTTTGGTAATCCGTTAGCTGAGGAAAATAGCGGTAACTACCATACACAAATTTATACCAATCAGCATCCTTTTCTTGATTCCACTGATAAGCAGGATTTTCTGCTAGTGCTGTACCTTGGGGATGAAGCAGCTCTGACAATATGTCAGGAGTAACGGGATTCAGATAATTACATACATCAAACACTTCATCATAAATACCCCCCCGTCTACCAGCTTTGATCACTAAAATATTGTCACCTTCTTTTTGCCAAATGACACGCCAGTCACCCCATCTAGTACGCAATAGCTTTCTGTATCCTCTCAAGGGTTTGGTGTGTTTTTCATTCCCTTGACTCAAACGATGTAAAATTTTGTAAATTTCCGACAAAGCAGAGGGTGAAAGTTTTTGAATTTCGCGGAAAGCAGCGCGAATAATTTTGATATTTCTGGGTGACATGACACTAATGCCTCCTCCAAGTATTTTTTGTTCATTACAGATTTATGATTCCCTCTGAAGGAACAAAAATTAAGTCTCATTTAAAACTATATTACTATGTATTTATGCATATAAGTGTACTGTTGTCTTAAATGGGTTCCTGACCAAAAAATAAACACAGATGCCAGCTTGTACACCCGTACTAATACCAAGTTGCGTTCTATGGTAGCAGTTAGAGTTAATGAGATTGCTGACTTCGTCGCTTCGGACTGGTTGTTATAGTAATTTTCACTTGGATGGAATACAGTTATCACCTCAAACTGGCTAAAGATACCCTCTCTTCAACAAGGAGATTTCACATCTTGCACCATAAGATTATTGAGAAAATTAGAGTCTGAAACCAGTAATTTTTCGTAACCCACCAATGCCCACCTTACCCTTATTGAGAAAATGCAAGATATGTGAGATGGGAAGGTGGCTATATTTAATTGAACCTCTCTCCTTGTTAAGGAGAGGGAAAAGGGGTGAGTTGAATTAAGTAATAAGTAATAAGTAATAAGTAATAAGTTTGTTTTTGTGACCGGGATTCAAACCCCGTCCCAAAAACATTCTGCCTCAAAAGACAGGGCACCAGACCCCAATATTTCGGTAAAATTTTGTATTACACTCAATTGAAAACTGCTATATAGTGCTACGCGCAAGTCATACATTCAATTTTAGTGGTTGAAAAAAATTTCTCCTTCTTGGTTCCCTACACCCCTCGCACTATTAATATCAAGGTTTTACGCTGATCAAACGTGCCATTTGTTTAAGAACCCTCTGCCAGAGGAGATTTTCTAACGTGCACCGTGCCCTACCTTACGGGAAGCCGCTATGGGTCTGGCTCTACGGGTTTATTTTTTTGCCAAGGGTAACAGTTTATGCTCAAGTGTTGCTTAGATTGATCTTTTGGGAACAATCTAAAAAGTAGATATCAAGACCTTGTTAGTCAATCAACTAGTCAGTAAATACATTTATTGTCAGGTGTTAAAGTAAACTGTTTCCCAAACTCTCTTGTTTAAGACAGAGATAATCTATGAAAATATATAATTTATCGACATTTAATCTACCCTTGTTCTATTTCAAGATTAATCAGTTATGTTTTTGGGCGATTGTAGGGTTATTCCTGCTAGATTTTGGTAGCGCGCAAGCAGTATCATCTAGAAAAAAGCAATTAACTTGCCAGGAGAATGCATCTCTAAATTGCGTATCGCTGGCTACGAATGAAGTACTGAATTCAGGGCAGCTCGAACACATTCCCACATCTGGGTCAAATTTGAACCTCAAAGTCAGTCAGAGCGATAGATTTATGGCTCAAATTCCCCAAACATCAGCAACTAATATTAATACTCCACCACCACAGGATATTATTCCCCCTAATTCCCCGATTCCGGAAACTCAGTTCAATACCCCCTTACTTCCTCCCCCTGAACAACTACTGGATCAATCTCCAGAAAATAATCCAGATGTTTCTCCCACTCTTGAGGGGGTTCCGGGGAAAATTACCGTAGAGCGTTTTCAGGTAGAGGGGAGTACTGTTTTCAGTGACGAAAAATTAGCTGAGGTACTCGAACCATTTACCAAACGTCCTCTATCCTTTGCAGAATTGATTCAAGTTCGTTCGGCGATTACACAACTTTATATTGATAATGGTTATTCTACCTCTGGAGCTTTAATTCCCCCACAAACTATGAATGACGGGGTAGTTAAGATTCAGGTGGTGGAAGGGGGATTAGAAAGTATTAATGTTACTGGGCTTAAAAGACTCAACTCCGGCTATATTCGCAGGCGTATTGCTAGAGCCACCAAAAAACCAGTCAATGTCCCCCGTTTATTGGACTCTTTAAGATTATTACAATTAGATCCCCTAGTTAAAAATTTATCTGCTGAACTTGCATCCGGTTCTCGTCCAGGAAGAAATATCCTGGATGTTAAAGTAGCTGAAGGCGATACCTTTGGAAGTACATTTACCTTAGATAATGGCCGTTCTCCTAGTGTGGGTAGTTTCCGTCGTCGTGCCCAACTTAATCAAGGCAATTTATTAGGATGGGGAGATAAATTATCCATTGGTTATACAAATACTGATGGTAGTAATGCCTTTGACGTAAACTATGCTGTTCCCGTGAATGCAGGGAATGGTACTCTTAGCTTTGCTTATAATAATACATCTAGTAACGTAATTGAAGATCCATTTAACGAGCTGGATATTATTTCCAAATCCCGTTACTACGAGCTGACATTCCGTCAACCCTTATTCCAAACACCCTCAAGGGAATTTACCTTAGGACTTACCGCATCCCGCACTGAAACTAAAACTTCTCTATTAGATACACCCTTTCCCTTATCTGCTGGTGCTGACGAGCAGGGACGTACCCGCGTTTCCTCCCTGAAATTCTTCCAAGAGTGGACACAACGGGATAAAAGTCATGTGTTTGCGGTGCGATCGCAGTTTAATATAGGTATTGGTGCTTTGAATGCATCTATTAATAATGATGCTCCCGATAGCCGCTTTTTTAGTTGGCGGGGTCAAGGACAATGGATACGCTTGTTAGCTCCCGATACTATTTTGGTGGTGCGGGGTGATGTTCAATTAGCAGATAACTCCCTTGTGCCGACAGAGCAATTTAGTTTGGGTGGTTTGGGTAGTGTGCGCGGCTATCGTCAAGATTTCTTGTTGACTGATAATGGAGCTTTGTTGTCCACTGAATTACGTCTACCAATTCTGAAACAGTCCCAAACTCTGTTACAAGTTGTACCTTTTGTTGATGTGGGTACGAGTTGGAATAGTGGCGGTACAACACCAAACAATAACACCCTTGCATCCGTTGGTTTGGGTTTACAACTAGTGCAGAAAAATTTATTCACTATCCGTGTGGACTGGGGGATTCCTTTGATAGGAGTGGATTCAGATAAGGGAACACTGCAAGAAAATGGTATTTATTTCTCTATTACCAGTCAACCATTTTAACTACTCCCTTCCCACCAGAAGAATACCGATTTAATGAACCACAAAGACGCTAAGAACGCAAAGGAAGAAGAAAAAGAAGATAGGTAATCTTACACCACCGAAGGGAGTAATTTGGCGGAATTCCCCATCCGCCTGTGCGGTGGGGATGGATAGCCGGGACAAATCAGGAATTAAACTGTGTTCCCTGTTCCCTAGGGCGTAGGGCTAATCAAGCTTGTTCTGCTGCCAATGCTGCTCTGACACTACAAGTTTGCTGATTCCATACATAAGCACCAATTCCTACCACTAGGTTGGCAATACTAGCTGCAATGAAAACACCTTGAACTTCAAATAATCTCCCTCCCAGATATGCCAGGGGAATATAGAGTACAAATGTCCTGACAACCGTCATCACAACAGAGGGAATGGGTTTACCAAGGGCATTGAATGCAGCATTAGCAATTAAAATTACCCCGGCAGCACCATAACTGATAGGAACTATCCACAGGTAAAAAGTGGCAATGGAAACTACGTTAACATCAGTATTAAATTGAGTTACCAACCAAGAAGCCGTTGGTACTAAAATCAATGTTACCGCCACACCCCAAGATAAACTGAACAGAAAACTCAATCGTAAAGCTTTACCTACCCGTGCATACTGTTTCGCTCCCCAATTTTGTCCTACAAAGGGGGCAATACTGACAGAAAGAGCTGTCAAGGTAATCAAGAAAAATGATTCTATCCGGGAAGCTATGCCAAAAGCGGCGACACTCTCAGCACCAAAGCTTGCTAATAGACTAGTAATTATACCGATAGAAATGGGATTAATCATACTAGTGCCAGCCGCAGGTAATCCCACATAGAGAATATCTTTCCAACACCACAAAGTTTCTTGGAGACTAGGTAGCTTTAGACAAAGCATCCGTTCTTGGAAATGTAGCACTAGCAAAGATGCAACTAAGGTAGTAGCACGGGAAATCAAAGTTGCCCAAGCTGCTCCTTGGATTCCTAATTGGGGAAATCCTGCCCATCCCAAAATTAACAAAGGATCTAAAACAATATTAATGCCAGCAGCAATGGTCATAATTAAGCTAGGGGTGGTGGTATTGCCAGCAGAGCGAATGGCACTATTACCAACCATAGGTACTACTAGGAAAATCATCCCAAAGTACCAAATCTGCATATAGTCCCGCACTAGGGGTAGTATGTCTGCATCGGCTCCTAAGGCTGTAAACAAAGGATCGATGGTGAATAAACCCAAGGTGACGAATATACCTACAGCCAGTACAGAGAGAGTCAGACTATTGGTAGTAAAGCGTTGGACACGCCTGCGATCGCCTTCTCCAATGGCACGGGCTATAATGGATGATGCTCCCACTCCCAACCCCATAGCTAAACTTCCCAGAGTCATTACCACAGGGAAAGTAAAGCTCATGGCTGCTAAGTGTTTTGCCCCTAATTGCCCCACAAAGTAAGTGTCAGCTACGTTAAAGGCAACCAGTGCAAAGATTCCCCCCATCATTGGCAATGTCAGTTTTACCAGCTGGCTACCAACATTACCTTCGGTTAGTTGCTGTCTCATGAAATATGAATTATATAGCTCCTTAACAAAACTTAACTCTTTTTTATGTCTTTTGGAAAGAAATTTTGGTGTTGCTGATTTCAAGTCTGATGGGGAGTGGCGTAACTAAGATGAGTGAGGGAGTGTGGGGGGTGAGCGAAAAAAGGTGTGGGGAGTGTGGGGAGTGTGGGGAGTGTGAGGAGTGTGGGGAGCCACTCCGTTGCGGAGGTTCCCTCCGTTATAGTCAGTGGCGTTTGAGGAACGAAACCCAACACCCGAAAAACTTGGTATTGTTGGGTTACCCTGCTCCAAGCCCCTTCAAGTCTACACTCCGTTCCACCCAACCTACATTTATTTTTTCTTTCCAGATTGACACAAAAGGGTTAAGACGAGCGAGGGTGTGTGGGGAGGTACAAATCGTATAGAAACAAATGAAGTATTTCTAGAGGTGACATTGGGGGACTATGAATCATGAAGTCGTCACAACCTGGATGTATGTGAAATCGTTTTCCTTTATTTTGATTATTATGTTCGGGTAAATTTAAGTCAAAACGTAGAAATTTTATAGGGTTATCGTCTACAAATCTGATTTCAAAAGTAAATCCCATGACTTCCGCTGGCTTATCTTTCTGATTTACCAGAATTGCAAAATCAAACCAGCATCCATCTGTTCGTTCAAAGTGGGGGGTTTCTCTAACGCGTTTAAAATTTCTTTCTCCTCCGGTAATTTCAATCTTTTCCTTGGATTGAGGGGTCATTTTTAAAAGATTATGTATTTCGTGAATTTCAGTCTTCAACAAACGCCCATTATATGCAGAAGTCAAACATTTCAATATCTCGGCACGTAAAGACTTCGCACTTTTCACAGCTAGTGGTGTAGAAGCTAAAGTTCGCTGTTGAATTTGTTCGCAGAAATTCTCCCAATTAATTTTACCGCTCAATTAAATCCTCCCGACCAAGAAGCACCAACCATTCACCATATTCAGGATCAGAAGGAAGCTGTTGTGACTCTGCTAATTCTATTACTTTAGTATTGGAATAGCCTGACCATTCTTGAAGTGCTAATAATCTTGTTTTACACTCCTCCTCTGTCAATAACTCCGTACCTTGTGCAAATGTATATACCCTTGAGCCTATCCAACTAACAATATTAGGAGAATTTGTAAACATATCTTTCACAGTTTCCTGTGACATGACTAAGACAACTCCAAATTTTTTAAATAATCTACTTCGCATTTGGTCAAATTTACGCCAGTTATGATTATCCCAGTTTTCAAAATTATAAATAATTAAATAGTCTTCGGCAGATTTTTGAATATTGTCTACAATAATATTGACTGGAACATTAGCAGAAATTATCCCTACTTCACATTCTGTAAAAATAGCAAGTGTTTCTTCAAGTTCTTCTACTACTTCATAATTATCTGAATTTGGTGTGACAAGTACTGACCAAATATTACCATGAGGTTGCGAACCTACACGCTGGAGAAATTCATCAATAGAGATTGATTTAATGTTTATATCTTGTTTAAGCATATATCCCCTCGATTATTGGTACAATAGCAGGATGAACTACATAGCGTTGTTTGGGATATTCATATTCAATAATACGTCTAGTAATTAATAGTTTGACATCTTGTTCTGTTCTGGGAATAAATTTTTCTTTGTTAATAATTGTTTGTAAAATTTCTAATTCTTGATTGGAAATACCAAGTATTTTCGCTTTACCAAATGCTAAAATAGCATTTTGAACATGTTTGTTCTGTACTTTGTCGTCCCCTAATATATAAGCTTCCTCAATAGAAGATTGTGTCAAATTAATTAAATCTCTTAAAATTCCACCAGAAAATTTAACTATTGCATCCATTACAGATGGTTCTATGAAATTATCTGTTGAGCGAGCTTTTAAAATTTGAACGAAAAATTTATAGGCTTCGGGGTCATTCTCTACATCAAAACAAGGTTGATGATAAAAATAATCTAGAGAATTTTCAATAGAAGCTCGATTATTTAAATATAAAGATATTAATGGTCCCACTATAATAAGGCCAATATTTGAATTTTTGATAGCTTTTGCATCTGAAGCAATAATTTCTGAAAATGCTATAGCATTTTCTAATCTATCTAATCCATCAAACAATAAAACAATTTTTTTATTATGCTTATCAGCTATATATATAGCTAAATTTCTAACTGCTTCAGTTAAATTTCTTGTAATATGATAATTATTTTTATCAGGGATAATACCTTTTTTATTAGTAGTAAATTTTTCCGAAAAATCTTTTTTTTTCGAGTAACCATATGCAATTTTATCAATAATTTCTACCAATTTTTTAACACTTTCATTGTCACTATCTTCTATCATTTTTGATAATTCTACACCTGCGATCGCAGTCAAAACTCCTGACTTAATTTTAGAGATATCAGTATATAAACTCACATCAATATAAATAGGATAAATATCGCCTATTTGTTTCAAATTTTCACAAGCCATTAATAATTGAGTTGTTTTACCCGAACCAATTCCACCTATTAATAAATGAGAAGAAGCTGGACGTAAAGCAACGCGGGCAGATAATTTTTCTGCTAATAATTGACCAGGAGCACGTACATAATAACCGCTTTCAATTGCTTCCTGGGGGTTTGCTGCACCTTCAAAAGCAGCCATTCTTTCTCTAAATATTTGTAGACGATTAGACATAATATTGAATGCAGGGAATATGTGGGAAAAGCTCATTATCTGTAATGATAATGCATTTACATCAACTTTGAAGGCTAGATTTTAGGCATTGCTGAATGGAAGTATGAATTTACATTTTTCGATATTATTGAAGAACGATTCTTTGCGCCTTTGCGTCTTTGCGCGAACTTAATTCATACCTGGATTCAGCAACACCATATTTTACTACCCTGAAAAAATGTCATGTTTACATTTAGCTATATCTACTCTTGCAGCATTTCCAAAAGTTGCTCCTCGTTCAACAAAGCAATCCCCAATGTTTGCGCTTTCGCTAATTTAGAACCCGCATCTGCACCCACAACTACATAATCAGTTTTCTTACTCACAGAATCAGTAACTTTACCACCTGCTTTTTGGATTAATTCCTTAGCTTCATTGCGCTTGAGTGTGGGCAAAGTTCCGGTAACCACAAAGGTTTTCCCGGCGAGTTTTTGATTAGTATCACCGACGGTTTCTGTTTCTGGGGAAGTAGCAAATTGTAACCCAGCACCTTGTAAGCGAGTAATTAATGTTTGATTGGCACTACTTTGAAACCATTGATATGCTGATTCGGCAATTTCCGTACCAATACCATAAATAGCAACAATATCTGTCACCTTAGCATTTGCCAACTGTTCCACAGTAATAAACTTTTTCGTCAACGTCTGGGCAGTAACATTACCAACATGGCGAATACCCAAACCATATAATACCCGTGACCAAGGTTGTTGTTTAGAATTAACGATCGCATCTACCAATTTTACCGCTAATTTTTCCCCCATTCTTTCCAATTCACACAACTGCTCTACTCTCAAGTCATATAAGTCGGCGACAGAATTAACCAAACCTTTATCTACCAATTGCTGTACAACTTTCTCCCCCACACCCCGAATATCCAAGGCATCCCGGCTTACCCAATGTTCTATGGCTCCTTTGAGGATGGCAGGACAGGAGGTATTCACACAGCGAGTTACTGCCTCATCCACTGGTTTGACTACAGGTTGACCACATACAGGACAGTGGGTAGGCATAACAAAAGGTTGGGCATCGGGGGGACGGAGTTCTACCAATACCCGCACCACCTCCGGAATAATTTCCCCGGCTTTGCGAACAATTACCGTGTCACCAATGCGGATGTCTAATTGGGCAATGCGATCGCTATTATGTAATGTAGCACGAGATACTATTGTTCCTGCTAATTGTACGGAATACATTTCTGCTAGGGGGGTAATCGCGCCCGTCCGTCCCACATTTACGGTAATGTTTTCTACCCTGGTGGGTGCTTCTTCTGCTGCGTATTTCAAGGCTACAGCCCACCGGGGAAATTTCTGGGTAAAGCCTAGTTGAGTTTGCAGTGATGAGGAATTGAGTTTAACTACCACCCCATCAGTCATATAGGGTAAATTCAACCGTTCTGTGTCCCAATATTGGTAATATTCGGCGACTTCCTCTAGAGATGAACACAGACGCTTGTTAGGATTAACCTTCAAGCCGATCTTTTGCAGCAATTCCAAAGAATGCCACTGGCTATTAACAATACTTGCATCATCCATACCAGGGATATGTAGGGTGTAAGCAAAAAAATCCAGCTTGCGTTGATCGACAACTTTGGGGTTTAATTGTCTTAAAGTACCCGCCGCAGCGTTGCGGGGATTTGCAAATAAACTCTCCCCGGCTGTTTGTCGTTCTCCATTAATTTGCTCAAACACATCCAGGGGTAAAAATGCCTCACCCCGCACTTCCACCCGTTGTAAATTTTCTAACCCCTCTAAGTTCAGCCGCAAGGGAATAGAACGAATTGTGCGTACATTTTGGGTAATATCTTCACCCATCACCCCATCACCCCTAGTCACCCCCCTAACTAAGATGCCATTTTCATAAGTCAACGCCAGAGCCGAACCATCAATTTTCAACTCGCAGACATATTCCACTTCAGTAATATCTGGTGCTTGTCGCCGCCAACGCTGTTCCCATGTCTTTAACTCATCTACATTAAAGGCATTTTCTAAACTGTATAGGGGAACATGATGACGTACTGAATTGAAATGAGTGGCTGGTTTCTCCCCTACCCGTTGAGTTGGACTATCAGCTGTGATCAATTGGGGATACTGGAGTTCTAAATCTTGTAACTCCCGATAGAGGCGATCGTAAACAGCATCCTCCATAATAGGATTGTCCAGGACATAGTAAGCATAACTAGCCTGTTGCAATAATTGTCGCAATTCCGTAATTCGCTGTGTCACTTCCGGCTCAATTGATGTCATGGCATTCTCTATCAACGGTTAATGGCAGAACCTTACATATTTAATCACAGGCATTTTGCTGACAATTAAACATAACTTTCCCGATCATAATTTTCCTATTATCAAGATAAATGCGATCGCTCTTTATTTTCTAGAGCGATGTTCCCCAGTCACCGCTACCGGATAAGCGGAGTTTAAGCTGATGGGCGTTTAAATCGTATATTCTCAAAACAAGATAAAAATGCTCAAGTCCTCTCCGCGTCCCCGCGTCTCCGTGTCCCCGTGTCAGTCAAAACTAGTAACTTAGATGCGTGACAGCTTAACGCCTCCGGCGTATCACATCAGCTTTCTTTGACATACTCCCACGAATAGAATTCGTGGGATTCTGGGGTCAAACAGCAATTGCAGTCTGAGACTGTCTTACATCGCCTAACCCAGCAGTCGATGCCCCAACTGCTTGAATATTCTTAGCTGCATTCTCGTCTCTAGAGTTGACAGAGCCACAGGATGGACAACGCCATTGCCTGACATTGAGAGCGAGACTTTCTAGAACGTGACCACAACTTGAGCAAGTTTTCGAGGACGGATACCATCGATCAACATATACAACTAACTTGCCTTTGTGTTTTGCAACCCATTCTAGAATTTGCAGAAATTCTCCAAAAGCCAAATCACTAATTTTACGACCCCACAGACGGTGCATCCCTTTGAGATTTAATGTCTCAAAACACAAAACATCAAACTTATCGGTTAGATAATGAGCTAGTTTCCAAAACCAATCACGCCTTTGATTAGTAACTTTCTCGTGCTTGCGTACCAGGTTCTTCCTTGCTCGCTCTCGATTGGCAGAGCCTTTTAGTTTTTTAGAATCATATCTGCTGGCTTTTTTGATAGCGTTGAGGGATTTTTTGAAAAACTGGGGTGATTCAATCTTGGTTCCGTCGGAGCATACAAGAAACGTTTTTAACCCAAAATCAAACCCTGCTATTTTACTAGTCACCGATTCAATCTCAGGTTCTACAACTGTGTCAACTACCACTACCATAAACAACTCACCTAATGGTGTGCGCTTAATAGTTAGTGTTTTAATCTTTCCTTCTATCTCTCTGGATTGACAAAACCGATAAACTTGACTCCCAATCTTGACTCGATTGCCACCAAGGAATTTATATCCTGCTTGTTTTAATGTGAATGATTTGTATTTCTTGACCTTCTTAAATCCTGGTGGTCTGACCCCTTTTTTGTGATGTTTAAAAAATAGTTGGTATGACTTATCAATGCGTTGACAGATATCTTGCACTGCTTGAGAGCCAACTAACTGCCAGAAATAATTGCGCCTCCTCAACCTGGCAATGTGAGTTTGAAGCTTTGCACAACTTAAATGCACACCCCACATCCGGTAATAACGTTTGTGTAGGGCAATACAATGGTTATAAATCACCCCAGCAGCATTAATTGTCCGCTTGAGGTATCTATTGCGCTTGTGTTGGTAGAGCTTAAACTTCAGGGTTTTCATGTTGTCTATTATAGTGGCATATAGACAATATTTCTAATAGGGGAAAGTGCTCCTCTTGGGAAGCTGCTCAATCTTACTATTGAACCCGAACACGTACATCTGTTTATCAACTGTCCACCTGACATTGCCCCTTCTCAAATTATGCATCCCATTAAAGGCGCATCTGCTAGATATTTGAGAAAGGAATAAAACTCCCAAGTATGTGGACGAGGGCATATTTTGTCTCAACTGCTGGCAACGTGGCAAGTTCAACAATTCAAAAATACATAGAAGCTCAGGGAAAAGGCTGACGGCACTTAAAAGTGCCTTGCGCTACATCCCACGCCACGCATGGCACAACAAGGTAAATCCCTAAAAGATTTACCTTGTTGTTCGTGGACTTTGCGCCAAATTCTGTAAAATTTCTATAGACTCTTCACACCATCTGATCCATTCCTGCTCGCAAATAATCCCCCGACGCAAAGTCATATATTTACACAGTTCATCTGGCAATAATTTCTCTGGATGATGGGCAAATTTTTCAGCCATGCCTTCGTAGATTGCCAATTTTTTCATATGCTGACGAAGATGCATCTCTAGCTGCTGTATGAGAACAACTCCAGGTACTAAATGTCCAGAAAATATTTTCACCAAGATATCTTCTTTTATAGCTCCCAATTCGCATTCTTGGTCAATCCACTCAATTAAATATTGCTTTCCTAGCTCAGTTAAGTGGTAAACTTTCTTATCCAATGCTTTTCCCTGGGAAATAACCTCCACACTCACCCAACCTTCGGTTTCTAGCTTTTTTAACTCTCGATATATCTGTTGGTGAGTTGCTTGCCAAAAATAACCAATACTACCTGCAAATTCTTTGGCTATTTCATAACCACTATAGGCTTTGTGAGCCAACAGACTCATCACAGCTTGTGCTAACGCCATAACTCCAACCTCTTGACATTCACAATACATCGAATATATCTTAGTAAACATATTTTATGCAAAAAGTTGCATAAAATATTGACTACATCAAATTAACTACATCAAAGTTTAATTATGTTGGCAGCTGAGTTATGTAGTAGGGGATGGGAATAATGGAAGAGGAACTGACAGGAAAACAACAAGTGACGTTGAATACATTCAAGAAAGTAATACCTCGTTCCCAGCAAGTGCGATTGTGGGGATTAGTCTCAGGAACTACCATAATTATAGTATCCATTTTTACTACTGGGGTATGGCGTTTGCCCAACCAAAAAACAGAACTTCAAACAGCTGCCGCTACAAATATTTTACCTGTGAAAACTGAGAAATTAACAGCAGTGAAATCCTATTCTGTTTTGCAAGCATATACGGGAGAAGTGGCAGCAGTCCGTTCCAGTGAGCTAGGTTTTGAGCGAGCGGGTAGGGTAATATGGTTAAAAGTTGATCGTGGATCTCGCGTTACTATTGGTACTCCTATTGCTAAAATTGATACTAGTAATTTGGTAGCACAACGACAACAATTACTAGGAAAAAAAGCCCAAGCGATCGCCATATTGGATGAACTGAAAGCAGGACCTAGACTAGAAAGAGTCGCAGTTGCCCTTGCCCAAGTTCAAGACTTAGAACAACAACTGAAGTTAGAAGAAATTAAACGAGAAAGAAGAAAAAATTTATACACAGAAGGGGCGATTTCTCGGGAGCAGTATGACGAAGTGGCATTTAATGCCAATGCTCTATCCAGGCGTTTAGCTGCTGCCCGTAGTAACTTACAAGAATTACGAGCAGGAACCCGTAAAGAGCAAATAGCTGCTCAAAAAGCCGTAGTTAAACAACTGGATGCTCAGATTAGCGATGTAGAGATTACCATCGCTAAAAGTACTATCAAAGCTCCCTTTTCCGGAATCATTTCCAAACGCCAAGTAGATGAGGGAACCGTTGTCAATCCAGGTCAATCGGTGGTGCGCCTAGTAGAGAATACCCAACCAGAAGTGGAAATTGGCATTCCCTTGCAGTTAATTGACAAAATTACACCTGGTAGTCGCAAACAGGTAACAATTGAAGGAAAGAGCTATGCAGCTATAGTTGCATCAATTTTGCCAGAAGTGAACCCAACTACTAGGACTCGCAGCGTCATACTCAATCTGGAAACATCACCACCACAATCTGTAGCACCAGGACAAATTGCCAGGTTGCAACTGTCACAAAAATTACCTACCAATGGTTACTGGTTGCCTATCAATGCCTTAGTTCGTGGTCAAAGGGGTTTGTGGTCTAGTTATGTATTAACTGAAACAGAGGAACAGAAATCCCCAGCCAAAGCTTATTTGGTGGAAAAAAGAGACGTAGAAATTTTACACACAGAGGGTGATCGGGTTCTGGTACGTGGAGCTATTAAATCTGGCGACAGAGTTATTACTGAGGGTACCCAAAGAATTGTTACTGGTCAGTTAGTGCGTCCTGTAGCTGATTTTTAGGCAATAGAGGAGACATTCTTTACAAGAACAAGCCTAATAAAATGCTTTCCTTTGCGTCTACCCTACGGGAAGCCACTTCGTGTCTAATGCGTCTTTGCGTGAGCCTCACCAATTAATTCCGAGGAAGAATCAATAATGATAGCCAAACTTTTATCCAAAAATTTTCGATTATTGATCCTGACAATTTTTTTAATTATTGTTTGGGGACTTATATCCTATCTGAGTTTACCGCGACTAGAAGATCCGGAGTTAGTTTCCCGTGTCGCCTTAGTCAATACATTCTATCCTGGAGCCACTGCTGAAAGGGTAGAAGCACTAGTTACAGAAAAAATAGAAAGCAAAATAGCCGAAGTAGAGGAAATCAAAACCTACGAATCAACTTCCAGGACAGGAGCATCCACTATCTCTATAGAGTTACTTGATCGGGTAAAAGGTACGGAAGTAGATGGGGTATGGTCAAGAATACGCGATCGCTTGCGGGAAGTCAAGCCAGAACTACCCCAAGGAACAACTGAGCCAGATTTGGAAAAAGTTCAGATCAGAGCTTACGCTTTAATAGCAGCCTTGACTTGGGAACAGGATGATTCCCCCAATTATGCCATTCTCCAGCGCAAAGCGAAGTTACTGCAAGATGAACTCAGAGCTATCAGTGGTACGGAAAAAGTAGAGATTTTTGGCGCTCCCAATGAAGAAGTTAGGGTTACTGTAAATGCTCCTGATTTGGCGGCATTAGGGTTGACAGCAGCGGATGTATCGCAGCAAATTAAACAGAGTGATTCTAAGGGTTCCGCCGGACAATTACGTAGTAATAAAAATGACTTGCTAATTGAGGTCAAAGGAGAATTAGATTCCCTTAAAAGATTGCGTCAAATACCCATTCGCTGTAATAACTGTGGTTCTGGTGACGGTAAATTTAAGCCCTTAGGCGACTTGGCAAGGATCGAAAAAGGTATTGTAGAACCGCCCAATGAATTAGCCTTTGCTAGCGGACACCCAGCGGTTACTGTGGCAGTATTTGTGGAGTCTCAACAACGCATAGATGTATGGACAAAGAAAGCTGATCAAAAGTTGGACAAATTCCGACAGGAGTTACCCAATGGCATGAAACTGAAGGTATTGTTGTCACAGAATCAATATGTGACAGCACGTTTGAATAACTTGATATTTAGCTTATTGTTGGGGGCGGTATTATTATTTGCCGTGACATTATTCATGATGGGCTGGGAATTATCTCTAGCCATGCAAATAGTTTTACCACTGACGGTGTTGATAGTACTTGGTTGTATGCAGTTTTTGGGAGTTCCCCTACACCAAATGTCCGTTACAGGACTAATTGTGGCGTTGGGTATTATGATTGACAACGCCATTATTGTTACCGATGAAGTACACAACCACCTGAAAACAGGACTCCAGCCTTTAGAAGCTATTCAGTCAAGTGTGAGTTATTTAACAACTCCTCTAGTAGCCGCTAGTTTTACCACCATCCTTTCCTTTCTGCCTATTGTCTTGTTACCAGGTAATACGGGGGAATTTGTGGGCACAATCGGCTTAAATGTAATCTTGGCAGTGGCAGCATCCTTAGTAGTAGCCTTAACCATCACTCCTGTAATTACAGTAAAGATACTGGGGTATTACCACCGCCGCCGTCAATCAAAACAATCTCGTTCCACACCACAATGGTGGCGAGAAGGATTTTCTCACCGCCAACTGACGCAGATATATAGCCTTTCCTTAAAATGGACTTTTGCTAGACCAGTTTTAGGAATCCTATTGTGTTTAACTATCCCCATTTCTGGGTTTATTGTTGGTGCAACCCAATTAGAGTTGCAGTTTTTCCCCGCCGCAGACCGCAATCAGTTACAGGTACAATTAGAATTACCATCTTCAGCTTCTCTACAACAAACCCAATCAATCGTCCAACAGATACGGGAACGTTTTATTGCCCATCCAGAAGTTACTGATGTGCATTGGTACGTTGGTAGAAGTGCTCCTAACTTTTACTACAACTTGATTAACAATAAGCAAAACCAAGCTAATTATGCCAATGCTTTAGTACAAATGAAAACCATGAGCGCTGATAATGTGGTCAAACAATTACAATCAGAAATGGATGCCAACTTTCCTCAAGCACAGATATTGGTAAGACAATTAGAACAAGGACCACCCATTGATGCACCCATAGAAATGCGGATTTATGGTGCTGACATTCAGCGCCTCCAAGAATTAGGGGAGGGGGCCAGAACTTTGTTAGTAAATGTAAATCATGTGACCCATACCCGTGCTAGTCTGAATCAGGTTTTGCCCCAATTAGAATTTCGCGTGGATGAAGAAAAAGCGCGTTTAGCAGGATTGGATAATACTAAAATTGCCCAACAATTGGATACCACCCTAGAAGGGATTACTGGTGGTTCTATTTTGGAGTCTACAGAAGAATTACCCGTAAGGGTGCGTTTGTCAAATGCGGACCGAGGTAATCTCAATCAAATCGCAACCTTAGATTTACAGACTGCTACTAGCAATTCTCGCTCTTTAAATTCTACCCCTCTATCGGCATTGGGTGAAGTGCAATTAGCTCCAAAGCTGGCTGCAATTACTAGGTATAACGGACAACGGGTGAATACAGTTCAAGGCTTCATTACTGCTGGAAATCTCCCAGCCACCATCCTAGCTGACTTTCAACAGCAGTTAAATAATAACTTTAAACTACCCCCTGGTTATTCTTTTGAGTTTGGGGGTGAAGATGAGAATCGTAGCGACGCTGTGGGCAATTTATTTTCCAGTATTGTTTTAATTACAACTTGTATGTTTGCAATCCTAGTTTTGTCTTTAGGCTCTTTTAGGTTAGCAAGTTTGATTGTTGTCATTGCTATCCTCTCAGCAGGTTTAGGATTGCTCTCAGTGTGGCTGTTTGGTTATCCCTATGGTTTCAACCCCATTATTGGCACGGTTGGTTTGATTGGTGTGGCTGTCAATGATTCCATTACCGTTCTCTCCGCTCTCAATAATGATCCAGGGGCATCCACTGGAAATAAAAAAGCAGTGCGGGAAGTAGTTATCCATTCCACCCGTCACGTACTCACAACTACCTTGACTACGATGTTTGGCTTTTTACCCCTAATTCTTGGTGGAGGCGGATTTTGGCCTCCCCTAGCAGTAGTAATTGCTGGTGGTGTTGGTGGTGCGACAATCCTATCCCTTTATTTCATCCCTTCGGTGTATATACTGTTCACTAGGAAAAATAGCAAGAAGGTAAAAGAATTTAGAATTTAGAATGAGCGAATTACGTGGGAGCAACGGGAATTTTAACCCGACGCAAAACGCACTGCTTATAGAAGCAGGGGAATTCAACCCCCCAAGGTTGGTTAAATCATTTAGCTGATGTGTTATTTGCTGGTAATTACTGGCTAAACCTGGTAATTTCTGGCAATAACTTCTTGCTTCATCATTTTCAAGTTAGCTGTCAACCGTCAACTGTCAACTGTCAACTGTCAACCGTCAACTGTCAACCATTTTCAAGCTAGTCCCCCACGGGAAAATCCCACAACCAAGCCATGAAAATAATTCCCTCACTCCTTCCCTCCTTCCCTCCTTCACTCCTTCACTCCTTCCCTCCTTCACTCCTTCCCTCCTTCACTCCTTCCCTCTACCCTCTGCCTTTGGAGTATAGCGAGATAAAACCTGGAAACTAACCTTGACAAAGTAACTTAACCAACTAAAAATACCAATTAATTTAAACCCATCTTCAAACAGGTGTGCTTGATAAATACTGATGTCTAAGATATCTCTTAAGACATCAATTATGATTGAAATTCCAAAGCACAATAAACTTAAAAAGAGAAAAGTCCATTCTGTTTTAATGATGATGTTTCTAAATCTGAAAAAATACCATGAAATTATGATGGCATAACTGGCAAACAAGAATTTTCCGGGAATATTCAAAAAGATTGGGAAAACTAATTCATGAAAAAGAAATAAATCATCCAGTAAAAGAATTAAAGTTATGAACCCAGCAATCATCAAAAAATTAGAAAAATCCCTGACTTTATAAAGGTCAATCTGCTGGTTATATTTTCTGATAATTGTGGAACTGAAAAAACAGATAGATACCGTCCCACACCACAATAATATGCCTATATTAGACACCAAACCAAAGAAAGGATTAATGTCCGCGATCGCTGCTGGATCTCTGGTAAATTGACTTATAGGAATACCTGTTGCAAAATTCAAAAATATAACTAGCAACAAAAAAAGTATTATTGGTGTGTATATTTTGACGAATATCAACCATCGATTTCTCAATTTAATTAGCATTTGTTTATCTATATTTTACATTTATTAACTATAATAATTTCAACCTAATATGCATAAAAAAAATTATCTGTACCTGAATATGAGAAGGTAAGCGAATGCATATTGTCTGAGGCATAATCAGGCTAAATTTTATTAAATTTGTGGCTATTCTAGTATCCCCGTATATTGAATAATTTCCTTGGGGCTGTCTAATAAACTTAACTATAAATTAACTTATTGTTAATCAAAACACAACCTACATTACTTAAACTTCAAATACTCGAGTAATATAATGTTCGCTTAATTACTTATAACTCTTGCTTGACTCATCCTATCCCTCTCTTACCCTCTCCTTAATAAGGAGAGGGTGCCGTAGGCGGGTGAGGTTTTATAAGTATTCATCCACACATGAGATAATCGCATAAATATTTCATTTGTTTACAACCCGGATGAAGAGAACATGATCACCTTCACCTTGAACCATAAATTATACATTCGGGGAAACCAGTAGTGTAACAATGGTTAATTAATGAGATAAACTCATTTATTCATCTCATATAAAGTCTCTGCATGACTACCATTAATACCCATTTTATAGACTGTTATGCGTTGAATAGTACCTTGGCAAACTTGTTTCGATGATTCAAATATTAAACGTAATTGCTCTTCATTGTTACATGGCACATTGTTTACAGTTCTTCCCAGGGTAATATGAGGCTCAAATGCTTGACCAATAAACCTATAGCCATAGTTAAGATAGTTAGATTGTTCTAGTAAAGTTGAACGGGATATATCCTTTTGTTTATCCTCATCTGTCACCACCATACAATCTTTTAAACGTTCAAACACAAATTGGTGTGCATCTGCAAATAGAGGGTTATTATAAGGTTGCAAAAAGTACCAACCAACCGGCACATATTTTATTCCCTGCAATCTCACTTCTAAAGAGTACTTCCCTTCTATCAAATATTGATGAGCATCAGAAACTACCTCAATTAAATCAACCGATTCTGTAAACCTTCCTTGCAGCAGGGTAATATGAGGAAGATTAATATTAGTACCCAACTGTGGATGTAATATACAGCAATCAGCTACTTTTTTCTGGAGCTGAATAATTGATGCAATCATTTCCCGATTGGGGATGAGGGCAATACCTATTTTCATCATGTTGATATTGTGAAGATAATTGCGATCGCTATATTTAATTCCATCATCAAACTCCATCATGATTGTTAACATCACATTTTAGATTGTATGCATATAAATTCGTAATTTATTTCAAAGATTCCTTGAAGAATGATAACCTGCCTGAAGGCAGACAGGATTTATTCACATATTGCCTCGGGACAAAGCACACAGGACTTGCTTGGCGACAAAAATTATAGCGGTTTTCAGTTGCGTGTAAGCATGCGTAGTGGCTTTCCCTCTGCTGAATGTAGTGGCTTCCCCTCTCAGGATACTGTTGGCGAATAGTAGGTATGACCCCTGATTATGCTAAAAGCTGGGGATTACTGTCATAATTTGGGCTGGGTTTTTTCTGCCCCCACTCCCAAGAGGGTGATACCCCTGATTCGCCAACAACATCCTTAATAAGGAGAGGGGTGGCTTTAGCCGGGGTGAGGTTCTGACTGTATTCCATCCAAGTGAAAAATGCTATATATCTCTTTACTTCTTCATCTTGCCCTCTGTACTCTGCCTTTCTTCAGTAAATTTTAGATAAAATTTGTGTTAAATACGTTGATTGACTCAGATAAATGTTTTATATTTATACAAGTAAAAACATCATTATCTTCAATAAAATGGCTTCATAAATCATTTAAGCGAGGGCAAGTTTTACACGAAATTTACACATTCAGCTAAAAAAATACTAGCATTTTATCATGAAGGTATATAAGATGTATATTGACAGTTTCATGCGTCCGATATAACAAAATATATTCACAACATAAAAAGCTCAATAATAAGATCATAAAAAATAGTAAGTTGTATTTATGTATGGGGCATATAAAATATGAGTTATCTTTTAAGGGTGTTATCAATTCACAAACAGGATAAAACCTTGGTAAATCAGGTTCATGGTAATTTCATGACTTACGCAGGAACAAATTAATGATAATGATTGCGACTGATTGCGACTGATTGCAACATCATGAAGTAATCCCAAACATCTGACTTCAAATCCCTCCAGGACAGGCTACGCCAACGTCATGAGTGCATAAGTATAAATTGATTGAATAAATATCAGATATAAGACCAGAAATAAGAAAATTGAATTCAATTACAGTTATGGTTTCTAATTACGATTACCAAATAATTTAATTTGCATATTCCATACATATAAATCATCAAAAAAGTGATTAGGCAACAATAAATTGGCAAATATAAGTTAGCCAAAATTTATATACTAAATACTGTATAAAAATAGATGATTTATAACTGGTTAGAGTAGATGTTTAATATTTTTCTGGATCAAGTAGATATTGAACATCAATTATTCAAATTGCAAAAAAATACTGTCAAATCGTTGGCATTGGAGATGAAAAACAGTGTCTAGTTACGTATGAATAGTCTGAGTATTGACCATGAACGAATCTAGAGAAAATATCGAAGAGATAAATTTTTACAAATACTGGCTTATCCTCCAACGACATCAGGTAGCTGGATTCAGTGTATTTGGGATGGTTATTACCCTGACATCCTTATTCGCGTTTTCCTTAAAACCTACTTATAAGACGGAAGCAAACCTGCTGATAAAGACTAATCGTACTTCCTCACTCACAGGATTAGGAGAATCATTAGGGAAGATAGAGCCTTTAACTTTTCAAGCTAACCCCCTAGATACCCAAGCACAAATAGTTCTATCACGTCCAGCTATTGAAAAAACCATTGCAGATCTTCAACTCAAAGATAAAAAAGGCAAACTTCTTCCAGTTCAAGCATTAACCGATAATCTGAATGCAACAGGTGCTAAAGGTACGGATGTCTTGCAAATTTCTTATACCGATAAAGACCCCGTACAGGCTGCAAAAATTGTTAATAAATTGATCGAAATTTATATTCAACAAAATATGCAAGCCAATCGAGGAGAAGCAGCCTCAGCTCGCAAGTTTATCTTAGCACAACTACCTAAAACAGAGGCCTTTGTAAGACAAGCTGAGCTAAACCTGCGTAAATTCAAAGAGGAAAATCAAATTATTTCTTTACAAGAAGAGGAAATTGCTGGCGTAAAAGCGATCGCTAGTTTAGAAGACCAGATTTCTCAAAGTCAAGCCCAATTAGCTTCTGTAACTGCTAAGTTGCAAAAGTTACAGAATCAAGCAAGTATTGATTCCCAACAAACAGTAGCTTCTGCTTCATTAAGTCAAAAACCGGGAATTCAGCAGTTGCTGACTCAAATTCAATCAGCACGAACCGAACTTAAGATTGCGCTTATCCGTTTTCAGGATGCCCATCCTACAGTCGTAAACTTGAAAGAGAAAGTTGCAACTCTCAATAGCTTGCTACGAGAGCAGACAAAGCAGGTAATTGGCAACAATCAGCTGATTACTGCCAAGAATTCGCAGATTGGAGAGCTGCGACAGCTTCTGCTGTCAGAATTTGCACGCACAGAGACAGAGCATATCGCTTTAGAGAAAAAAATAAGTAAACTATCTCAAAACTTGGTTGCTTATAAGCAAAGAGCAAAACAGTTACCCAAGCTAGAGGAAACTCAAAGACAACTAGAGCGGAAACTGCAAGCATCTCAAGTAACTTATGAATCACTATTAAAGAAACTGCAAGAAGTGCAGTTAGCCGAAAACCAAAATATTGGTAATGTGCGGGTCATATCTCCTGCTTTTATACCTAAGAAACCCGCCGCTTCCCGCAAGAAACTGATTGTTGGCAGTGGAGTAATTTTTGGGATTATGCTAGGTATAATTGCTGCCTTAGCATTAGATTTAATTGACCAATCCCTGAAAACAGTTAAAGAAGCCAAAGAACTATTCCAATATACCCTACTGGGCATTATTCCTTCAATCAGCGAGCATCATCAAAGGGGTTTCCTGGGAAAGGTAGAGCAACAGGAACAGATTCCCAAATTGATTGGCACAGACATACCACAGTTTCCTGTTGGTGATGCATACCAAATACTACAAGCAAACTTAAATTTTCTTTCCGATAAGCAGCTAAACAGCATTGTTGTGACAAGTTCCGTACCCAAAGAAGGAAAGTCTTTTGTGGCTGCTAATTTAGCTGTGGCAATGGCTCAAATGGGGCGTAAGGTGTTACTAGTAGATGCTAATATGCGTCATCCAACCCAGCATCATATTTGGGGACTTTCGCTTAAGAATGTGCTTGGTCTAAGTAATGTAATTACTAATCAAGTCACCATTGATATTCCTATAGAACAGGTGATGCAGAACCTATTTGTTCTTCCATCTGGAACTTTACCACCCAATCCACTCTCATTGCTAAATTCTCAACGGATGGCTGAATTAGTTCAAGGTTTTGTTCAAGATTATGACTTAGTGATTTTTGACACTAATTCTATTCTCGGAACAGCAGATGCAACTACCCTTGGGCGACTAACTGATGGCATCTTATTAGTAGTTCGTCCTGGAGTGGTTGACTGGAATAGTGCAAAGAGCACCAAAGATTTATTGAGTCAGTCTAGTCAGAATGTATTAGGCATGGTAGTAAATGATGTAAGTAGAAAACGAGAGCCAAATAGTTATTTATATCACTCTCATGAGTCAATAGAATCCGGTGATCTATTGCAGAATTCTTCCTTGAAGAAACAAGCTTCTTTAATTTAAACCCCGTCCTTAAGGACGAGGTCTTACACAAATGTATAAATACTAAAGTCTTATGAATATTTATTCTTCCACTCCATTTCTTGAAGCCTTTAACAAAGCATATTTTCCAGAAGTACAACTGCATCTAGAAGACTTTGTACTCCAAGGTCAGATCTGGCGATTACCTACATTCCCAGATGGAAAACCGATTACCGACTGGCAATTCATTGATTTTTTTGAGCCTGTCCCACCTACAGAGGCAAAAACCACTAATAAACCAGTGCCTTACATTGCCGGAGTATGTCATGGTGTAGTTACAGCCAAAGAGTGGTTTGATCGCAATTTATTTGTGCCTTATGAAGCTGCTCCTTTGATCGACTGGACTAGCTTTCCTTCTTGGGAGGCATTTCTGGCTCATCTAAAATCCAATAACTCCAAACTTTATCGTGATTCTCAGCGCCGGAAACGCAAGTTAGAAAAAGATGTAGGACCTGTAAAGTTTGTATGGCAAGACACCAGAGCGGAAGCCTTGGACTTCTGCATGAAATTGAAATCTGCACAGTTCAGTGAAGCTCAAGAGTTGTTTGCCGACATTACAAATGTCCGCCTTTTTCAAGAACTTATGAATACTGGTTTGCTAGTAGTTGCAAGTCTTTCAGTCGGTGATAAATTCTTAGCTGTAGACCTCGGGGCTATCTGGGAAGGTCGTTTTTACTCATGGATTGCAGCATATGAACCCCAATATAATACTTATGCTCCGGGTCGTTTACTAATGCATTTCACTATGGAAACTAGCTATCGGCAAGGACATAAAGAGTTTGATTTTCTAATTGGAGGAGAAACTTACAAGTGGGATTATGCTACACACTCACGGATGATTACAGAAATAGGAGGTTTAACCAATTCTATTAATCAATTACTGAGGAAACAACTAACTTATCTTCCTGGACTCAAAAAAATGAGGAAAATCAAACAAGAATTGAAAGGTTTTCCTAAAGCGATGAAATTCAGTATCAAGTCTTGAAAAATATAGGACTTATATTTGATTTTTCAAAAATTTCAGTACACTTTCTGTTCCCTATTGCCTATTCCCTGTTCCCTGTTCCCTATCGTCACCAATGATTTCACAAATAAAACCGGATTCCTGTAGACGATACTTGCAGACTCTAATTATTGAAATCCATTTATGGGAAGTCAATTCAAAATTCAGAAGTTATTACCTTTCACATTTCACCCAAAACTACGTGCAATTATTGCCAATGTAAGTTGGCTATTTTTTGACCGTATTCTTCGCATGGGCATTAGTCTTTTTGTGGGAGTATGGGTTGCTCGTTACCTAGGAGTACAGCAATATGGTCTTTTTAACTATGCCATTGCTTTTGTAGCCTTGTTCAGTCCACTTACTACCCTCGGAGTAGATAACATTGTCATCCGTGAGCTTGTACGCGACTCATCTAACAGAGAGAAGATATTAGGAACAACTTTCTGGCTGAAAATACTAGGTGGTTTTAGCTCTCTGTTATTAGCAACTATCTGTATATTATTGTTACGTCAGGATGACATTCTCACAGTTTGGATAGTAGTAATTTTGGCAACAGCAGGAATTTTTGAAGCTGTTGACACCATTGACATTTGGTTTGAGTCTCAAGTGCAGTCCAAGTACACTGTTGTTGCTAGAAATGTAGCTTTTTTAATCATTGCTTTGGTCAAGGTTGCTTTAATTAAGATGCAAGCACCATTAATTACTTTTGCTTGGACAGCACTAGCAGAAATCGGTTTTTTTGGAATCGGTTTAGCGATCGCTTACAAAATTAAAGGCTTCTCTTTTTGGTTGTGGCGTTGGAGTTTTCCATTAGCTAAAACTCTGTTAAAGCAAAGTAAGTTCATGATTTTTTCTAATTTGGGCATCATCATTTATATGCAAATAGATCAAATCATGTTGGGGCAAATGGTAGGGAATAAAGCAGTGGGTATTTATTCAGTTGCAACCCGTATTTCTGAGGTTTGGTATTTTATTCCAATGGCTATTCTTGCTTCAGTTTCTCCCGCAATTTTTGCCGCTAAAGAAACTCATGAATCGCTTTACTATAAACGCCTCAAACAGTTTCTGATCGCAATGATGATATTGTCTGTGATGATTGCAGTGCCAATGACATTTTTATCAGGGACAATAATTACAATGCTATTTGGTACAAGCTACTCAGCTGCAGGTTCGGTTTTAGCAATTCACATCTGGTCTTCTTTCTTTATTTTTATAGGAGTTGCAATATCACCCTGGTTTATTGCCGAAGGTTTGACTCACCTTTCGATGTACAGAACTTTAATAGGGGCAATTACTAATATTATTTTAAATATATTTTTAATTCCTGCTTATGCTGAAACTGGTGCAGCAATTTCTACCGTAATTTCTTATGCTTTTACTGCCTTACCACCTCGAAAAATATTACAAAGTTTTTTTCTGTCAAAAATTGAAAATTAATCAGATATATAGATTGATTTGTGAGGATATTTTATATTTAGATGTCTATTCATCAGCTAGAAAAAATAGTTACAATTTTAGTATTGGCTATTTATGTAGGTGTTTTTAAAATCAAACCTCCCCGAGAAGTTTCAGTAGAAATATTAGGTGGTTCTGTTGTAGGAGCGATCGTCAATTCACTTCATTATTTACTATTATTCTTTTTAATTATTAGGAATTGGAAAAGATGCATATATGTAAGTACGAAAAATCTAATTCTTCTCTTGATGATCGGATTTACAGTTTTCTCTATTTTTTGGTCTGAAGCTCCACAGGCAACTTGGTTTACTTCGAGGTGGCTATTAATGACATTTTTGTTTGGAGCATACTTATCTTGGAAACATAGTATAAAAGAACAAATGTGGTTGCTAGCTTGGGTAATGGGAATAGTAGCTGTAGAATCTACAATATTATGTTTATTTTTACCTGTGTATGGAATTCATTATGGAGACACATGGTCAGGTCAATGGTGTGGTATATATGAGCATAAAAATTCATTGGGAGCAATGATGACTTTAAGTTCAGGTATTTTCCTAAATCTTGCTCTCGATAATTATAAATATTGGTGGATACTATGGCCTGGATTCATACTATCAACAATTCTGATCATTCTTGCAGACTCAACAACATCTCTTGTCACTTTAGTGGCTTTTATATCTCTGATATTTATCTACAAGTTGATCAAACAAAATAAATCTCATGTTTTAAAAGTCATTTTGATTAACATTGCACTAATGTTAATTATAGGCACATCTATATGGTTATTGGATAATGCATATAGTCTAGTAGCGACTCAAGGTAAAGATTTACTCACCTTTAGTGGGCGTACTCCAATGTGGTCAGAGTTAATGACAAAGATAGCAGATAGACCTTTTCTTGGTTATGGATATTCTGGATTTTGGAATAGTGCCGAGGCCTTAAATATCAAAGCGGAGTTCAAATGGGCGGGTGATGCTCACAATGGCTTCATCACAGTTTTATTAGAATTAGGACTATTTGGAGCTACTATTTTTACAATAACTTTGCTGCAATTCTTATTCAAAGCTTTAAAACGAGTCCTTGTTAGATCTCAAACATGGGTAGACTTATGGCCAATGCAATTTCTGGTATATTTCATAATTATTAATTTGTCTGAATCTGCACTAATAAATCCAAATATTGACTTTTTAATATATGTATCAATCTTATTATCTATGATTATTGAATCGCAAAAAATTAGGAGAAACAGAGATTTCAGATTAACTCTTGCAACTACGAGTAAATAATCCAACTACAATATCATCTGTACAACACAAATATACAGAAAAGCTATCTCTAAATTATAGAAGGATGATTTTGAATCATGGTGAACAAAAGTGGAGATATGAAAGTTTTACACCTCAGTAATTCTGATACCAATGGTGGTGCAGCTCGTGCGGCCTATCGTTTACACAAAGGATTGCAGAATATTGGTGTCAATTCACAAGTGCTAGTACAAGAGAAATTAAGTGACGACAAAACAGTACTTGCACCCAAGACTAGAATATCTCAAGGTATAGCACAGGCAAAACTGACATTAGATTACTTACCAGAAAAGCTTTATCCCCATCGAGAAAAAATGCTGTTTTCTTCTCAATGGATACCAGACAGAATTGCTTCTAGGGTGGCTCAAATCAATCCAGATATCATTAATCTGCACTGGGTTAGTGCAGGATTTATGCAGATAGAAACAATTGGCAAATTGAAAGCTCCTGTAGTGTGGACTCTACATGATATGTGGGCTTTTACTGGTGGATGTCACTGCAGCTGGGATTGCTCCCGTTACCAAGTATCATGTGGTATGTGTCCCCGGTTAGGTAGTAAGCAAAACTGGGATTTATCCCATTGGGTATGGTGGCGTAAATTAAGAGCTTGGAGAAATTTGCAACCAACTATTATTTCACCAAGCAAGTGGTTAGCTCAATCTGCTAGTTCCAGTTCTCTGTTTCAGAATTTACGCATAGAGGTAATTCCTCATGGACTTGATACTCGAAAATATAAACCTATCAATCAATTTACAGCTCGAGAATTACTGGATTTACCTGAAGATAAACAACTAATTTTATTTGGAGCAATGGATGCAACTGATGATATCAACAAAGGATTTCATCTATTAAAGCCAGCACTAATAGAGTTAAGTAAATCTGGCTGGAAAGATAAGTTAGAAATAGTTATTTTCGGTGCATCTCAACCCGATAATCCACCAGATTTAGGATTCAAGACACACTATCTACAACGCCTGAGAGATGATCTTTGTCTGTCATTAGTTTATTCGGCTGCTGATGTTATGATAGTACCATCCTTACAAGAAGCTTTTGGACAAACAGCGAGTGAATCGTTTGCTTGTGGAACACCAGTAGTTGCATTTAATGCTACTGGATTAAAAGATATTGTTGACCATCAAATCAACGGTTATTTAGCAAAACCCTATGAAATCGAAGATTTAGCAGCAGGAATTGCTTGGGTGCTCGAAAATGCAGAAAGACATGAAAAATTATCTTACTATTCTCGTCAAAAAGTAGAGCAAGAATTTACATTGGAAATTCAATCAAATCGATATTTAACTCTTTTTCATGAAATCATGAATAATTACAAACATAGTTAATTTTAGCAATTAATATATCATACAATAATTAATGAGATTCATATAGTTATGGTAAACATTTTAAGTCTTGCAGTACTTATAACTTGTCATAATCGACGGGAAAAAACACTTTCCTGTTTGTCAAGTTTATATCAGCAGAATTTATCCACAAATGTAGTCATTCAAGTATATTTGGTTGATGATGGTAGTACAGACGGAACCAAAGAAGCAATCATTGATTCTTACCCCACAGTTAAATTAATCCCAGGGAATGGAAGCTTATTTTGGAATGGAGGAATGAGATTAGCCTTCGGTGAAGCGATGAAGGCTGATTACGATTACTATCTTTGGCTCAATGATGATACCCTTCTTTACCCCAATGCCCTAAATAATTTACTCACTACTTACGATCATTTGTTTACAAGAGACTACCATAGACCAATTATAGTTGGTTCTACTCACGCTCCAGAAACTGGCATATTTACATACGGAGGTATGATCCGCACAAGCAAATGGCATCCATTTAAGTTTGACCCTGTAGAGCCTGGTGAAGAAGCAAAACCTTGTTTAACTATGAATGGGAATTGCGTGCTAATTCCTCGAGAAGTAGTGAAGAGGGTAGGTAATTTAGACACAGCTTTTACCCACGGTACGGGAGACGTAGACTACGGTTTACGAGCTTGTCAACAAGGCTGTTCGGTTTGGATAGCACCAGGATATATTGGAAGCTGTGAAGAGAATCTCTCGGGACTACAAGTTTGGGAGCAACCAGATAAAACTCTACGCCAACGTTGGTATGAGATTAACCAACCAAAATGTTTACCAATCCAAGAGTGGAAAATCTTTGCTTATAGACATGGGGGTTGGTTATGGCGGATATATTGGCTGCTTCCATATGCAAGATTGTTCTTAAAAGCTGTATTTAAAAATTTTAAAAGCCATCAAATATCAGCCAAAACAGTTTCTTAAGACCAAGATTCATTAGTATTTCGCTAATTTATAAGAGTAATTGATAATGGTTAATAAAAATGATACCCGTGTAGCTTGGCTTTTTCCTTCTATGGAACTAGGGAATTATTGGCATCCTGTTTTCTCTAAATTGACTGAACTTTTTAATCATACAATTATCTATACTGGAAAATGGCCTGGATTTACCAAAGGATATGAAGATAAATTTACGGTTGAACTAGTTGGCAGAACTAAAAGACTAGAAACAAGTCAATCATTACTTGGTTATAATCCTGGTTTTGACTTGGTATCTCCAGCGATTATAAGTCATTTATTCCAGTTTAAACCGCAGGTCGTCTTCACCATAGCATTTTCTCTGTGGAGTTTTTTGGCAGTTTTATTGAAGCCTATATGTCGCTGGCAAGTTGTGATTGCTTATGAAGGCAGTTCACCAACAGTGGATGATTGTAATTCAAAATTTCGTATTTTTTGGCGACGGATGATTACTCGCTTTGCTGATGCTTTTATAACTAATACTAATCGAGGAAAGTCTTATCTAACAGATGTATTAAAAGCAGATAAAAATTTAGTTTTTCATCAACCTTATGAAGTACCAGATATCAAAGCATTATCAGCACAGAAAATGGATATTGACACCATAGATATCAAGTCACAAAAACGTCCAACTTTTCTCTTTGTTGGTCAAGTAATTCCCAGAAAAGGGATTAAGCAACTCTTGTCAGCCTGTGTACTTCTGAAAGAGCAGAATTATTGTGATTATACTCTTCTAATTATAGGTGATGGCATCCAACAGGATGAACTGGAAGAATTTACCCAGCAACATGAATTGCAAAACTGTGTTAAATGGTTAGGATGGTTGGATTACAGTATCTTGAGTTATTACTTTCAGATGGTGGATGTTTTTGTGTTTCCCACTCTAGAAGATACATGGGGTATGGTAGTTCTTGAAGCGATGACTTTTGCAAAACCTATCCTTTGCTCTCAATGTGCAGGAGCATCGGAAATGGTTATTCATGGTCAAAATGGCTATATTTTCGATCCAGATAAAACCGAAGATTTAGTAAATATAATGAAAAAATTCATAGATGAACCAAATCTATGTATAGAAATGGGCAATCAGTCAAAAAAACTCATATCTCAACATACACCAGAAACGGCTGCAATGTTTTTTAATGAAGTTATCGAATTTTTACAAAAAACAATTTAAATTTAGTTTAGAATGAAACTATTAATTGTAGGAAGATTTAAAGGAATGGGAGGTTCAGAAAGGAGTTTAATTTCTCTTATTCAAGAGTTGAAAGATTATGAGATAACACTCATGCTCCTTAAACCTCCAAAAAACAACGTTTTTTTTCACAATTATGCCGGAAAATTAATTATTTCTAATCTTTCGATTAATTGGGATAAAATTCAATTCATACATCAGATTAAAACAGTTTTACAACTCAATAATGAAATTAGTAAGGCTGATATTATTATTTCTGTTTCCGAACTAACTCCAACATATATTTCTTGGTTTTTATCACGTTGGCATCGAAAGAAGTTACTTGCTCATGTGCAGTGTAATTTAAATCAATGGATACAAGATAGTAATCATTGGTTTCATCATCTTTTATCTCGTTGGATATATCCTCAGATATATCATATTCGTTGTGCATCTCAAGGAGTAGCAGAAGTTATAACCCAATATTATAAAGTTCCTGCGGAAAATTTATCGGTTATTTATCCTGCTTTTGAGTTGGATAAAATTATTCAAGCAGGAAAACTTCCCATTGAAGAACGCTATCATCATATATTTGAGAAGCCAACTATAGTGACTGTTGGTCGTCTCACCCATCAAAAACGCTTTGATATTGCAATTGAAGCCATATTTCATTTGCGTAAATCCTATGGAATAGATGCTAATTTATTAATTTTGGGAGAAGGGAAACTGCGTCCTCAGTTAGAGCAACAAGTACAAGATTTAGAGTTAACGAAACATATTTTTATGCCTGGATTTGTTGAAAATCCTTATCCCTATATTACAAAATCACAAATATTGTTATTGTCATCTGACCATGAGGGATTTGGTCGGGTTGTGGTTGAAGCTTTAGCGTTAGGTTGTCCAGTGATATCTACTGATTGTCCTTCTGGACCATCCACAATTCTGGAGAAAGGAAAATATGGATTATTAACTCCACCTGGTCAAGCGCGAGAAATCACTGATGCGATCGCTCAAATATTAACGAATCCAAAGCTTGCTCAACAACTTCGTGAAGCTGGTTTACAAAGAGCAAAAGACTTCAGTGCTCAAACAGTAGCTCAAGAATACAAAGCATTGCTGACTCAAATATGAGGATACTACTATTACATAATCGCTATCAGCAATCGGGGGGTGAAGATGTAGTCGTACATACTGATAAAGCTTTGTTAGAGGCTAATAGTCATGATCTTATTTACAAGTATAGAACTAGGTTATCAGTCAAAAAATTTCATATCTCAACATAAACCAGAAATGGTTGCAATATTTTTCAATTAAGTTATCAATTTTTTGCAAAACAAATAATGTGGATTTAGTTGGTCATAGTCATGAAAGTTTTAATTGTCGGTAGATTTGAAGGCATGGGAGGAGCAGAACGGAGTTTAATTCCTCTGGCAAAAGAACTTAAAGAATATCATCTGAAACTCATACTCCTGAGACCTCCAAAAAATTACCATTTTGTTAATGATTACCCTGGAGAATTAATTATTCCTAATCGTTCCCTTGGTTGGGATGGAATTAATATTTTACATTATCTCAAAACATGCTTGAAACTCAACGATGAAATTAGGAATGCTGATGTTGTTATTTCTACCTCCGAACTAACTCCAACATATATATCTTGGCTATTATCATGTTTACATGGAAAGAAATTAGTCGCTGATGTCCAAGCTAATTTAAGTAAATGGATACAAGATAGTAACAATTGGTTGCATCATTTTTTCGCTAGTTGGATATATCCTCAGATATCTCATATCCGTTGTGTATCCCAAGGAGTAGCAGAAGATATAACTCGATGTTATAAAGTTCCTGCGGAAAATCTATCAGTTATTTATCCTCCTTTTGAACTGGATAAAATTATTCAAGGGGGAAAACTTCCCATTGAAGACCAATATAATTATATCTTTAATAAACCAACAATAGTGACCATTGGTCGCCTCACCCAATCAAAACGCTTCGATCTAGCAATTGAAGCCATATCTAATTTACGTCAATCCTATGGCATAGATGCTAATTTACTAATTTTGGGAGAAGGGGAATTGCGCCCTCAGTTAGAGCAACAAGTACAAGATTTAGGGTTAACAAAATACGTTTTTATGCCGGGATTTATTGCAAATCCCTATCCCTATATTACAAAATCACAAGTATTTCTCTTGTCATCTGACCATGAAGGATTTGGTCGTGTTTTAGTTGAAGCCCTAGCATTAGGCTGTCCTGTTGTATCTACTAATTGTCCTTCTGCCTCATCCACAATTCTTGAGGGAGGAAAATATGGATTGTTAACTCCACCTGGTCAAGCGCGAGAAATCACTGATGCGATCGCTCAAATATTAACGAATCCAAAACTTGCTCAACAACTGCGTGAAGCCGGTTTACAAAGGGCTAAGGACTTTCAAGCCCAAACACTAGCTGAAAAATATAAAACACTTCTCAATCAAGTATGAAGATACTGCTATTACATAATCGCTATCAGCGACCGGGGGGTGAAGATGTAGTCGTACATACTGAGAAAGCTTTGTTAGAGGCTAATGGTCATGACATTGCTTACTTAGAAATTAACAACGATAACATCATCAACCCTATAGATAAAGTAAAGGCTGCGGTAAATTCCGTCTACTCTTTGTCATCAAAAAAATTAGTTAGAGACAAAATTAATGATTTTCAACCAGATTTAGTACATATACATAACTTTTTTCCCCAGTTTTCACCATCAATTTACTACGCCTGTCGAGAAGCAGGGGTTCCTATTGTCCAGAGTCTGCACAATTATCGTCTCTTTTGTGCCAATTCTACTTTCTTTCGTGACGGTCAAACTTGTGAAGACTGTTTAGGTAAATTTTTCCCTTTACCTGGAATTATTCACGGCTGTTATCGAGGTAGTAAAACAGGTAGTGCTGTTTTAGGAACCATGCAATTTGTCCATCGAGCCTTGCAAACCTGGGAAACAATGGTAGATCGTTATATTACTCTCACAGAGTTTGCTCGCAATAAGTTTATTCAAGGGAATTTACCCCCATCCAAACTGTCAGTTAAGCCCAATTTTATCTATCCCGATCCTGGGGTGAGTGATGGAGAAGGTGGATATGCTTTGTTTGTAGGCCGCTTATCCTTTGAAAAAGGAATAGATACACTCCTGAAGGCCTGGGAAAAATTAGGGAAACAAATACCCCTCAAGATTGTAGGGGATGGTCCTTTAGCTTCCCAAGTTGCTCGGGTAGCAGCACGAGATGTGGGTGTGGAATGGTTGGGTCATAGGTCTTCTACTGAAGTTTACCAGCTGATGGGGAAAGCCAAATTTTTGGTGGTTTGTGCAGAGTCATACGAAACATTCGGACTAGTTGCCATTGAAGCCTTTGCCAAGGGGACACCAGTTATAGCTTCTGATATTGGGGCCTTTGCAGAATTAATCCAGCCTCATGCTAATGGACTTCTTTTTCGTCCAGGTAATCCAATAGATTTAGTTGCCAAGGTAGAGTCACTCTTAAGTCATCCAGAAAATCTAACTCATATGCGTCAGGCTGCTCGTGCTGAATTTGAGATGAAATACACAGCCGAGAAGAATTATCAGATGTTGATGGATATTTATGAAGGGGTTGTAGCTGGTAATAGCTCCCAAATTCTACCCCATCAACTTTCATATCAATAATTTACGTGACTGCAACTTGGTATCAGTAGTCAATATTTCCCATATGTAGATACGATGAAATGAAACTCACAATTAGAAAGTTTAATCTTCTCAAATACCGCTATATACTAGGAATGCGGGTAGATGCTACCAGTTATGAAGATGCTACTCAAAGAATTATTGAATGGGCATACGAAGGTAAAAATTGTTATGTGTGTGTTGCCAATGTTCACATGACTATGGAAGCATTTGATAATGCAGCATTTGCCGACATTATCAATAATGCTGCATTAGTTACCCCTGACGGTATGCCCTTAGTCTGGACATTAAAAGCGTTGGGTATCAAAAAAACTTCCCGAGTTTATGGTCCTACCTTGACACTTTACTTATGTAAAGCAGCAGCAGAAGCTGGTATACCGATTGCTCTCTACGGAGGTACTCCAGATAGTTTAGCTGCATTTACTACTTTTTTGCATCAGCATTTTCCCGGTATTCAGATAGCCTGTAAGATTGCACCTCCTTTTCGTTTACTAACACCAGAGGAAGATAGAGCCTACACCAAACAAATAGCGGAGTCTGGCGCGAAAATTGTATTGGTGGGTATTGGCTGTCCGAAACAAGAATTATGGATGGCGGAACATAAACCCCATATTCCTAGTGTCATGGTTGGTGTGGGTGCTGCCTTCGATTTTCATTCTGGTCGTGTCAAGCAATCGCCTAGTTGGATGCAGAAAATAGGCATGGAGTGGCTATTTAGGTTAATTATGGAGCCAAGGCGGTTATGGAAACGTTATTTTAAGCATAATCCACGGTTTGTAGTGTTTTTTATGATGCAATGGCTAGCAAGTTGGTTTGGTTGGAAGCTTTTTGAAAAAAATTCGATTAGCCAGACTCGATGATAGAAAAAAATGACTCTACTAATATCTTGCACCTACACCACCAAAGGGTGAGGCTATACTAACCAAGCCTGTCTACGCAGGCTAGTAAATGCTAATTTATCGTGGTGTTGATAAAAAATCTGTTTATTTTAGACGATTTAAATCCGTATGAATACGAGGCGTGCAAGATGTGAGCACCCCCACGAGGGGGGAAGTCAAAAGTCAAAAGTCAAAAGTATTAAACCCCCTCGCAACAAATGAAACAAACACATTATTATCGTTTGGCTAAAAGCCTTGTTCTATACGGGTTTTAAAATGTGTTAGTTAGAAGCACCCCAGGAGAAGAACGAATGAAGCTAACACCTGCATTATTGTTTGGCTAAAAACCTTGTTCTGTAAGGATTTGAAAATGTGTTAGTTAGGAGTCTACCGTAAGCCCAGAATATTTACTATGGCTAAACATCAGAAATTATTGAAACGGCGCGATTTTCTCGTAGGTTTAGGAGCTTTGGCAAGTATGGCTCCCTTGGCTTACTCCAGCAGATTCAGTAGCTACAAACAGATTAAAGCTTCAGGTGAAAGGGATTTTTCTGTGGTTGGTAATACTTCTTTAAGACAAAGGGCTGCGGCTAAAGGGCTAATCTACGGAGCACATCCAGATCCTGAATCCCCAGAATTTTCTCAAGATTTACAACTACAGTCTAGTTTTATTCAAGAGTGCGCTATTCTCGTAGCAGGATTTTATTGGATTGGGAGTCAACCTAGTGCCAATAATTTCGACTTTACTGAAACTGATTATTTTGCCAAGTTTGCATCTGATAATGGAATACTTTTTCGCGGACATCCTTTAATCTGGCATGAGCTGATTCCTCAGTGGTTACATGACAAATTTAAAAATCCACAAACAACCTCTAGTGAAATTCAGGACATTTTTACCAATCATATATCAACAATTGTTAAACGCTATAGGGGAAGAGTCCACTCTTGGGATGTAGTCAACGAAGCAATTGAAACTGATGATGGACGTAGGGATGGCTTAAGAGCTAATTCATGGTTAAAGTTTTTAGGAGCAGACTACATTGAGCTTGCTTTTAGAATTGCAGCCCAAGCCGATCCAAAAGCATTACTGGTCTACAATGAGACAGGGCTAGAGTATGATACCCCTAGGGATGAAGCTAGGAGAAATGCGACTCTCAAATTACTAGAGCGTTTGAAATCCAAAGGTGTACCGATTCATGCTTTTGGTATTCAATCACACCTGTTAGGTCATGAAACTCAGTTTAACCCTAACAAACTACGGAAATTTTTGGCTGATGTTGCCAGTCTGGGTTTAAAGATTTTAATTACTGAACTAGATGTATCAGATAGAGAGTTACCTGTAGATTTTGCTGTTCGCGATCGCATTGTTGCTGGTGTTTATGAGGACTATCTTTCAGTTGTTTTGGAACAGCCATCTGTTATTGCGGTAATTACTTGGGGAGTAAGTGATAAATATACCTGGTTATCCCAAGCTGCTCCCCGTTCAGATCGCTTACCAGTACGTCCTTTACCACTAGACTCTAATTTCCAACGTAAGTTGGTATGGAATGCTATGGCAAGAGCTTTTGATAAATCACCAAAACGTTAGTAGTAACAATTTGAAAATTGACGATAAATAACTGAAGATGATTGCTCCATTTTATCGAAAAAAAATTGTTAGTTAATATACTTATAACTAGAATAAAACAATATAATCTTCAATTTTAAAACTCATTTAATAGGCTGATTCCTTAATATTTATAATAACAAATATTGATTTTAAAAATGTATTAATGGTAACATAAATGAGGCATAAATCGTTATATTTGACTAGTAAAAGATCGGATTTAAGGTCTGCTAAATCTATCTGCATACAGAAGGGATTATCTACTAAAATAATGCGGATATTTTTACTGATTGTTTTAGATATATTTGCTTTGGCAATAGCACGTAGTTTAGCAGTATTGTATGGTACTCCATTAGATTCACCTTGGACTCAACAATCATCATTTTTACTTTTAACTTTCACAATTGAAATCGGGATCATTGCATCTCAGGGATTATATAAAGCAGGTTATTATCGTCGCAAATACCTCTCTTTAATCAAGGCATTGTCTTTATCGGTAGTCTTTTTATTACTTATAGCTTTTCTCTACGAACCAAATTATTATGTATCTCGTTCAACTTTAATTATATTTTGGTTATTATCTATAATTATTACCTGTAGCGGTCGCTTTTTTTTCGATATTTTGACTACAAAATTGCGTAATAAAGGAGCCATCCGTTATCCAATTTTTATTATTACCGATATAGAGGAAAAAGATACACATATAACATTAATAGAACGAGAAAAATGCTACAAAATTGAAGGAATTGCTGAATCTAAATGTCTCGATTTAGAGAATAGAGAAGCAACTTTGAAATATCTTCGCAGAAAGAGCATTGTAGAGGCTTTTGTTTCTTGGAATTCAATTAAAAATCGTTTGTATGTTTGCTGGTTTTTTTCTACTGCTGGCATTACATTACGCATATTACCAACAAACAATGATTTTTGTCATCAGAAATCTTTATTGAGGATAATGGGTGAAGTTCCTTATTTAACAATTCCAGCACCAATTATTACAGGTAGTGATTTTTGGCTCAAACGCTGTTTTGATATTTGTGCTTCCATTATTTTGTTATTTATATTATCACCCCTTTATCTGTTGATTGCTTTATTAATTAGGTTGGATTCCCCCGGTCCAATCTTGTTTAAGCAAAACCGTATTGGCTTACATTGTAAGCAATTTAAAATTTGGAAATTCCGGACAATGGTAGTAAATGCAGAACAGTTACAAGCCAAATTAGAGGAGAAAAATGAAAATAAAGATGGGGTTTTATTTAAGCTCAAAGATGACCCAAGAATAACAAGGATTGGAAAATTGTTACGCCGTTATAGTTTAGATGAATTACCACAAATATTTAATGTTTTACTTGGTCAGATGAGTCTTGTTGGTCCTCGTCCTCTACCTAATAGAGATGTAGAGAGATTCAAGTCAGAATACTTTATTCGTCAAGATGTTTTACCGGGTATTACTGGATTATGGCAAGTTTCTGGTCGGTCTAATATTGATAATTTTGAGGATGCAATTAAATTAGACCTCAAATATATTGAGAATTGGTCGTTTTGGTTAGATATGCGGATTTTGCTACAAACAGTGCGAGTTGTGTTGCAAAAGACAGGTGCTTACTAAAATAGTTTTATTTTGAATATGGTACAAATATTATTAAAAATAAAATTTTAATCATTCGTATCATAAATTGTGTGAAATTGTATAAGCATTAATGAATTCCTTCTGGCTATGAGTTTCATCCAAATAATATAAACCTTTATCAACCCCAAATAATTTATGAATATCAAAATATTCCTGCGACTGATTAGAAAAATTATCCCCAATATCTGGCTGGAAAAAATTCAAAATATCCAGTCTCATTTACTCAGTAATTGGCTCTTAAATCATGGCAGTAAAATAATGGACTTGAGCCATAAACCAGTCATAGTTTTTTCTCCCCATCAAGATGATGAAACCCTTGGCTGTGGTGGTATGATTGCCCAGAAACGGGAACAGGGCATACCAGTCATTGTAGTTTTTCTGACAGATGGGGGGCAAGGATTCATTGATTTAGAGTCTTATTCACAAACTCAAATTATCCAAACTCGTAAACAAGAAGCCGTAACAGCGTTAAAAATTTTGGGAGTAGAAGAGTCATCAATTCACTTTTTAGATAAGCCTGATGGTAATTTACAATTCTTGGAAAGCAAAGAAAGACAAAAGACTATTCAACAGGTAGTTCAGCTTTTAAAAGTTCACCAACCAGGGGAAGTTTATGTTCCTCATCGTCATGATTGTCATCAAGATCATGAGGCTACTTATGAAATAGTTAAATTAGCGATCGCTCATGCTAAAATAGATACTGAATTGCTACAATATCCGATTTGGTTGTTTTGGGAAGCACCTCTATTTTTAAAGCTAAAGTTAAAGGATTTAGCATCTGCATCAAGACTAAAAATTGCGTCTGTTCAAGAGAAAAAATTTAAAGCAATATCCCTCTACAGTTCACAACTGGAAATTCTACCCCCTGGCTTTGTAAAATTGTTTTTGAAGTCTGATGAAATATTCTTTACTGAAGAAGGTAAAAAAAATTAAGGGTTATAGCGCTACGTGCAAGTAATAAGTAATAAGTAATAAGTAATAAGTGAGCCATTGCGGTGGACGGGTTCCCCGGCATAAAGCAAATGGCGCGCCTCTTGCTCCCTTCGGGAGAGCTGCCCCTTTCAGGGGAGCTACGCTAACGCTAACAGAGGAGCTTTGCTAACGCGAAGCGTATCCGTTCGGCTTTGCCGTGCCCGAAGGGCTTAGGATTCACTCCGCAGAAGTAATAAGTTTACTGTTCATAGGTTTGCTGCATTCAGCAATGTCCGCGCCCTAAGTACGTAGTGCTATAAAGGAGAAAAGATAAAATCATGAGGAGTCACACCCGTGACTCCTCAAAATTAATGTGGCGGAGTACTAGTGGTTCATCGCATTAATTTTGATAGTTTATTGTAGTGCGGGCATCTTGCCCGCTTTCTGTCAGCAGGGAGCGAGACGCTCCCACTACAATTGTTTACCTATCAGAACTAATGAAATGCACCACTAGTTGAATATTCTACGAATGAATGCTGATAAGTAATCTATTAATACAATACTGAACAAGATAACTATTAGAATAGCCGCAGAACGCTCGTATTGAAAAAACCCCATTTTCTTTTCTAATTCCACACCAATACCCCCTGCTCCCACCAATCCGAGAACAGTAGCCATGCGGACATTACGGTCAAAAGTGTAAAGAGTATAACCAATTATTTCCTGGAATATTGATGGTATGGCTGCAAAGGCAACGACTTGGGGAAAGGAAGCTCCAGTAGATTGCAATGTCTCGTAAATACCAGGTTCTACCCTTTCCATACTGTCTGCAAAAAATTTCCCTAAAACCCCAGCCATATGTATTCCTAGGGCTAAAACTCCGGGAAATGGACCTAAGCCTAAAGCACTGACAAATATCAAGGCTAAAATGATATCGGGTATGGCTCGCCAGAGGTTTAATAATTCCCGACTGACTCTGTATAAAATTGGATGGGGTGAGAGATTTTTGGCGGCTAATGGTGCTAGGATAATACTAATTATAAAAGTAATCAAAGTACCCCAAAGTGCGATCGCTAATGTTTCTCCCATCAGTAGTAAGTATTTTGGCAGTTCGCTGAAATCGGGGGAAGTATAGCGACTGAGGTATTCTCCAATATGATGAATATTGAGAACAACACTAGCAACGGAAAATTCTAAATCGTTGCCTATCCATTGGAAAATAATCAGACATAAACCCAACCATAATGGGAGCCAATTTCTGGGACGAGGTGGTAAATCTGGTAAGGGTTTGGATTTGTATGACATCTGAACAGGAGTTACCCAACTGTATCATATTTGCTTAATTACTTATAATTTCGGCTTGAGTTACCCCAACTCTCTTTTAGCCTCTCATTAGGGACTTCCAGATTAAAAAATATCCCAAAGTCATTTTACCAATCGTATGATTCGTATTACATTGTGGGATAATTTATTTCTTGGAAACCCCTTAATCAGGAGAGGGTGCCGTAGGCGGGTGAGGTTTTATAAGTATTCATTCGCGCATAATATTAAATGATGCGATCGCGTATTTTATCAGAACAGCGATCGAAAATGGTTACCAATAGGTAAATTGCCAAGATAATTAACATGAGACGACTGTAGTTAAAAAGTCGGATACTTTCGACTAAATCAAAGCCAATACCCCCCGCTCCCACAATACCCAAAATTGTTGCGGCGCGAATATTATGATCCAAAACGTATAGTAAGGTGGCAATCAAATCTGGTAATGCTTGGGGGAAAATAGCAAAGAGTAATATTTGCAACCAATTTGCACCTGTAGCTTGTACGCCGGTAATAGCCTTAATATCAACCACTTCCAAACTTTCAGCTACCAACTTCCCTAGAAAACCCGTGGTGACAAAAGTCAATGCCATCACACCAGGTAATGCTCCCATACCTAACGCTGACACAAATACTAATGCCCATACTAATTCCGGTAAGGCACGGATGAAACTCATCAGATTACGGCTGAGATGGTAAATGAGGGGGTGGGGTGTGGTGTTGTTAGCAGCTAGTATCCCCACAGGTATGCTGAAAAATAGGGACAAAAATGTGGCAAATATGGCTATTTGTACTGTTTCTAATAATTTAGCGGCTAGCTTGGGTAAGTATGCCCAATCCGGGGTGGTTAACCAATTCAGTAGAAACTGGAATAATTTACCTTGAGATAACCACAGTTGTCCGATATTTATTTCTACTACCGGAGCCGTCAGTAATAATATGGTGATGGCAGCACCTAACAACAGTAGGATTGATAAGGATGGTAAACCATTTTTAGTCGGAAAACGCCAAGTTAATACTCTCATCAATGGAACCATCTTCCCGTCGATAAATTTCCCTCAAATTATCCCTTCCCAATGAATCCACACAGCTTGTATCCAGTCTATTTTTTGGTCATTCAATTGTGGATTTTGGATTTTGGATTTTGAAAAACAGATAATCCGTTGTTTGCCAACTGTCAACCGTCAACCATCAACCGTCAACTGTCAACTTTCCTAACCTCCCCTGATGGCAAACTATTTCAAAATATCTTGACGTTGTAAACCAAGCTCCTGAATCATGTCCCTAATTATTTTGTAATCTTGAGACTTAGCTGCTTCATAACGCAATAATTCCCCGTATCCAGTCACTTGAATCTCTTTGTGGGCATTCAAAAAGGTATCCTTTATCTTTTTTTTGAGGGATGGATCAAGTTCTTTTCGGTATGCTAAAGGCAAACCGGGTAATGGTTCAGATTCAGCAATAATCCGATTACTTGCTTTGGTAATCTGACCATTTTTCAACATTTTATTATAAGTAATATCACTGTCTGCCGCCGCATCCACAGTTTTATTTTTCACTGCTAGCTCCGCAGCATCGTGACCTCCTGTATAACTGAGTTTACCAAAGAATTCTTCTGGCATTTTACCAGTTGCCTTCTTAACTAGATAGGTGGGAACTAAACCCCCACTAGTGGAAGTTGGGGAAACAAAAGCAACGTTTTTACCTTTGAGATCCTGAATTGATTTAATATTAGAATCACCAGGAACCACATATATACTCTTGTAAGTAGACTTACCGTTACTTTTTCTCACTCCCACAGCAAAAGCTTCTGCACCAGCTTCTTTCTCCGCTAAAACATAGGATAGCGGACCAAACCAAGCGATATCAATTTTGTCTCGCTGCATTGCTTCTACTACCCCTGCATACTTAGTTGCAGCAAAGGTTTTGACGGGAATACCGAGCTTTTTCTCCAAGTAGGCTCGCATCGGTTCAAATTGCTTCTCAATCTCTTCCCTATTTTCTGCGGGAATTAACCCCATGATAATTTCTTTTTTTGCCCCACTTGTTGTAGCAGAATTGCTAGGTGTGATGTCAGACTTTTGACTGGAAGTGGTTCCTTGGCAAGCTGTTACAACAGGTAATAGGCTGAGTAAAGCAGTTAATAAGTTGCGGCGATGCATAAATAACTTGGCAATCGGTCAGAGTCAGTAATCTTTTAGATTATAGAGAAATCGAGCGAACCAAAACAACCGAGATTGAGTATTTTCGCCAAGCTCCAATACTCAATCGTGCTTTAGACGGTGGATGTAGGTGAGCGGCTTGCCCCTTGAGGGGCAGTCATGATATGTTAAACCAACTTTGGGGGTTAAATTCCCCTGCTTCTACAAGCAGCATCTTTTGCGTCGGGTTAAAATCCCCGTTGCAAAACTCAATTCGCTCATTCTAAATCCTTTATAATACTGCCAACCTGACTTAAAATACCCATTGGACCAATATCTTTTAAAATTTGCATCTGCTGGGAATTGCGTACCAACATAGCACCAGCAAAACCAAGGGAGTGGGATCGCAATCCCTCGTAGGTTGGGTGAAACGAAGTGGAACCCAACATAAAATATGATACAAATAGAGATTATTTAAACAACAAAATACCTCATTGTTCGCCAAAAAATAACGCTGCAAGCCTTGATATAAAATTTATTTTGTCGAGAAAAAAGGATACCATAAGCCGAAGGATTGACACAAAGCATATCGCAATTTATTCATTCTCTACAAATATTAAAATGTTGGGTTACGCTCCGCTCCACCCAACCTACAATGAAAGCAATTCACAATTAAATAAATTATTCATTTCCGATATCATCAGCAAATTGCATCTCTTCTCCCACACCCCAATTAATATCATAAACACCCCTTTGCACATACAAAATAAAACTCGAATATCGCCAATCCTTTGGTGCTGTCACATATCCATGTCTGACAGGGTTGTAATGTATGTAATCAACATGACTGACAAAATCATTTTCATCTTTAATTTGATGTTCCCAAAATCTACGCTGCCAAACCGCTTGTTCCCCTTTTTTCTGACGTGATGATAAAATTTTTCCTTTGTACTTTTTATCGCAACGATGACTAAAATAACCCTTAATTAATCGCCAACGACGGGAAAAATCACTATCTCCTGGTGGTAATGTCCAAATACAATGAATATGATTTGGTAATATCACAATTGCATCAACTGTAAACGGATATTCTCCAATAATTTTTCTAAACCCTTGCCGCAATAATAAAATATTCGATCGCTCGCAAAGAAAATTTCGTCGGTTGTGGGTAACAACGGTGAAGAAAAATGTACCTCCCTCAATTTTGGCTCTGCGATATTCCATCAAATTCTTGGTTACTGTACATAAATAATACGCGACAAATAAAAATTTATAGATAAAATACCGCTTTTGTTGCGTTTATTACGGATTTTATTAAATGAAATGCAATATTTATTACTTCTAATAATCCCCTGTAGGTTAGGTTCCGCTACCCTGTACCCAACAATTCTATCCATCTTCACCGAAAAATAAACTGGATACAAGCCCCCCGCAGTCGCTCATGGGGGAAACCCCCAAGACCGCGCTGCTCTCCGGATTTATCCGTGGAGAAAAAACAAACGATTTTATAATTATTTCAAGCCCCTGGCTTTAGATATGGGGTCACGACAGTCGCGCTACCCAGAGCGACTGTCGTCGTCGGGGGGTCGCTCGTCAATCCAAAATCCAAAATCCAAAATCCAAAATCCAAAATTGAATGACATTAAATTATTGAATACTGCCAACCTGACTTAAAATACCCATTGGACCAATATCTTTTAAAACTTGCATCTGCTGGGAATTGCGTACTAACATAGCACCAGCAAAACCAAGGGAGTTGACTGGAATTGATTGAAAACTTTCCTGCGATCGCGGTACAATTAACATCCACTCCCTTGTAGCTAAAAGGTTATAAGCTCCAGATATGGTTTGATTATTTCCTGGCAACCCAACTGCTGTTAACAACTGATAGTAACTTTCTAATCCTGCTGCTGCACAATCAGGATTAAAACTAGTAAAAGCGTGTAAAAAAGGTAATTGGGGGATAGTGCCAATAGAACCCTTAAATTGAGCATTTTTCAATAAGGGAGCAATGGGTATGTGAGTTCCATCGGGTGACAAGGGTAAGGGAACCATTTGTAAATGCTTGTGTCTTTGACTGGCACCGGCAACCTTACCAGAGTTATAGAATACCAAACCATCAAACTCTGCCAAACAAGCTCCCATTGCCTGAAAATCTGCCCAGGTAAGTGGCGATTCTTGCTGTTCAAACTCACGGGTAATAATTAATAGGTGATAGTCTACAACATTGTATTTATTCAACAAACAAACATGAGTTGGAGAAATATCAGCCACAAATAAATCCGCTTCATAGGGAAGAAAGGGATTAAATTCTTTGCCAGTGGATGCTTTTTGCTTCTCCTGTTGCTGTTTAGCTTTATCCTTACGAACCAGGTTAGACATAATCCTGACTAGGAAACGTACCCCATCCTGCTCGACAAATTCAAATTCTGTAGGAATAGACAATAGGGCACCGCATTTTAAAGCGTGTTCAGTTCGTTCCTGAATGCAATGCCACAAAGTACCGGGTTGCAGCAAAATCTGGTTTTGTGTTTTTGAATTTTCTTTGTCCATAATATGTTGCCAACATTTTGTGATTTGGTATCAGCTTTTAGACTTGACAAACATCCTCTAAAAACTTCTCAAAATCTACCCAATTCTAAACTGTAATTAACACCAATAAACCAACCATCAAAATCAATTCTTGGGTCTGTAGAACCGCCTAGAACAATACCACTTTGTACACTAAATTGACTAGTTTTAGAGACAGAATAATTTAAATTAGCGTATAGTCGATGGAAATTATCTTCGCGATCGCGTCTGGTAAAATCAGAAAAGTTAAATTGGTAATTTAGTCCCACTTGTAGAGGTTGCCACCGATAATTCATCGATAGCCACAGTGAATTGATGACTCGATTCCGGCTATCTGGATCGGCAAAATTATAACGAAATTCGTAAACGCTATCTAAAGTTAATTTGGGAGCAATCAAGCTACGTCTTGATAGAGAAAAGCGGAGAGAATTTTCACTCAAAAAGCGATCGCCAGAAGAGAAGAAATCGCTACTCCTAGCATAAAATAAATTTTGATGAGTCCAACCTATCCCTGCATAGGTTTGAGGTGCTAACTTTTGGTAAAGATTGAGATTAAATCTAATTTGGTTATAATCAAACTCTGATTGTTTGATATATCGAATTAGATACCCATCAACAGATGTATTCAAACTAGTATTTTTGCCAAAGCGCAAAGAGCCAGAAGCCAATGTCAATCCAGAATAAAATAAACCATCTCCTATGGGATCTACTTCTGAGGAAAAGATATTAGTGCTAGTAAAATAGCCAAGGTAACCAATTAGAAAACCCGCAGGAGCCGGTTGACGTTTGGGTGGTTTTTTTGGAGGAGTGGGAATTTGCTCTACAGGTGGTGGAGTTTTCCCTGAATTTTGATTATTCGCCTCTCTAACCCTTAATGTCCCCAACTCCTCTCGACTAGATGGCTGTGGAGTTTTCCCTGAATTTTGATTATTCGCCTCTCTAACCCTTAATGTCCCCAACTCCTCTCGACTAGATGACTTGAGACTCCTCCTCAACCTCTCTATCTTATCTTCTGACTCACTACGCTGAGGCTCGGTTAATGGTGGTGCCTCTGTAGGAGAAGAAGTAGGAAGATTTGGTTCTCCTTCTACAGGTGGTGGATCACTTTGTTGCTCATTAGTAGAAGGATTATTTGGTTCGGGATTCGACTGAGAAATAGATTGCGTATCTGCTTGGGAAATTTTTAGAGGTAAAGAAACACAAAGATTTTGACTCTTGATTTCATTATATTTACAGAGGTTCAAATTTGATTTTCTTATATCCAAATTTGATTTTCTTATATCCAATGCAGATGGGGCAAAAAATGAATCTATCTCAGGTTTAAAATTAATTAGATTTGTATATCTATCAATAGAATGATTTTGTCGATCAAAATGACCAAATATGGTATTTTTTAATGCATTACTTTGTTTCAATTGAATGTGGGTTAATTGCCGATGAGACTTAGAACATGAGCGATCGCTGACTTGATCCCCGCAATTGCGTATTTTCTCAACACTAACCAACGGTGCAGCATTGGTAATAGTATGATGACAAATAGTAGTAATTGTAGTGAATACAATTGAAATTATGTAGTGCCTGCAATTGTGCGTTTGTCCCTTGAACTGCTGCCTATGGGAGGGGAGCAAACTCAAGAATATACAACCAATATCAAGCCATCGGCTAATTTGGTAATTACCTCTTGTAATCTTCCTTTTTGTGTGAGTCACTTTACATTCTTGTGTGTGTTGTTACTAAAATGCAGTATAATATCTAACTTAATTATGCAGAGTAATTCCCTGATAACACTTGAATTAGAGTGAAATAAGATATTTATAGTACATTTAACGGTATGTTTAACGGTATGTTTGATTATCTTACTTGAAGTTTTGATTAAGTTTAAGCATAATTACGTAAGAAACTTAGTTATCCTTAGTAGGGGAAATAATCCAAGTTTCACAGATTGCTATCCTTTCATAACTCCTATTTAGACAAACATTAAACCCAAAATCTGAAATCTTAAGTGCTATCAGAGATTGACTATTACATACTCTCACAAGGAGGATAAACCACTTCCTTGTAAGAGTTTTATATGTGTTGTCTGACAGCAGAGATTGAGGAGGGTTAGGATAGTTGGTGCATCTGGTTTGATATCAAAGTTACAAATTCTCCAAGGTCACCAGGTATGTCTTACAAATTGTTGCCATTGTTAATAACTGCTTTGTGGGGAGTAATGGTACTGCCCTTACCAGATAGGGCTGATGCTAACAGGCCCCTAGTTAGGGCTTTAATTAAAGATCTTCGCAATTTTGTGCAGCTTAGAGCCAAAAATAGACCAATTCGTAATGCACGTAGAGCGGATGCTATGACTCCTGGAGACGGGTTGTTCACAGGTAAGTCTTCCTTAGCAGACTTGCTTTTTAACGACGGTTCTCTGGCACGGGTAGGAGAAAGGGCTGTATTTAATTTTTTACCCAGAACCCGTAACTTTAGACTTAATAATGGGACTGTATTACTGTTAATTCCACCGGGAAGGGGTCGAACAAACATTAGAACTCCCAGTGCTGCTGCTGCTATTCGCGGTTCAGCATTATTTGTCCGTTACGACAAGAATACAAAAATTACGGTTGTGGGTGCCCTCACAAATAGTGGTATTGAAGTTTTTAATAAAAATGCTTCAAGAAGCCAAGTGCTAAAAGCTGGACAGATGATGGTTGTGCAAGATGGCGATTTTAAAGGTTTATACGACTTCGATCTTAGAACTTTTTATCGCACTAGTGATCTAGTTAAGGATTTGGAGTTAGACAAACCAAATAGTACTGTTATTCCAGCTCCTGCAATTTCCAGTGTGCGTGCAGAAACTGTGACAGCGATTAAAGAACAAATACCAATAACTTTAGGTCAGGGCGTACAAGAGAACCCCTCTTTTGTGGCACTCACAGACAACAACAACACATCTGACTCTAAGAAAGATAGTAATAATAAAAAATCCGAGGAAGATTCTTCTGTTACCTCAGCTACTAATACTGGTAATGATCGGACAGTAGATTTTGTGCAATCAGGTGACGCTGCGTCTGACTTTCAAAAGAATGACGTTGAAAATACTCCATCATCTACTACTGATTCATCTAACACTATAACCATTGAAAATTCTCCTGGAAATTCAGGACAAGAGCAAACTGCACAACCCGTAAAACCGGCACAGCCTACGCCGATACAACCAGCAGTAACGAATTCAGGACAAGAGCAAACTGCACAACCCGTACAGCCAGTACAGCCAGCACAACCGGCAGTACCTAATTCAAATTCAGGACAAGAACAACCGGCACAACCCGTACAGCCAGTACAGCCAGCACAACCGGCAATACCTAATTCAAATTCAGGACAAGAACAACCGGCACAACCCGTACAGCCAGTACAGCCAGCACAACCGGCAATACCTAATTCAAATTCAGGACAAGAACAACCGGCACAGCCAGCACAACCAGCACAACCGGCACAACCGGCAATACCTAATTCAAATTCAGGACAAGAACAACCGGCACAACCGGCACAGCCAGCACAACCAGCACAGCCAGCACAGCCAGCACAGCCCGCACAACCAGCACAACCGGCAATACCTAATTCAAATTCAGGACAAGAACAACCAGCACAGCCAGCACAACCAGCACAACCAGCACAACCGGCAGTACCTAATTCAAATTCAGGACAAGAACAACCGGCACAGCCAGCACAACCAGCACAACCAGCACAACCGGCAATACCTGATTCAAATTCAGGACAAGGGCAGGATAATCCTCCTGTAGATAATCCAGGACAAGAGCAGCCTACAATGCCTGAAGAGCCTGGGAAAGAGCCACCAAAGGTAAGCACATAATATTTGAGTGCGACTTGAATCAGGCAGCTCAAGCTGGAGGCACCTATGCTGAAGGGGACAATTAGTGAGGGATTCTGACCCTCACTAAGGGACTGAAAAATAAAAAAATGTCCCAAAATTTCATAGTCCTACAGGCAGCCTTGCCTGTACCAGGAGTTTCCCAGGGATGCTTACCCCTTTTGGGGAAATTCAAAATGCCTCTTGCAAAAGAGCTATGCTAACAAAATACAAGATTAATCGATATGTTGACCTATAAGGGCAATTAGTGGGAATCCAGGTATTAACAACTGAAGAGCAACTAGCGTGCATTGCCGTTTATGCCTTTAGTCCTGAAATTATGGACTAAGAACGTATTTGACTAGATATGTCTATTACTCCCTTCGGTGCTATAAAATTACCGAAGAATTGTAGGCTGGGTTGAGGGACGAAACCCAGCATATCGTTGGGTTTCACTTCGTACCACTTCGTGGAAGCAAGCTACAACCCAACCTACGTTATAGATAATCTTCTGCCGGGAAGGGAGTAATGGATGGATATGCCCAGATTTTTACCAGAACCGCGACCAAAGCCCCGGTTTTCTAAACCTGGGGATGTAGGGCGCAGGCAAATTTATTCGCTGTCTTAAAAAATGTCCTGACGAAAGTTAAGAGTGCTGTATAATATTGTTAGGAGGTGATGAGAATGGCATTTACACTCACGTATGAATTTAAACTAAAGCCTACTGCTGAACAAAAAGAAATATTTGAAGAGTGGTTAGAGACAAACCGCCAAGTGTATAACTATGCTTTAGGTGAGCGAAAGGACTGGTTTAAGTCCCGTGCGTGTGATGTAGATTCATGCTCTATCAGAAGTCAGTATATTATTCCTACTGATACTCCTAGACCTACATTTGCTAGTCAATGTAAATCTTTAACTACGGCTAAAAAACAATACCCACGCCTTAAAAGGGTTCAGTCCCAAGTATTGCAACAAACACTAAAGAGGGTTGAAACAGCTTTCACTTCAATGTGGGAAAGAAACTTTGGGTTTCCCAGATTTAAAAAGCGTGGTCGAATGCGGAGTTTTGTGTTTCCTCAATTCTCAAAGAACCCAGTCATGGGCAACAAGATTAAATTGCCAGTAATTGGTGTGGTTGGATTTAGAAAATCCCGACCAATACCAGAAGATGCAAAGGTTAAACAAGTCAGAATTGTTAAACGTGTTTCTGGGTGGTATGCAATGATAACGTTGCAATGGGATGTTAATGTACCTCAACCCATGCCACACGGTAAAGGTTTAGGGGTGGATGTAGGTTTAATGGCAATGGTTGCAACTTCTAACGGTCTTTTAGTCAAGCGTCCGAGGTTTTTTATTGATGCCGAACGTAAGCTGAAATTGCTACAACAGCGTGTTACCAGAAAACGCAAAGGCTCAAACAATTGGTTAAAAGCACAAAAGAAGGTCGCAAAGCTCCATGAGTACATTGCTAACTGTCGTAAAGATTGGCATAGAAAACTTTCCCATCAGCTATGTGATGGCGTAGGCATGATATTTGTAGAGAATTTAAATTTGGTTGGTCTGTCCCGTGGAATGTTGGGTAAACATTGCCTAGATGCGGGTTTTGGTCAATTCTTTAACATTCTTGAGCAAACTTGTTTTAAGCGTGGTGTCTATTTCCAGAAAGTAGATGCACGAAAAACAAGCCAAATATGCCCCAATTGCCAACATGAAACGGGTAAGAAGACATTAGCAGAGCGTGTTCATAAATGCGAAAATTGCGGCTACACAACCGATAGAGACGTTGCAGCCGCTCAAGTAGTTCTGATTAGAGGACTTGCAGCCGTGGGGCACACGGTCAAGATGCTTAATGAGGGTAAAGCGGTTGCGCTCCCTATGAGTTAAGAATTCCCCGGCTTACAGCCGTGGGGAGTGTCAAGAGCGGTTATCATTTAGTTCCTGATGCTTCTCAGGAATTATAGAAGTGGAAGAGGATGAATCTAAGCCATCTTCCAACTCTCCAATCCAGGGAGTTGTAGAAGTATCAGAATCTGTTTCACAAGACAAAGAGCCCATTGACAATTTATCTGTTGTTAAGCACTGCCCATTTTCTGAATCAACCAACTCATCAAGTGCTGCTAAAACCTCCTTAGCATCTTGATATCGTTGTTTCGCATCTTCTACTACCATTTTATTGAGAATAGCAGCTAGGGCTGGACTAACTTGTGCTTTGTGCATCCATACCAAACATCCATCAGTATCTCGAAGTAAACCGTGGGGTGCTATACCTGTTAATGCTTTAATACCAATCATTCCCACTGCATATATATCACTACTATATTGAGGACGACCAAAAGATTGTTCACTAGGTGCATAACCCTTAGTGCCAATACCAATGGTAAAAGCACTTTGCTCACTACTATCCAATAATTGGGTGGATACTTCCTTGACTGCACCAAAATCGATCAACACCAACTTTCCATCCCGTTGTCTGCGGATAATATTGTTAGGTTTGATATCCCGGTGAATCACACGATTTTTATGGACAAAGGTTAGTGTTTGCAATAAATCCTGCAAAATCTCAATGACTGCTATTTCTGGGAGGCGTTTACCTGCTGGCAATTCTTTATTCATGGCATGACCAGCTATATACTCTTGGATTAAGTAAAATTCCTCATCTTCTTCAAAAGAGGCAAAAAGTCGCGGTATTTGATCGTGTTTTCCTAGCTTTTGCAGTGTTTGTGCTTCTGATTCAAATAATCTTCTAGCCACTTGCAACTGTTCGGGCTTGGTGTTGACTGGTTTTAATTGTTTAACAACACACATCCGATCACAAGGATGTCCGGGAAGTTGGGTATCTTCTGCTATGTAGGTTTCACTAAAACCCCCTGCACCCAGAACTTTAGTAATTTGGTAACGTCCTGCGAGAATTTTGCCACAGACTTCCATCTCCCTCTGATGTAATAAATCTTTGAGGTCATCCTGTTGGCTAATAATTTCCTGTGCTAGACGGTTGGAAGCATTTTTCTTCAGAATATCTATTAATTGACGTTTCCTGAAGATTTCTCTTGTTATTTCTGTGCTCAAATATGTAATACCAACACCACATATGACAATTATTGGCACGCCGACAGGTAAAATTAATTGGCCATAGATAAACAATCCATAGTTAATAATTCCCCAAGTTATCCCTAACCCAATACTGATAAAAAATCGACTGAGACCCTGTTTATTTTTGCTAATCAAAAATACACATCCACCCACTAATACCAATACAAATAAACCTCGTAGAAGCGGATTTTTAATCCCTTCGATCGCAGTTTTCCCTGACATTAAAGTAGCAATGGCATTGGCGTGAATTTCCACCCCCGACATTTTTTCTGGCTGGAACAGGTTATCAGAAATAGCAACGGAATGATATTCCTTCAGTGACTGGGCTGTGGGTCCAATCAAAACAATTTTGTTTTGAAAATATTTGCCTTGTTGGAGATAATTATTCCAATTTTCTGGTTCTAATACCCAGGCAAAAGATATGGTTTCAAATGTACCGTTACTTCCATAAAAATAAATGTGATTGCCCTTGGGAGGAGAATAATTAACTCTAGATGCTTCTAATACAGCTCGCTCAAAAGCAGGTATCTTATCTATGGGATTACCTGATTGATTTTCTGCTAATGACTTGGAATATGCTCCCGCCAATTTGTGAATTTTACCATCTGCTTCCACATGGAAATTAGCTAAACCAATGGATACCCCACCTTGGCGAAACTTTTCGTGAGGTAGAATAAATTGCATTAAACTACCTTGATGGATTTTAGAATTTTCGTGGAGAGCAGCTAAAGTAACTTTATCCCCATAACGCCGTAATACTGCTTGTAATTTGCGATCATCCTCAGTACCATAACTACTTTCAGTGCTAAAAAGTATATTCAAAGCCACAGAACGAGCACCTGCTTTGATTAATTTCTCAATTACCCGAGCATAAGCCTCCCGTTTATAGGGCCAGGTTGTTATCGGTTCTAAGTAGGCGTACTTTTGGGGATCGATTTGATAGTACTGCCGAGGGCTCGATGTTGAGTATTCGTCAATTGCTAAAATTACAATGTCTTTGGGCGCTGGGATGGAACCACGTACCGAAAAAAATAAGCTTTGTGTCTGACCCTCTATTAATTTAGCTAAACCTGAATTAGATGCGACTACCAGTGCTCCTAACCCTACCCCTATCACAGACATTAAATGGGAGAGAAGCCCCATTCGCTTTGATTGTTCAGACAGAACCGTAGCCGCAACTTTAGTTGGTTTGGTTGATGATTGATTGGCAGTAGATGTCTGTTTTTTGGCGAAAGGGTTGGTTGGTTCTTCTGCCATATCTTAACTTACTGGTGGGTTGACGTTACGAATAACACTTGAATTGATCTACACTTTTATTTTAGTGCCACAATTGCGAAAGCAGATTAAAATAGGAATACTATTTAGTTGTAAACTAACTATTATTAATTATCTAAGTTGACTCAGTATTCATAATTTACCAGCAACATGGTGCTTCTGTGCCCTTGTTTAGATGGCTGCGATCGCTTAGTCTTAATATCCTAATTATACTTGTTGTAACTACAGGTATGCGCTTTTGCATCCAACGTGATAATTATACTTTATACCCACAGGTGGTAGGACAGTAACCCCTTTTGCTTAGAAAAACTCTCAGGTACCATTTGGGGTGCAGGGGGAATTGTTTGCCCTTTGCACCTGATTTACATAACATCATGACTAATTTACTCTATTTGAGTACATAACATAAATATATGTTCCCCAACTTACAACCTTATCCGACTATGTTCTATACCTCTTTAGGAGTAAACTGAATTTGTCGGCAACTAAAAAATTTCAGATCCAGGTAATTTTATCGAGGGATTTTATTCACTGGCTAAAACTTACCAAGCAAAACCATGAGCTGTTTTTATTGCAGCGATATACGTTCAGTGTTTAAGTATATTCTATGATTTCAGATAAGTTGGATAAAGAACGTCCATTAATATTTCATCTGTAGATATAAGCAAATATGACAATTTATAATTGCTATAATCTATCGTTCATCTAAAATTCTTTATCTATTTATAGGTGTAAATTTATATGACTATTACCACAAATCGTCTGTCTATTTTTGTAGACGGAAACAATATGTTCTACGCTCAACAAAAAAATGGCTGGTTTTTTGATCCCAGGAGAATATTGGAATATTTCGCCTACGAGCAGCCAGAAACAACATTAATCAACGCTTTTTGGTACACTGGCTTAAAAGACCCACAAGACCAACGAGGGTTTAGAGATGCCCTGATTAGTCTGGGATACACCGTCAGAACTAAAATACTCAAAGAATATTATGATGACTCATCCGGTCGTTACTCCCAAAAGGCAAATTTAGATATTGAAATTGTCGTAGATATGTTTAATACTGTAGACCAATATGACCGGGTGGTTTTATTTAGTGGTGATGGCGATTTTGAAAGAGCAATTGAATTATTACGCTCTAAAAATACTCATATAACTGTAGTATCAACAGAAGGAATGATAGCTAGGGAATTACGTAATGCTACGGATAGATATATAGATTTAAATAATATTAGGCCGAAAATAGAAAAAACGGAAGCATCTCAATGTTAGTCATAATTTATATAAAGATTTATTCAAAAAAATACATAAAAAGGTATTGTCAGTAACCAGTCAAAATAAGGAAAAGGTTCCATATGCATAATAATTCCGAACGTATTATCATTTTTGATACAACTCTCCGAGATGGGGAGCAATGTCCAGGGGCAACCCTAAATATCGATGAAAAACTAGCAATTGCTAAACAATTGGCACGTTTAGGGGTAGACATCATTGAAGCAGGTTTTGCCTTTGCCAGTCCTGGGGATTTTGAAGCAGTCAACAGAATTGCCCGGACTGTGGGTACAGAAAATGGTCCGGTAATTTGTAGCTTGGCAAGGGCAAGGAAAGATGATATAAAAGCGGCAGCAGAAGCCATCGCTCCCGCAGTAAAAGGGAGGATTCACACCTTTATTGCCACTTCCGACATTCATCTCCAGTACAAACTCCGCAAAACGAGGGAGGAAGTGATAGCAACGGCAGAGGAAATGGTAGCATATGCCAAAAACTTCACTGATGATGTCGAATTTTCCCCAGAAGATGCGGGACGTTCTGATCCAGAATTTTTGTATCAAGTAGTAGAGAAAGCGATCGCAGCAGGAGCAACTACGGTAAATATTCCCGATACCGTTGGTTATACCACTCCCAGTGAATTTGGCGCAATCATTAAGGGGATTAAGGAAAATGTGCCTAATATTGACCAGGCAATTATTTCTGTTCACGGGCACAATGATTTAGGCTTGGCTGTAGCAAACTTCCTGGAAGCAGTGAAAAATGGAGCCAGACAGTTAGAATGTACCATTAACGGTATTGGCGAACGAGCAGGCAATGCGGCTTTAGAAGAACTAGTCATGGCTTTGTACGTCCGCAAACAATACTTTAATCCTTTCTTAGGAAGGGCAGCAGATTCAGAAGAACCCCTCACCAACATAGATAGCAAGCAAATTTACAAAACTTCACGGTTGGTTTCTAATCTTACGGGGATGTTAGTACAGCCTAATAAGGCCATTGTGGGTACTAATGCCTTTGCCCACGAATCAGGGATTCACCAAGATGGGGTGCTGAAAAATAAGCTGACCTATGAAATTATGGATGCCCAATCCATTGGTTGGACAGATAATCTGATTGTTTTGGGCAAACATTCTGGTAGAAATGCTTTTGGTACCCGTTTGCGGGAATTGGGTTACGAACTGACAGACAACGAATTAAATAAAGCCTTCGTCCGCTTCAAAGATGTCGCCGACAAAAAGAAAGAAATTTCCGATTGGGATTTAGAAGCGATTGTCAACGATGAAATTCAGCAAGCACCAGATTTATTTCGTTTGGAGTTGGTACAAGTTTCCTGTGGTTCTAGTTCCAAGCCTACTGCTACCGTTACCCTCTATACTCCAGAAGGGGAGGAATTGATGGATGCTGCCATTGGTACAGGTCCGGTGGATGCTGTATACAAAGCTATTAACAGAGTAGTAAATATACCTAATAAGTTAATTGAATTTTCTGTACAATCTGTTACGGCTGGTATTGATGCGATCGGGGAAGTGACAATTCGTCTCAAGCATGAAGATAGGATATTTTCTGGGCGTTCTGCCAATACTGATATCATTGTGGCTTCAGCCCAAGCATACGTGAATGCACTGAATAGGTTGTATGCATTTGTGTTAGACCAGAAAAAACAAGAACAAGTAACTGTGCGATCATAATCGAGTCAGCAATAAATTATTCCGTAGGGGCACGGCATCCACAATCTGTCCTTAATGTGATTGGCTGCATATCACCGTGCCCACAACCCATTATGTACCCAGGTTGAAAATAGGGAGTGAAAGAGTGAAAGAGTGAAGGAGTGAAAGAGTGAAGGAGTGAGGGAATTATTTTCATGGTTGGTTGTGGGATTTGACCGTGGGGGGCTAGCTTGAATGATTGAATATCGCCGTGCCCATATATTCATGGTCAAGGCACGACCTAAAAATGTATAACAGCAATGCAGAAGGCTTTTATAAGGACGGCTAGCTGAAAACCCCGAAATGAAAACTACAAATCCAAGAATATTTGTAGTTTGAGGGTCGTTTACGTCGGGGATGAAAGCTGCGATCAAGCCTTTAGGCTTGAGTTATTTTGTCATTAAATATGTTATAATTGAGTGATCAGTACAAGATTTAAAAACCTACCCCCGGACTGGGGGAAAGTTTACGCCCGAAAGAACCACCGAGGAGATATCAGCACGCCCTTGTGGCAAACGTGTTGAACCTGGGAACCTGAGATATCAGGATATTAAGGCAGTGATGCCTTAAGAATCGACCTGGCTTTAGCCCAGAGAGTGTCAAGAGCAAGAGTTTTAGTTATTAGCTACAGCAAGCCCTACTTTCTAATAAAATTCATCCACCGTCGCCAATTTGCTTTTACCACTTTCCAATATGTAAAAATATGTATGGTGATAAATGCCAAAAACGTATAAGCCAACCAAAAATGTGAATTACGTCCTATTTCCACCATTGCTTCATTTTTGGGGAAAATATCCGGTAGCAAAATCCCGAAGAATTTGACATTATTGGCTTTAAACGAATTTGAAAGTAAGAAACCAGTAATAGGTACTCCCCACATGAATACATATAAGCTGGTATGCAAGGCAAAAGTTCGCCACCAAGCTGAAGATAACTTGGGAGTACGTCTAGTGTATTTACGCCACCAAACTCGCAATAATGTCAAAATTCGCCAAGTTAATAATGCCATTGTCAGCACACCAATGGACTTGTGAAAATCATACAACTCACTACGCAAAAATTGTTCCCGTTCCAGCCTAGCCATCAACGAACCTGTACAAAATAAAACGAGATAGGAACCAGCCATCCACCAGTGGATTTGCATTAATTGTTTAAATGCTGAATTAAGTCGCGGTTTCCGAGTGTCTTTTTGACTACGTTGGGATATTCTCATAGTTATGGAAGCAACGCACTAGCAAAGTATTACGACTGTTAAATTAAAAATACAATTATTAAGAATATTTTACATAGCATTGTTGATCCCGCTGCTGATATTCCATAATCATTTGATTGGTATATCTGATAGAGAGGATAGATTGCAATCTCACCCGCAGAATGTATTGTCATTTGTGGTTTTTGATCAATTACCCCTCCACAAAATTTTCCATTCCCCGTTGTCTATACCATACATCTTGCACGCCTCGTATTAATACTGATTTTTGATATTATTAATAAACATATATTTTTATCAACAACACGACATATCAGGGTTTTTAGTCTGCGTAGGCAGGCTTTGATTGTATAGCCTCACCCTTCTAGGATGCTGTTGGCGAATCAGGGGTATCACCCTCTTGGGAGTGGGGGCAGAAAAACAAGTCCAAAATTATGACAATAATCCCTAGTTTTTAACCTCGTGAGGGGTCAAACCCACTATTCGCCATCGGTATCCTTCTAGGGTGCAGGTGCAAGATATGAACGCCCCCAGGAGGGGGAATTCAAAATTCAAAATTCAAAATTCAAAATGCCTCTTTCAGAGGAGCTTCGCTAACAAAATTCAAAATTATTAAACCCCCCTCGCAGCGAATGAAACAAACACATTTTTCTTGTTTGGCTAAAAAACTTGCTCTATAAGGGTTTTAAAATGTGTTAGTTAGGAGTCAACTCAGTCAATAGTTAAAAAATAAGCTATTTTTAGCTGCAATGGATAACGAATATTTAGCAAGAGTTTAAGATAGGAAACATCTGCATACTTTAAGATGAGTATTTGCTTTCCATGCCTCTGTCGCGCTTAGTCACCCTCATCATTGGTTTAATCCTTATTCTGGGATTAAGCCTGTGGCTGATTGATTCTCTATCTCGCCTCTACTGGCAACTGTCCTATTCTCCCTTACTGGGCAATTTGCTGTTATTTTTGCTGATTGTCCTCATTGCCGGTTTAATAGCTGCCTTCGTATATTATGTCCTAGAACTACGTGCTGGGGAAAAGCGTTCCCGCCGTTCCCGCAAACACCGGCCCCAAATCAAAGTCCCGGAAGCGAAATCGGAAGCGGCTTCTTCTACCCTCCAAGCTGTACGCCAACAAGTATCCCAAATTCAAGATGAAGTAACTCGCCAAGCTCTACTCAGTAAATCCAAGGAAATTGAAGCTAACCTGGCAAGGGGAGAAATTCAAGTGGTGGTATTTGGCACTGGTAGTGCTGGCAAAACTTCCTTGGTAAATGCAGTTATGGGCAGAATGGTAGGGAAGGTAAATGCACCAATGGGAACTACCATGGTGGGAGAAACCTATTGCCTGCGGCTAAAGGGTTTGGAACGGAAGATTTTGATTACGGATACACCGGGAATTTTGGAAGCAGGGGTAGCGGGAACCGAAAGGGAACAGTTAGCGCGGGAGTTGGCAACAGAAGCAGATTTATTGTTGTTTGTGGTAGATAATGATTTGCGACGTTCGGAATACGAACCCTTACAAGCATTAGCTGGCATTGGTAAGCGTTCTGTGGTGGTTCTGAATAAAACTGACTTGTATACAGATGAGGATAAGGAGTCAATTTTAGCGCGATTGCGCCAACGGGTGCGGGGTTTTATTTCTACTAATGATGTAGTAGCGATCGCAGCTAACCCCCAGGTGGTAGAGTTAGAAGGTGGGGATTTCCAACCAGAACCAGATATTTTGCCATTAATGCGGCGCATGGCAGCAATTTTAAGGGCAGAGGGGGAAGATTTGGTGGCAGATAATATTTTGCTGCAATCCCTGAGATTGGGAGAAGAGGCCCGCAAACTAATTGATGTGCAACGTCGTCGTCAGGCTGACAAAATAGTGGAACGCTTTCAGTGGATTGGGGCGGGGGTAGTGTCAGTAACTCCCTTACCCGTGGTGGATTTGTTGGCGACAGCAGCGGTAAATGCCCAAATGGTGGTGGAAATTGGCAGAATTTACGGTTGTGAATTAAATATGGAGCGAGGGAGGGAACTGGCTCTATCTTTGGCAAAAACCATTGCTAGTTTGGGAATTGTCAAGGGAGCATTACAGTTACTTTCCACAGCCTTACAACTGAATGTAGGTACTTTTATTATTGGTAGGGCAATTCAAGGGGTAACTGCTGCCTATTTAACCAGAATTGCTGGCAAAAGCTTTATTGAGTATTTCCGCCATGATCAAGATTGGGGAGATGGGGGGATGACTGAAGTCGTACAACGTCAGTTTCAACTCAATCGTCGGGATGAATTTATTAAAGCATTTATTCAAGAAGCAATCGCACGGGTAGTGAAACCATTAACAGATAAATCGGAGGTGGCACCAGAAGATATTCCAGCATCTGAACCAGAAAAATAATCTTCATCTGAGTTTCATTATCTACGTAAATACAACAGTAAAAATATATTTATTGTCTGGGATAAAAAGTAGTGATTTATACTGATGACATATCTGAAAATAAGTAGTAGAGAGACAAAACATATAGTTTTAACAATAAGCTAGGGGATTACATATACAGATATTTACCTATCAGGTATTCCGGAAACAGTAAGTAATATTAGAAAAAAATAAATATATAGTTACAAAGTAACCTATTCATGATTAACTACATGATCGGTAAAGTCCTGCAAAACCGTTACCAGGTTGTTCAAACTTTAGGTGCAGGAGTATTTGGGCAAACGTTTATTGCCATAGACATGGAACAACCAAATAATCCCAAATGTGTCATTAAACAGCTAAAAGTATTCAGTTATCAGTCTAATTACTTAGAAAACCTCCGGTTACGTTTTCTCAGCGAAACTCAAACTCTGAACAATTTAGGGCAACACCAGCAAATACCCCAACTCCTCTCTTGTTTTGAAGAGAATGAGCGTTTCTATTTAGTTCAAGAATTAATTGAGGGAAACCCACTGACTGGGGAGCTTCCTATAAATAGCAACATGGATTCCATTTATTTATGGACTGAAAATGAGGTAGTTCGGTTTTTACAAGATATTTTAAATGTTTTAGATTTTATTCATTCTCAAGGTGTTATTCATTGCGATATTAAACCCGATAACTTGATTAGACGTGCTTACGATGGTAGGTTATTTTTAATTGATTTTGGTTCTATCCAACCAGTGGATTTTGGCACAGATGTGGTATTGCCCATTTATCAGATGCCTGTCACTTCCTTAGGATACATACCTCCAGAACAATTTATCGGTCAAACCAAACCTAACAGCGATATTTATGCTTTGGGTATTATAGCTATCCAAGCTTTAACGGGATTGACACCGCTGAATTTTCAAGTAGATCCCTATACCAATGAGATTATTTGGCGTTCTCATCATACACCAGTCAGCGATTATCTTGCTGCTATCCTCAGTCAAATGATCCGTTATGATTACACCCATCGCTTTCAATCAGCAGCTCAAGTGCTCAACGCACTTCAGGAAATGCCATTAGAGCAATGGGAACCAAAAAATACTATACATACAGACTATATAGTTTTACCAGAAAGCACGGAGGACATCCGTTTTCCACCAGAATATAACAATGATTCTAGTAGTAGTACTAAGCCAGTAAAATCATCTTCCCTACTTACAGGTATGAAAGTAGGATTAATCGCCAATTCTATATTCCTGGGATTTGGTGCATATTCTTTAATCAATAATTATCCTGCCTACTCAGGAAAGGGAACTTTACATAATGCAACGGAAAAATATCAATCAGGAGATTTCAAGCAAGCAATTTCCTTAGTTAAATCGATTCCACCTACTAGCAATATATATCCAGATGCCAAAGCTACCGCCGAAGAGTGGCAAGCACAATGGCAAATTGCTGCTGAAAAATTCTCATTAGTTACACAAGCTTTTAATAACGCTCAATGGTCAGAGGTATTACGTGTAGCGCCTGAAGTCCCTAATATTTTATATTGGCGTTCAAAAACAGACAAGCTTGTTGAACGAGCACAAAATAATATTGAAACACAAACCCAAGATTTACTCAATCAAGCCTATGCAAAAGCTAGAGATAGGGACTTTACAATGGCTTTGCACTACCTCAAACAAATCCCTGGTGAATCTCCTGTTGGTGCTTTAGTTAAAGAAAAAATAACTGAATACGAACAAAAACAGCGTACTAGAGCCGTTTATTTATTACAACAAGCCTACAATCAAGCTGCTACATCTAATTTTGACAATGCCATTAAATCTCTCAAACAAATTCCTAAAAATACCCCAAGTTATAAAACTGCTCAATTAAAATTACGGGAATATATTCACAAACAACGCATACAAGCATCTGTGAAAAATACAGGATTGTCTAGTTCCAAAAATCAGGTTTTACTTGATAATAGTAGTGTCAATGGGCAACAAGTAAAATTTAATTCATCACTCAAGAATGTCTCCCATACTAGCCTGGAAAATTTAGCACCAGAAAGAAACCTCCAAGAAATGAATATTCATTGATTTAAGTCATTTTATTTTGTCATTTTTTTTTGATATTTTGTCATTTAAAGTCTCAACTGCTGAATCCCTTGAGGTTCAGCAAATTGGGTTTTTCTTTCTATTTTTATAGGTAGGGCTTACTGAAAAAGCCTTTTGGTGGGGGTAGGGAATAGGGAATAGTTCCAGTATTTGTAGTGGACTGACACGCCTAAAAATGTAGGTTGGGTTGAGCGGTAGGGAAACCCAACAAAGCTTTACTGGTGTTGGGTTACTCTGCTCAAAGCCGCTGTTGCGTCTACATTCTTCAACCCAACCTACACCTATTGCACTAT
>JASJCJ010000032.1 GCA_030066045.1 Calothrix sp. MO_167.B12
TCCAAAATATTTAGAAATGTTGGCAGATACGATTAGTAAAAAAGATAAAAATAATCATGCAGAAATCACGGCTTTAACACAACGAGTTAGTTGGTGGTTTAGGAAAATTGGTTTGGATTTTAAACCCTATGATTTACGTCATGCATGGGCAATTAGGGCGCATATTTTGGGGATTCCGATTAAAGCTGCTGCTGATAATTTAGGGCATAGTGTGCAGGTACATACGCAAACCTATCAACGGTGGTTTTCGTTGGATATGCGGAAATTGGCAATTAATCAAGCTTTGAGTAAGAGGAGTGAAATTGAGGAGATTCAGGAAGAAAATGCTAGGTTGAGGCTGGAGAATGAAAAGTTGAAGATGGAGGTTGAAAAGTTGAGGATGGAATTGCTTTATAGGGGAAGTTAAATTTGTTTATAAAATAGTGGTGTGGTGCGTTCCGCTGCGCGACAACACACCCTACTAGACTGTGCAACGCATTGCAGCTTGGTACAAACTTGGCTTAAATGCGGAGGAAATTTCCGAGCACATGGGAAATGTAAATCTTGCACAGGTATATGCTGCCCTAACTTATTATCACGCTAATCGAGAAAAAATTGAAGTATATCTTACTGCTGAGAAGGCAGATTATCAAATGTTGGTGAATTTTGTCAATTGCATAGCATTAACATAGAAAAAACCTTCTTCATCAGTTACCATAAAAGGATTGGATCAGGACACAACAATGAAAATAAAAGTCAAAAATCTTGGTGTTTTAAAACAAGCCGAATTTACCCTTGGCGACATAACGATCATTTGTGGTAAAAACAATACCGGAAAAACCTATGCTACTTATGCATTGTTCGGCTTTTTGTATACTTGGCAGCGGATTTTTTCTATTAAAATTAATGACAATTATATCAAAAAGCTCCTTACAGATGGTGTAATTATTCTTGACATAAAAGAATATGTTCAACAAGCCCAACAGATTGTTCAAAACGCTTGTCACAAATATACCCAGCAATTATCAAGAATTTTTGCTACATCTGTTGATAGATTTAAAGAGACAGAATTTCAGGTAATTATGAATATCCAAAACATTAATTTTTCAAGCAGTTTTGAGCAGATAATGAGTACTGCCAATGCAGAACTTTTTTCTATCACAAAAAATGAAGAAAGCACAGACTTATTTATTACTCTGCTTGTTGAAAAAGAGCAAGTCAAAATTCCTACCAATATCATTGAGCGCATCATTGCCGATGCACTGAAAGACATTATTTTTGTTCAGCTTTTCCCTCGCCCTTTCATTGCTAGTGCAGAACGAACTGGTGCTGCAATTTTTCGCCAAGAGTTGAATTTTCCACGCAATCGCTTACTTGAAGAAATAGGTCAGACTGACAAAAACATAAATCCAATGGAACTTCTATTTAAAGATTATGGAGATTATGCCCTACCAATAAAAACAAATATGGATTTTACTCGGCAACTTGAAACCATTGTTAAAAAAACAAGTTTTATTACCGAAAACCATCCCGATGTGCTAGCTGATTTTGCTGATATTATTGGTGGCGAATACACTGTTACCCGTAATGATGAGCTTTACTATGTGCCAAAGAAGAATAAGCGGCTCAAACTTTCTATGGATGAAAGCTCCAGTGCCGTGCGTTCTCTACTAGACATTGGCTTTTATCTTAGACATGAGGCACAAATTGGTGATTTACTGATGGTGGATGAACCGGAATTAAACCTACATCCAGAAAATCAGCGTCGTATCGCACGGTTGTTTGCTAGACTAGTCAACCTTGGAATTAAGGTTTTTATTACCACCCACAGCGATTACATCATTAAAGAACTGAATACTCTAATTATGCTCAATCATGATAAACCTTATCTTAAGGAAATTGCTGAAGTTGAAGGTTATAAGTCAACAGAACTAATTTCTCATGAAAAGATAAAGGTTTACATTGCAGAAGAGGCATTAATACAACTAGAGGGTAGGACAAGAAAAACTAAATGCCAAACACTGACAATGGCAGATATTAGCCCAGAATTGGGGGTTGAAGCCCGCAGCTTTGATACTACCATCGAAACCATGAATCGGATTCAGGAAGCAATTGTTTGGGGTGAGGAGTAATGTCCGATATTGCTATCCTCAAAGAGATGATTAAGGAAAGTGCTAGGGTGCCATTAGAAAATTATGGTAACAATAAAAAGGTTAAAAATAGGGTTATACTCACAGAGCAAGATCATAATACTAACTATTCCGTAACAATTTACGGCATGCCAAAAGAGGATCAAGTTATTGTTATCAAGGCAGATAAATTTAAACCACCAGACACGGTATTTACTGGCTTAAAAGGTGAATGCAAACGTGCAGATTTTGTTATCATTGCCGATGTTGGTACGAAACAAGTCATCCTTTGTATTGAGATGAAGGCAAAGAAGACAACAAGCAAAAATAAAATAATTATTCCGCAACTCAAAGGTGCAAAGTGTTTTGCTGCCTACTGTCAAAAAATTGGTAAAGAATTTTGGGGACAACCAAATTTTCTTGACAGTTATGTCTACCGCTTTGTTAGCATCAAAAATATAAGCATTTCTAAAAGACAAACACATGAGCCAATAACTGACGATCATAAAACTCCAGAACAGATGTTGACAATTAGTTCTCCCAATTACCTTCAATTCAATCGTTTGATCGGAGAGAGAAAATAATGAGCTTTTCACTCAAAAACAACACCGCGATAAATTTCCACCATCGGCAATTCAACCTTAACTGACTCCAAGAAAATAGATTGCTCTAAACTGTTAAAATCACTCAGTAACCAACCTTCAGCCTGCTTGCTATAGCGTTCAACAAAGGGTTCATCCTGTTCGACTAATAAATATTCCCTAAAACTCTCAATCGTTCTATATATGCGAAATTTACCCTGCCGGTCATAATCTGCGGTAGAAGGAGATAAAACTTCAACAATCACAACGGGATTCAAAACTTCATCGTTGCGATTATCATTTAACTGCGGTTCACCTTCAAAAATCATTACATCGGGATATACTCCCCGCCGATGTTCAGGAATCCACAACCACAAATCACTGTTAATTGACTCAAATTGAGTATCCCGCACCAAAAACTTAACAAAGGCGAAAATATTACCACTTATGCGACTGTGTTTGAGTGTTCCTCCTGGCATAGGTACAATTTCTCCATCTCGATACTCGTTGCGTCCTTCTGCTTTCTCTTCGATCGCACGGTATTCATCCAAACTGTAGCGATGCTCAGTGGAAATCATAGCTAGTAGCCGCTCATATTAGCAATAGAACAACAATACTATTTTGTCACAGATTTAGCTGTCATACCGTTTCTGTATGAAGATGCAATTTATATTGATTGTAGAGACGTTGCAGTGCAACGTCTCTACGAAATCTATTTGGCGCAACTTTACATAGAATTGGTATCAGGTAATATTATGCTGTGATGCTTTCAAATGAAGCCGCAGATTGACATAAATTGTAATTTCCAACTCTGCCGATAAATCGCCATTTTTAATCTAATAAAATAGTAATTGAAAAAGTTTTTATCTTTACAGATTCTCTTGAATATGAATTTAATTAAATACTCAAATCTTTACAGGAGAAAACTTATATCTTTCTGTTCATTCAAAACTTTATTATTAAAAATAAGCCTACAGCTCATATTTAGACTAAAAATAGACTATTTTTATATCACAGCAAAAAAATCTTGATTTACCCTGGTTTTGCTCCCACTTTCCAGGTTCGGAGTAATCCCAGGAGTGCATTTGACGGAAAGGAAGACCCATTTTGTGGAAAACGTACTTCTCTTTGATGCCAGCAGCAACCATGTCAGGATGCTTGTGCTTCACGAACTCCTCGAATTCGTAAGCGGTTACGTCATCATAGATGATGGTAGCGTTATCGATGTAGTTGGTGGTACGCTTGTAGTCGTCATTGTGAGCGAACTCGTAGCCAGTACCGATAACTTCGATACCCAGGTCTTGGAATGCGGGGACAACGTGACGAGGACGTAGACCACCAACGTACAGCATTACGGTCTTACCTTCCAATCTGGGACGATACTTTTCAAGCACCTCATTCATGATTGGTGTGTACTTAGCGATCACCTTCTCAGCGTTTTCTTGGATCTTTTCGTCGAAGCGAGCAGCAATTTCGCGGAGAGATGCAGCAATCTTGTTGGGACCAAAGAAATTGAACTCCATCCAAGGCATTCCGTATGCTTCCTCTAAGCTACGGCAGATGTAGTTCATGGAACGGTAGCAGTGAATCAAGGTTAACTTAGCAGCAGGACCTTGAACCAACTCATTAATGGTACCATCACCAGACCACTGAGCGACTACGCGCAAGCCGATTTCTTCCAACAACATCCGGCTAGACCAAGCGTCACCACCAATGTTGTAGTCACCAATCAAAGCAACGTCGTAGGGACCGGGCTCAAAGTCAAGGCTATTATTTTTCTTCGCTTCGTCGTATTTGGGGAATACCCAGTCACGAATAGCGTCGTTAGCAATGTGGTGACCTAAGGACTGGGACACACCCCGGAAACCTTCACAACGTAGGGGAATTACGGGCTTACCAATTTCTTTGGATGTTTTCTTAGCTACAGCTTCGATGTCATCACCAATTAGACCGATGGGACACTCAGACTGGATAGAAACACCATTGTGGAGAGGGAAGAGTTCTTCGATTTCGTTGATGATTTTGACAAGTTTTTTGTCACCACCAAAAACGATATCCCGCTCTTGGAAATCAGAGGTGAAGTGCATGGTACCGAAGCTATCGACACCAGTTACACCAACGTAGTAGTTACGACGACCAGACCAAGACCAGTAACCACAACCAACAGGACCATGGCTGATGTGGATCATGTCTTTGACAGGTCCCCAAACCACACCCTTGGAACCAGCATAAGCACAACCACGAGCAGTCATTACACCAGGAAGGGATTTGATGTTAGACTTAACGCCGCAGTCGGATTTGCCTTCTTCGTGAACGTTGAGGTGCTTGGTACGCTTTTTACGTGCTTTCTCTGGATACGCTTGGAGTACTTCTTCAACTAGCTGTTGATGCTCTTCTACAAGATTCTTGTCGGGAGGTGTCATAGTCTGCCTCTGTTACTGTTTAGGATGGGGGAATGGAATGATAGCTAGGGTATGGAAGGGGAGAGGGAGAGGAGAAGAATGAAGGCTGAAAGCAGAATTAATTTCATACTTCATACTTCATACTTCACACTTTCCTTATCTGTTGAACCTACTGTGCTGGAGCGATAGCACTACTTATTTAGCAGTAGCTTCAGCAGGCTTACCTACGGTTTCTGCGTGCTTGGTGTCGTCGTCTAATAGACCGTATTCGATCAACAGAGCTTCTAGTTCATCCATTTCCATAGGAGTAGGAATGGTGAGTTTGTCGTTGTTGATGATCTTCTTAGCTAATGCACGGTACTCTTGACCTTGGTTACTGTCGGGAGCGTACTCGTTAACAGTCATACGACGCAATTCTGCGTGTTGAACGATGTTGTCACGAGGTACGAAGTGGATCATCTGGGTGTTGAGACGATCAGCCAAGTTTTCGATTAATTCAGCTTCGCGGTCAACTTTACGGCTGTTACAAATCAAACCACCTAGACGTACACCACCGGAGTGAGCATACTTCAGAATACCACGAGCGATGTTGTTTGCAGCATACATCGCCATCATCTCACCGGAGGTAACGATGTAGATTTCTTGAGCTTTACCTTCACGGATAGGCATAGCGAAACCGCCACATATCGCTAACTACCACTAAAGAGTAAATTGTGAATTTAGAAGTTGCGATCGCCCCATGTGTTTCGATATCATGATTTTTGTCTTTGCTACTATTGCCCCTGCTAAGATATAGATGTATCTACGGATATGGCTCATACTAAGTCCGGATGATTACTTGTAAAACCTCACCCACCTGTGGCACCCTCTCCTGATTAAGGAGAACGGTAAAAGAGGGTTGAAGCAAAAATCATATAACAACTAATCATAAAAAGCAGTGAAAAAACGAGTTACTCTCACCTTTCCCAGACGCGCCATTCAAATACCCATTACTTACCGACTGGCGAAAGATTTTAATGTTGCTGCTAATATTATCCGCGCTCAAGTTGCTCCCAACCAAATTGGAAAACTGGTAGTAGAATTATCGGGGGATATAGATGAGTTGGATGCAGCTATTGAATGGATGCGATCGCACAATATTCATGTATCTCTTACCCTAGGGGAAATAGTAATTGATGAGGAGGTGTGTGTCCACTGTGGTTTATGTACTGGTGTTTGTCCTACTCAAGCCTTAACTTTGCACCCAGAGACATTCAAACTCACATTTACCCAATCCCGTTGCATTGTCTGCGAACAGTGTATTCCCACTTGCCCCGTGCAGGCAATTTCTACTAATCTTTAACTGGCGTTGCTGAATCCAGGAGGTGAATTTATCTCATTTATTAATAGAAAAATATTACTTAATTTATAAGTATATTTACTGATAAAAGCACTATCTCAAATCTAATTATCAATCCAGACAGTAACCGCAGCCACAGCGATCAACATTTCGTCATTTTTGTCATTGAGTACAGGAATAGCTTTGCCTTGAACCACCATTCCTCCAGATTCTAGGGTGAGGGTTTTTTTGCCAAATGGTAATACGGCCAATACCTCATCTTGACGTACTTGGTCTGAATAGGGTACAGCAACTTGGACTTCCACAATCATTTCATTGGGATCGTTTAAACCTGCAACTTCCCAAACACCGGGTAAAGCATTATGAGCGATCGCATTTCTCACAGCCCTGGCTGCGGCTACGGTGGGTTCCTGTCCGTGTTGATCTATACCCATTCCCATCTCAATGATTAAACGCTTACGCACCACAATTACCTTAATTCCACATTGTTCACCATATCATCACTATTGGCTGCAACTATTGAATTTTATGCAGATGCGATCGCAAAATACTTGAAGAATATATACTCTCCTAGGAGCAGAAGTTGCTAATGATTCGACCTGCCACCCCCAATGACCAGCAAGCTATAATGGCGATCGCTGAAGCTATCGGTTTGTTTACAACCCAGGAACTCTCCGAGCTTGGCGGTATGTTGGCAGAATACTTCGATGGTAACCTGGGCAGCGATCACTTTTGGATTACCGACGATGATGGCGGTGTGGTGGGAACCGCGTACTACGCACCAGAACCATATACGGATGGGACGTGGAACCTGTACTTTATTGCCGTCCATCCCCACAGTCAGGGAGAAGGGCGCGGTGGGAAACTGTTGCACTACGTCGAACAAATGTTGACTGAACGCGGTGAACGAATACTACTGGTGGAAACTTCTGGATTACCAAACTTTGAGGCTACAAGGGCATTTTACCGTAAGCATGGGTATGATGAGGAAGCACGAATCCGTGAATTTTACAAAGCAGGGGATGATAAGATAATTTTTCGCAAAGCACTGACTGCTCCCAAGCATTGACATTCCTTCACTCCGGGCGCGGAAACGGGCGGGGAAACCCCGCCCCTACTCCTTCCCTCCATCACTCCTTCCCTCCATCACTCCTTCCCTCCTTCCCTCCATCACTCCTTCCCTCCATCACTCCTTCCCTCCATCACTCCTTCCCTCCTTCCCTCCATCACTCCTCCCCTCCATCACTCCTTCCCTCCTTCCCTCCATCACTCCTTCCCTCCATCACTCCTCCCCTCCTTCACTGCTTCTTCCTCCAAATCTGGCTGTTGATTTTCTTCAGAAACAATCACAAACTTAGTTTCCACCTTAGATTTATCACCCCATACATCCAAAACATCCTTAACTAAAACCTCCTCCAACCAAATTCTGCCCACCACGGTGAGGGGAAGTGCCAAAAATAAACCCAGGAATCCGAAGAAATACGCAAAAAATAGCTGAGAAATTAAAGTAACTGCTGGTAGTAATGACACTTGATGTGCCATTACTATGGGGGTGAGGAAATTACTCTCAACCTGCTGAATAATAAAGTAAAGTACCAACACAGCCAGGGAAGGCCAAGGAGAATCAGGGCTAAATGCGATCGCCATTGCCGGAATTACACTCATGGTAGGGCCTAGGTTGGGAATCAAATTTAAAAAGCCTGCTAATACCCCTAGGGCTAATGCGGCGGGAACCCTCAATATCCACAAACCGAAAAAGCTCATCACTCCCACAATAAACATGGCGATAATTGCACCTGTTACCCATCCTTCTAATGACATTTCACATAGGTCTAAAATCCCATCTACCCGTCGTCGATAAAAGGAGGGGAACAGACGCACAAATACTTTACGATAAGCCAAAGGCTCGGCGAGGAACATTCCCGTTAGCACCATCACTAACAAAATCTTTAACAGCACTTCCAAAGAGCCAGAAACGAAAGCAACAGAACTTCCCGCGACACGTTTTAACCATGGTTCTGCCTGCTGAATTAGGCTATTAATATCGGGAATATAGGGGTTAAGTGTACTAGGAACGCGAAGTTTCAGCTCTTCTAGCCAACTATCAAAACGCTCTAATCCTTGTGGAAACTGCCTTGTCAGCTCTTGAAACTGGTCAGCAAATGGGGGGACTACTAACCAGAAAAAACCAACAATGATGGCGAAAAAAATACCCACCGAAAGCATCACAGCGAATCCGCGCTTCATCCCTGACTTTTGGAAGCGTCGTGATAGTCGATTTAAAGTTGTGGCTAATACAACTGCGGCAAATATCAGTAACAAAACCTCCTTGATTTGCCACAAGATGTATAACGAAATAACAATGACGATTAAACCGATCCATTGTTCTATATTCACGCCCTAACCCCCATTCGACGATAAGATACATTTATCTCAATTCAGCCACATTAGCTGACTTTCCAGAATTTTATCTAGGTATTTTTGGTTAATTTTTCCTGTCCCCGCCATCGCCAAATTAAACTGGCTGTTAATAAAGCTATGGGTAACAAAACTATAATTAGAGCATTGCTTGATGTGGCAGGAATAGATAAAAATGGACACAGGTACTTAATTGCGATCGAAAGTCCAATGGATAGGATAAGTACCTTGAGAACAAAGCCAAGTTGATTTTCCATAACAGTACGGCTATACACATTGTTTAGTGGGGCAGACACTAAAGGTTTATTGTATGCCCATTTTCTACAATAAATTTAAGCAGAAAAAAAAAGAAGTCAGTCAGACACCTTTTGTCTCCCTGCACTTGGCGATAGCAATTTCTGCTTTGACGTGGCTATGATTTACTTACCAGTTTCCCTACTCTTATTTTTGCTGTTGTTACTGCTGTTACCTGTCATCTGGTTTGCTATAGCAGTGGACGTGGTGGGAATCGCTGTAGCAAAGTTAGGATTTGCTCCTAATATTGCTTTACTGTTGTTAATCCTGGTCATTATCGGTAGCACCATCAATATTCCTCTATATCGAACTCAATCTGCAATTGAGGTAGCAGAAGACTTTACTGATTTGTGGTTAAGGGAATTTTGGGGTATTCCCTTACGTAAAATTCAACGTTCTACAATTGTGGCTGTAAATGTTGGTGGTGGGGTGATTCCTGTAATTTTAGCTTTGTACCAGTTTACCCAAGCCAATGTGTTGGCAATTTTGTTAGTGACTGCCATTGTTACAGGGGTTAGCTACTATGCCGCTAAAATAGTACCAGGAATTGGGATTCAAATGCATCCTTTATTAGCTCCGTTTACTGCTGTTATATCTGCAATGTTGATTAACCCAATTTTAATGTCACCCCATACTGCTCCTGTGGCTTTTGCTGGTGGTGTGTTGGGAACTTTAATCGGTGCTGATTTATTACATTTGCAGGACATCAGAGCCATGAGTGCGGGAGTGTTGAGTATTGGCGGAGCGGGAGTGTTTGATGGAATTGCCCTATGTGGTTTATTCGCGTTGTTACTTTCTTGAAAAGAGTTGACAGTTGACGGTTGACAGTTGACAGTTGATAGCTCAGGAGTGAGGACAAAATAAATAAGGATAGGGTACAGCAGATGAAATGAATTGAATTATTTTGGCTGATAACTGATAACTGTTTTCAACGGAGGATTTATCAAAAAAATGCCTGTAGAAACTAACGATAAAAAACCAGTAAAGTCACCAAAAATACGCCAGTTTGGGGGCAGTTTACTAATTTTACTCACCCTACTGTTACTGCTAAATTTTATTGTCCCTAGCTTCTTTGGACCGAGATTAAAACAAGTAGCCTATAGTGACTTTATTACCCAAGTAGAGGCTGGTAAAGTAGATCGGGCAGTGGTAGGTAGCGATCGCATTGAATATTCTATGCAAGTTCAAACTCCGGAGGGTAAGACTCAAGAGCAGGTGTTTCAAACTACACCAGTAGCTGTGGATTTAGATTTACCTAAAATCCTCCGGGAGCATAAAGTTCAATTTGCCGCACCACCCCCAAATCAAACTGGTTGGATTGGAACTCTCCTCAGTTGGGTGATACCACCGTTAATTTTCTTCGGTATTTGGGGCTTTTTGATGAATCGGCAAAATGGTGGTCCCGCAGCGTTGACGGTGGGTAAAAGTAAAGCCCGCATCTACTCGGAAGGTACTACAGGGGTGAAGTTTAACGATGTGGCTGGGGTGGATGAAGCGAAGGCAGAATTAGAGGAAATTATTGATTTTCTCAAGGATGCTGGTAAGTACACCCAACTAGGGGCGAAAATTCCCAAGGGTGTGCTATTAGTTGGTCCTCCGGGAACTGGTAAAACTATGTTGGCAAAGGCTGTGGCTGGGGAAGCTGCCGTACCTTTCTTCAGCATTTCTGGCTCAGAATTTATCGAGCTGTTTGTGGGTGTGGGTGCTGCCCGGGTACGGGACTTGTTTGAACAAGCTAAACAACAAGCCCCCTGTATAGTTTTTATTGATGAATTAGATGCCTTAGGTAAATCCCGTGGTGGTGCTGGTCCGATGATGGGTGGTAATGATGAGCGGGAACAAACCCTCAACCAGTTACTGACGGAAATGGATGGTTTTGATGCCAATACAGGGGTAATTATTATTGCCGCTACCAACCGTCCAGAAATTCTTGACCCTGCTTTACGCCGTCCCGGACGTTTTGACCGTCAAGTAGTGGTGGATCGTCCTGATAAAATTGGACGGGAAGCAATTCTCAAAGTCCATGCCAGAAATGTCAAATTAGCTGATGATGTAGAGTTGGGAACCATTGCTATCCGTACCCCCGGCTTTGCTGGTGCAGATTTAGCTAACTTGGTGAATGAAGCTGCATTGTTAGCCGCAAGGCAAAATCGTCCAGGGGTAGTAATGGCAGATTTCAACGAAGCCATTGAGCGGGTAGTAGCTGGGTTAGAAAAACGTTCCCGGGTGCTGAATGAAACTGAGAAAAAGACCGTAGCCTATCATGAAGTTGGTCATGCCATTATTGGTGCATTGATGCCCGGAGCGGGTAAGGTGGAAAAAATCTCCATTGTTCCCCGTGGTGTAGGTGCATTGGGTTACACCATCCAAATGCCAGAAGAGGATCGGTTTTTGATGGTAGAAGATGAAATTCGCGGGCGGATTGCAACCTTACTGGGTGGACGTTCGGCGGAAGAAGTCATCTTTGGTAAGGTGTCTACGGGAGCCAGTGATGATATTCAAAAAGCTACCGATTTAGCAGAGAGGGTAGTTACATTATACGGGATGAGCGATCGCTTAGGTCCGGTAGCATTTGAAAAGATTCAACAACAATTCTTGGAAGGCTACCCCAACCCCCGACGGGCTATTAGTCCCCAGGTGGCTGAAGAAATTGATCGGGAAGTAAAGGAGATTGTGGATAATGCTCACCACATTGCTTTGACAATTCTCCATGAAAACAAGGAGTTGTTGGAAGAAACTGCTCAGGAATTGTTGGAACGGGAAATTCTCGAAGGTGCAGCACTGCGAGAGAAACTGAACCAAGCCCAAGCACCTATGGAAATGGAAGAATGGTTGCGGAGTGGTAAATTGTTAACAGACAAGCCTTTGATGCAGAGTTTGTTGGTATAGTATTGTTTCTTGTATGAACTTGCACGTGATAGCCCCAGGCTTTAGCTTGTGGGCTATCGGTGTTTATAGTTTTCCTACTGTATAATCTCAACAATTTATCTCACGCAAAGACGCAAAGACGCAAAGAGTCGTTGTTCAATCTATCGAAAAATGCAAAATCATACTTCCATTCAGCAACGCCCTAATCTTGATCCCACAAATGAGGATATGCTACCTGAATATGATTTCACGGGTGGTGTACGGGGAAAACATTATCAAGAATATCGCCAAGGACATACGGTAACAATTCATCAAGCGGACGGCACGACAGTAGTACAGCACTTTACTATGGAAGAAGGTGCAATTATGCTCGATCCAGATGTGCGGCAATTTTTCCCGGATGCAGAAGCAGTGAATCATGCACTAAGAACGCTGATTCATCTAATTCCTCAGCGAAGCGATCAAGAACAGATTCAGGAATAAAAAGTTTTCTATTTATAATCACAGTAATTATACTTGTTTAAATGCTCTGGGAAGTTAATAAAATGCATTGGTATAGTCTAATATCTACAGACTTTAGGGAAGAAAGGAATGTAATTAGCCGTTATTTGTTATAGCACTACAACTCATTTGGATTAATCCCCAAGCTTCTGAGTCTTTCCTCTAACAGTTCAGCTCGTTGTCTTTCTTGCTCAGCTCGTTGTCTTTCTTGTTCAGCTCGTTGTCTTTCTTGTTCAGCCCTTTGTCTTTCTTGTTCAGCTCGTTGTCTTTCCCTTTTAGCTTGTTTTGCTGCTTCTTCAGGACTGGGAACTAACTCCCCATCAGGAGTAAAATAGCGTAGTTGTCTTTGGTGAATTCCTAAATATAATTCCAACTGCTGACTCCATAACCATCCTTGTTGGTTAGGTTCAATGGGTTGATATACTCCACTAATCAAAGTAAATCCCTGAAACTCTAAACTATCAGGGTCAAACCAAAAATAATCCGGTGTACGGAAGATATCTTGGTAAATTTGTTTCTTCTCTTCCCTATCTACCTTAGCAGTACTATCAGAAAGAACTTCAATAATTACATTGGGATACTTTCCCCCTTCTTGCCAAACCACCCAACTTTTGCGCTCTTGATTCCGGGTTGTTCCCAAAACAACAAAAAAATCCGGTCCACGGAAGTCTTCTGACTTCTTTTGGTTAGGACTGTAGTAAATAGTCAGATTCCCTGTAGCAAAATAATCATCCCTATCTTTCCAAGTCCATTCTAAGCATTGAATGAGGATGAAAATTTGTCGCAGATGTAAATTACTTTCCAACGGAGGCTCATCACTCCAAAACTCCCCTTGAGGAAAGATTATCTCATTTTTTTTATCTTTTTGATCAATTGCTAAGGGTGAAGAAGGAGTCATGGTTACTACATTGAATTTAATTAGCCATTATCTGATAGACGATTATCTTTGATTATTGTAGCTTTTAAGTTCATTAATGAATTGTGCCCTGTTATGGTTGTTCAAAGTTGCTGCGGATCGATCCCCATTTTCCGCAACTTTTCTGCATAAAGTTTTGCTTTGTCTTCTGCTGAATCAGCCCTTTGGCGTTCTGATTCAGCTCGTTTACGTTCCTCCTCAGCTTGTTGAGCAATTTCTACATAACTCAAAAATCGCTGTCCATCGGCACGAAAAATTTGTAACCCTTATAGAATGGTGCGTTGCGCTACACGACAACACACCCTACGTATATTTCAAAAATCAATTAGGATTCCTATAGTACTCTTCTACTCCAAAGCGATCGTAAAATAATAACTTACGATTCATTTCTGCTCGTTTGTTTCCCCGTGAGAGAATTTCAAACACAACCTGGGGTGAGATATTTTCTTCTTCCCACTGCTTATAAGAACCCCTATCCCCTTTGGGAAGACCAAACGCTACCATGACATCAGGTGCTACCCGTGTTTTATTATCACCTTCGACGGGATACCACAGCAAATCATCAGTAACAAACACATCGGGCTTATCTGCAAACAACCACTCTAAATTCTGCTGAATCACTACAATCCAGCAAAATTGCTTAGTATTATCTGCCATTGGCTTGCCATCACTGTCTGGATAGATGACCGCATTGCTATCCTGTAGCTGTACCATTGCTTTCACCTTTTTCAGTGCGGTAATTCCTTACTTAGCATGGTAGCACGGTGGTAGAAAGACAGGCGATCGCTTTTTATATCAGGTTCTCCTAATTAGTTACGATAAAAACTTTGCACATTTCTTTGCATCTTTGCGCCTACCCTGCACCGAAGCCCTTCGGGTATCTCCTCCGGAGAGGCTGCGCCTTTCTAGAATGCCCAAAGGGCTATACGCCAGTTCCTTTATGCCGGGGAACCCGTCCACCGGACTGGCTCACCGCACTCCGTGCGTAAGACTGCGTGAGCTTTTATGAAAACTATTTAACCGAACATAATATTAATCACTATTGCCAATCTAGAACAGTTAATAAAACTAATATAGCCAAATATTTGCGAAAGATTTGCATTAATTTTCTGTAATTGTGATATTCTGAAAAATAATTGCAAAATATTTGCAACTTACTTAGATACTAAAAGCAGTTGGTCAACCCATGATCAAGAATTTTCTAACCCAGAGAGAAGGGCTGTGGAGCCGTCGTCAATTGTTAAAGCTAGGTTTAACAGTTGGTGGTTTGGGTGGAGCGGGTTTAATTTGGCAAAGGTTCAATAACCAAAGTCACTCTGTGGTGAGAGTACCACCAATAGAGACAGAGTCGGTATCACAGACTATTAAACCCTTGCAAATACTGCGGAATTTTGACTATGGTCAGATTAAGCAAGAAAATGGGCAGACTATTCGGGAATTTAACCTCACTGCTGGTAATTCTATCATCCAACTCAACAGTGCAGTTGAATATAATATTTGGGATTTGAATGGTCGTATTCCTGGTCCCACACTAAGAGCAAAACAGGGCGATCGCATTCGTGTATTATTTGAAAATAAGGCTGGACATTCCCATTCTCTACATTTCCACGGCATCCACCCCGCAGAGATGGATGGGGTACGTCCTGTGACTAATGGTAAGACCACAATTTACGAATTTGATGCCGAACCCTATGGAGTTCATCTCTATCACTGTCACATTGCACCCGTCACCCGTCACATTGCCAAAGGGTTATACGGAATGTTTATTGTTGACCCCCCGAAACCCCGTCCCCCAGCAGATGAGATGGTGTTGGTAATGGCTGGCTATGACGTTAATAATGATAATCACAATGAATATTATGCCTTCAATGGAATACCGAAATACTATATGAATCACCCCATCCCCATTTATCAAAATCAGTTGATTCGGCTATATGTCCTGAATATTATTGAATTTGACCCCGCAGTTACCTTTCACCTCCACGCCAACTTTTTTGATGTCTATCGTTCGGGAATGAGTCTGACTCCCAGCGAGAAAACCGATGTGATTACTATGGGTGTGGCAGAACGACATATATTAGAGTTTGCTTTCCCCTATACTGGTAAGTATATGTTTCATCCCCATCAAGATGCGATCGCAGAACATGGTTGCATGGGACAATTTGAAGTCATTGCTGAGAAAAACTGGAGAAATTCTGTCAACAACAATGGTGTAGGGTAATTTGTAAGGGCTTGTATGCCTATTGGCTCCAGGGCAGAATGTGACAAAATACATGTTCCCCTTCTTGGAGTACACCCTGCACCCTACACCCTAATTCTGGTCAAAATTTCCTTACCAAAAATATAGACTCTCACCAAGCCCCCAGATTTATCCGTGGAGAGGAAAAATGTTTGCCGAGTTTCATTAGCCCTTCCATACCCTACACCGAAGGCTATGCCTAGGGCTAAGTTGCCCAGTAATAGTTGATTCTACTTTGGGGCTAACTAGATTTTATCACTTGCGTGGTGAAAAGAAACGCTCCTGTTTCATACCCTCAATAAATCCCAGGGGTTCTCACACTCCCGTATTCTTCTTGATAAAAATTCACAAAAAATACTTGCAATCAATTTATTGAGATTTATTAACAATAAAACCATAGACTTATTGAAAAGTCATGGTGATAAATGTATCTCTTGTAACATTTACCGATGGTTCTACATTTAACTCATTTACTAAACCTGCCTGGCGTAATTATTGACTCCTGGGATTCTGATGACAATTCAGTCTATTTTCATTTAAATATATTGGCTGAAGGGATGAAGTGTCACCATTGCAATAGCTACACAGAGGAGCTACACCAAATCCGACCAATCATTGTTAGAGACTTACCAGCTTTTGGTAAAAATGTTTACCTCAAAGTACCAAGGCGGCAATTTTATTGTCGAATCTGCCAACGCTATATTACAGAACGGTTAGCGTTTATTGATTGGCGAAGAAAGTACACTCAAAGATACGAGGAAAATATTTATTACCAAGTAAATAATTCAAATATTGAACAAGTTGCCCAACAAGAAAATTTGAGCATAGAAGACGTGAAAAGCATTGTTAATCATGTATGTAAAAAGCGCGAAAAGGCAAAGAATATCAGCTAAAACAGAGCTAATTTTATGCCTAAAAACTGATCATATTCAGTAAAACTTATCCTTTACAAAACACAATATTTTGTAGGTTTTGTTTATTTCTGTTTAGATAAGTTGAATATAATTATTACATATTTTTTTATAAGCAGAGCTTATCACCATTTTGAGAGAAAATAAAATTTTTATTTTCATTTCCTATTTATTTATTACTCAAGAATTAGTATTCTCAAGTAATCAGAAATAACAGGTCATTTTTGCATTCAATGTAGAAAATTATTTTCTATATCAAATGCTAGTGACTGAATACCAAAAATATCAAATACATAGTGAATGGTATTAACGCACTAAGTCACTGACTGGCATTTGATATAGCCATTATCTATAGGTATGACCTGATTCAATGGTAATTGAATAAATCAATGGTAGAAGTTGAGATTATTACACCAGTTGAGGTTTAATTATGGTGTTAGAGCATCATGAAAATTCATTACAAAATCAGTTCCCTAGACAGTTAGATATTGCCACAGTATGTGTCTATGGTTTAAGTATTTTATCTACTGCTTTATTCTTGTTTTTGCCACTAGTGAACTTATTGAGTCCTAGCCCTTGGCAACGAACTATGGGAGCAATACATGGCATTGCTTCTTTATTAGCAGTATTAGTCATTTCTTATACTGGACATCTGGCATTCCCTTTACTACGGGGAGTAGCAAAAATATTACCTCAAATGCGGACTCTCGCATTTTGGGCTAGTTTTGTTTCTTTTCTTGCCATCGCATCTGGCAACTGGATATATATGCGTTACCGCGCTCCATCTGGTGGTGCTCGTGCTTGGTTAACTCAAAATACTCCTTTAGTACATTACTTATTTATGGAGTATCACGAATTTACAGTGCTATTTACATTGCCTTTAGGTGTTGCTTGCACTTGGATTCTTTGGAAATATGGCGATTCAATTATGAAAAAGCAAAACCGCCCTGTTTTAACGGCCACTTGTATTGCTTTAATGGCAATGATGTTTTTTGCCATTGGTGGTCTGGTTAGTGGTTTGAATGTCGCTAGAATGCACAATTTATAGTTCAAAATTTACCGATAATTGGAGATATCATCAGATGACACAAAAAATATCAGCAAATTCTGAATATAGACCTTTATATACCAGAATTTGGAATCGTTTAAAAATATTTCCGCGAGGATTAGCAGAAGGTTCGGAAACCCCACCAACTGTTTCCGGTCCCGCTGCTGCTGCTTTGGTAAGTGCCAGTTTTAGTTGCTTTTTATTAATGGTTAACCAGCATTTTACCTCTGCTTTTAAAGCTTGGAACAAAATAATTTGGGATTTAGGAAGTTGGATACCAGGCAGCCACAATTCTGATCCATTTTACGGTGAAATTGGCAGTTATTCTGGCAAAGAAACTGTAATGTTAATTAGCTGGCTTGTTAGCTGGTTTATTTTAGGCAAACTTTGGCAACATCAACAAATAAAATCTAGAACTATCCTTCTGTGCCTATTTGTTTTTATAGTTGCTGCAACTGTGATGAATTGGCATCCTTTATTTCCTTATTTGCCTTTAATGCCTAACTAAATCTATCTGTGATTGTAAATAGTACAAGGATAATCCTTAATTATGTCTACGCACGCTCAATACGACTTGATTCAAGATAAACATACAGGCAGCAAAAATCAAACCATTCGACATATGCATAAATATGTGTTGGTTATGGTGGGTGTTTTCGTATTATTCATCATGACTTTTCCTATGGCTTATGTCAGAGTTAGTCAGAGTAATAAATATGGAGGTGATGCTTTTAAATCATTGAAATGGGAAGAAGCACAAAGAGCAAAATCATCTAATATTTCTCCAAGAGGAACGAAGTAAGAATTTAATTCTCGTTATCAGTATTTTATGGTAACGAGGCTTTGATATTATGTGCAGTTCAAGGACGCGGAGACGCGGGGAGTGGGGGACACGGAGACAGTGTTCAGAAGGAGATTGTGACTCCTCCTGAACACGAGCGACTGAATCAGAAGATTCAGTCGGGGTCTCAAACCCTTGGAACGTCCGTTCCAGACGCGAGCCCGGAGACACTGACAACGCTGGTGCGTCTCCGCGTCTGGTGCGTCTCCGTGTCTCCGCGTCTTCTTCGATGAATACCCCTCTTCTGTAATTTTGGAAAAAGAAAAATAAATGTAGGTACAATTTACGCTTTAATTTTCCCCAACTGTATCCCAGAAAAACTGCTCATAGCCTTGCAGCAAACGTGCTGCACGCTTGATTAGGCGCGGTTCTGCGCCACGCTTTAAGCCTGTTGCAATTACACTTAAAGAATCACATTCAAAGGTCGGTACAGGACTGGCAAAGAAATCGAAAAATGCCGTATCTTTAGGGGTAAAATTGTATTGTTTTTGCAGTGCAGCACTCATCCTTCCAGTATTTTCACCGAATATAGGGAAATTGAGTAAAAAGGCGGCTCCGACTTCAGCCTCCGAACCGTATAGAGCCAGGGAGGCTACATAGGCGGGAAATGCTTGCGCCCCCGGTAATGGTTCGTACTTTTTCAGGTCATTTTCATTCAGGTTCAAGGCTTTGGCAAAATCTAACAATAAATCGAGGGCTTGAACCTCCCCAGAGAGAATGTCTCGAAAGAATTTCCCACTACGAGTTCTACGAAAGCGCCGCGCCAAAAGTCTATTGCTGCGAATATCGCTTTTAACTATGTTGTATTCCTCTCCCGCAAAAGCTTTGAGGTTTTCCTGTGACACTTGTCCGCTTTCTAGAGCCGTTAGATAGGGATGGTTGCGGATCTGATCCTCTACCCCAGCCAACTCAAAGCGCAGCTCATCGACTATCTGTCTGGCTTGATTGGCAACCACATTATTCGTAGATGTGTTACATGTTACTCCCTTGACAGCTTCTCCTTGCTTGGCAAAAGAGGGTGTGACCATAAAAGCGATCGCTACTACCAGAGCTATTGTAACTAGTTTGAGGACATAAGTGCTGTATCGTATATTTATATTGAACTTCATGAAAATTCCTCAAATTTTTTTCACGAATATCAGTATATTACCAGTCAGGATAATTCGTAATTGATAATTGATAATTGGCGCATTAGTGCCCACGGATGAATCCTCTTTCTGTTTGTCGGGTTTCCCCTATCGCTCTACCCAACCTACCATTGTTATTAACTGAACCCTATTGCTTTAAGTGTTTGGGAATTTACGTAAGCAATGAGATCCCCTCGCAAAAGTCGGGGATCTGATTCAACTAGCGATCGCAAATCAACACAAAATAGAAAATTATCTTAAATTATCAACATATTTTAACCATCTAGTTGCAAAAATATTTCATTAGCCTGAGAATAAACAAAGTTAGCTATGCAACTCAAAAATCCAACTTTGGCTGCTGATAGTTGCAAACATCTTAAGGAGAAAAATGATTAAATTTCGCTATATATGCTTGGCTATTGCTGCTTGTGCTGTGGTATCTCTCAGTTCCTGTGTAGGAAATACACCCAATGCCAAGCAATCAACTGCATCCAATACTACTAGCCAAACTAGTCAGACGCAAGTGGCTCAGAGTGGGGAAGCCAAGGATGTTGATTACATGACAAAATTGGCGTTGATGAAGGGACATTTGTTAGTAGCTCAGGAACTGTTGGACAAAAATCAACCCAAACAGGCTGAACCTCACATTGGACATCCTGTAGAAGAGATTTATGCAGATGTGGAAGAGCAATTGAATGAGCGTAAAGTCAAGGAATTTAAGACAACCTTGGTAAGTGTGCATGATTTAGTCAAAGCTAATCCCAAAGCAGCCAAGCTCCAAACTGATTTTACCAGTTCTATGGCAGCAGTGGATGGAGCGATCGCAGTTTTACCAGCAACACAACGTACCAAACCAGCATTTGTCCTCCAGGTAATCAATGGTTTATTGGATACAGCTAATGCTGAATATGGTGCAGCGATTGCCAATAATAAAATAGCCGAAGTGGTAGAGTATCAAGACTCCCGTGGTTTTGTCATCTATGCCAACAAACTCTATCAAGACATTTCTGCTCAAATGGCTAAAGATAATCCAGAAGCACACAAAGCCATTGAAACTAGTATGACTAAACTGTTAACAGCATGGCCATCGGTAATTCCTCCCACTGCACCAGTGAAAAACCCTGAGGATGTGAGTAAATTAGTGAAAACTATTGCGGGAAGTTCTAAAAAAGTAATTGATGCTGCCAGCACAAAAGCACAGAGGTAGTACAATCAGTTAACCTCAACTAAATAAGTTTTAGACTGGAATTGGAAAGTTGAGTTTAAAATTAATGAGACGAGAAAAATGGGTTAAAAGTGAAGACAAAACTATGCTGATAATCTATGATTTTTCGGCATTAGTATCACTGATAACCTATTAACTCATCATCAATTTCCTCTGGCTCGTAATACTATTCATAACTAATGCAAGAACTCGACTACGAAAAGACAATTGACCTGTTAAATGCCATCATGGAATTTGAACTGGCAGGAGTAGTACGTTATACTCATTACTCATTAATGATTACTGGTCCTAACCGCATCCCCATCGTGGATTTTTTCAAAGCACAGGCAAGTGAATCCCTACTCCATGCCCAACAGGTAGGGGAGATACTCACGGGATTAGATGGACATCCAACCCTGAAAATTGCACCTTTGGAAGAAACCGAAAAACATTCTGTCAAAGATATATTGGAAGAAAGTTTGCTTCATGAAAGAAATGCATTAGATATGTATAAAAAGTTGTTAGATATCGTAAATGATGCCAGTATTTATTTAGAAGAATTCGCTAGGACAATGATTGGACAAGAAGAGATGCATAATATCGAACTGAAAAAGATGTTACGGGATTTCAGTTAAATAGTATTAGTCATTGGTTATTAGTCAATACCATTTTTTGTAAGTAAAAACGCACTCAAATTTATTGTAGGAGTATCCCAAATATAAAATATTGTAGTGCAAAGAGAAGCGCGTTGCCGGGGTTCCCCCCGGTGTAGCGAATTCGGGGCATTTTGCCCGCATAATATACCAAGGGAGCTTTCCGGCTCCCACTACATAATATTTTTGAACAATCGGGATGCTCCCTTTCTTGTTGCCTAAATCCTATGTAAGTTGATGAAAGTAGATATGCAGTCCAGTTTCATCAAAAATTGGCATAATAACCAATGGCTATCAACAATCACAAATAGAAACAATGGATTTCAGTATTGCCTTACCGACTTTTGTCATTACCCTGCGCGAAGGGGTAGAAGCAGCCTTAGTTGTGGGAATTGTGCTAGCTTTACTGGAGAAAGCTGGACAATCTCGGCTCAATCCTTGGGTGTATGCTGGTGTAGTAGCGGGAATTGTGGTGAGTGCATTGATTGGGATACTGTTTAGTTGGTTGATTCCCACTGTAGGAGCAATTAACCCCCAATACTCCTCTGTAGTTAAACCTTGGTTAGAAGCAACTTTTTGCGTACTAGCGATCGCTATGCTCAGTTGGATGTTAATCTGGATGACAAGGCAAGCCAGGTTTATGAAGGCTGAGGTTGAAGGAGCTGTAAATCAAGCCCTGGAACATAAGTCTAATGGTGCATGGGGAATTTTTAGTCTCATTTTAATTGCTGTTGTCCGAGAAGGTTTTGAAACAGTTTTATTTATTGCTGCTAATTTTCAACAAGGTTTAATTCCTGCCTTTGGTGCTTTGGGTGGAATAATATTGGCTGCATTTATTGGTGTACTTTTATTTAAATGGGGAGTTAAGATTAATATTCGTCAATTCTTTCAGGTGATGGGAGTCTTGCTGATATTAATTGTGGCAGGCTTAGTAGTTACAGCTTTGAAAAACTTCGATTTAGGTTTAGGGAATTTGGCTTTAAGTGGTGTTAATGGGGAAAATTTGTGTGTCTATTACGATAAACTGAACGAAATTCACTCCTGTATTCTCGGCCCTCTGGTGTGGAATACTTCCCAAATATTACCAGAGCGTCAGTTCCCTGGGATTATTTTCAAGTCTTTATTTGGTTATAGACAATATCTCTACGTAATACAAGCAGTGGCATATATAGTTTTTTTGCTATCTGTAGGAGGATTATATTTCCGCAGTCTTGGTAGTGGTGTGGCTGCAAGAAGCAGTAGTTCTTCAACCAGCGAAATACAAATGAAGTCTGTCAAAGAGTAATTATCACCTCAGCCTTCCTTGCTTACAGCAGATTGTAGGTAAATTAGGTACATCTTCTTCTAATTTGGGCTTGCTGAAAAAGTCTTTTGGTGGGGGTAGGGAACTCTTAACAGTTTTACCTCTATTTTTCCTAATTTTTTGCACTCCAAAAAATTGGAAGTGCAAGGTTTTTAAGCCGGGAGCATCCCAAATTAAAACATTTGGGATGCTCCCTTTAAACCTTATATCCCTATTATCTTGCACTTTTGGCGACAAAAATAGCCTGAGGTGCTTACAAGATAAGAGTTTTAAAGTTATTCAGCAAACCCTAATTAGGAGGCGCGCAGTAGGGGCGCATTGCGTGCGCCCTTGAGCAGTTAGTCACAAAGCATTTTCAGATCCTTGGTTGTGGGATTTTCCCGTGAGGGACTAGCTTGAAAATAGGGTGTTCGGTGTTCGCTGTAGGGGCGGGGTTTCCCCGCCCAGAGTGAAAGAATTATTTTCATCGGCAGGTTGTGGACAAAATATTGTCCATGTAGACGCGCGAAGCGCGGCTTGGAGCAGAGTGGGACTAGCTTGAAAGAAGGTGTGGGTTGTAGGGTAAAGAAGCCTTTTTCATACTTGGTGATGAAAAAATGTTCATCGGCACTGCTTCCTGCCTCAAAGCGATATAAACTGTATCTCACTCTGATGAAAAAAGCTGTATTTCTTTCATGCTGGGATCTATTCTCGCAATTGCTTGGCTATAGGAATTGGTTAAAAAATCAATCCCTGTGATAGCCGTACCAACAACCACAGCATATGCACCTAAATCAAAGGCTTGACAAGCCATCTGAGGGGAAGAAATACCACCTTCGCAAAACACTGGTATATCTACTTCTTTCAGCATTTGACTCAGAAGAGTAAAACCAGGGGGAAAAAGATCTTGTGTCGCTGTGGTGTAGCCAAATAGAGTTGTACTGACAATATCTGCACCAGCTTTAGCCGCTGAAATTGCCGCCTCAATGGTATCCACATCTGCCATCACTGGTTTACCTAATTGCTGATGAATTTTATTAATCATATCTGCCACTGTTTCCCCACCGGGACGATTTCTATGGGTAGCATCAATGGCAATAATATCTGCTCCTGCTTCTGCTACTGCTGCTGCATGGTGAAACTGGGGGGTAATATAAACATCGTATCCAGCTGTAACTTGTTTCCATAAGCCAATAATTGGCTGATTTATTTGTTGACGAACGGCAATTATATGATTAGGCGTATCAATACGTACTCCAGCAGCACCATTATTTACGGTAGCTCGTGTCATAGCTGCGATTACTGACGGGTTGTGCAGAGGTGAATCCAGGGGTGCTTGACAGGAAACTATGAGTTGGTGATACAGATATTTGATGACATTATCCATGAGTTATACCATTTTGGATTTTGGATTTTGGATTTTGAAATAGCTATTAGACAAGCTTTTCAACTTTCCATCTGTCTCAATCATTTTTACCAACGGATGATTTTATTTTTACCAACGGATGATTTATTTTTCAAATAGGTATTATTGGTTATTGATTGGTTGTTGACATGACAAAACTCACATTTTTTAAGGTTAACCACAAGAGTTTCCCCTATTTGTAACAGTCAACCGTCAACTGTCAGCTGTCAACTATCAACTGCTTTTGGTTGTACTGGTATCCACACCGTAAATATTGAACCAGCATCCACCGTGGATTCTACTTCAATTCGCCCCCGGTGTAATTCCACTAATTGTTTAGTTAATGCCAAACCTAGTCCCGTACCTTCATATAGGCGGTGGTAAGGCGTATCGAGTTGGTGAAATTGCTCAAATAGTAGTGGTAATTTTTCTTCGGCAATGCCAATGCCTGTATCTTCTACTTGCAAAACTGCGTTGTTATCTTCCATCCAAATACGTAAATTTACATTACCTGCTTCTGGGGTAAATTTGATCGCATTACTCAATAAATTCCAGATGATTTGTTGCACTCGTCTCGCGTCAGCACTAAAGAGATAATTCTCTGGTTCAATCAGTACATCTAAACGGAGATTCAGCTGTTGACTGGTAGCCTTTTCTCTGAGTGAGTCTACTGCCGCTGTCGCCACCTCGGCTAAAGAAAATTCTGTAATATTTAAAACAGCCTTACCTGCTTCAATTTGCGATAAATCCAGAATGTCATGAATCATTTCTAACAAATGTTCCCCACTATCATGGATAGTTTGCAGATAATCTCTTTGTCGCTGATTTAACTCGCCAAAGTGCCAGCGTAATAAAGTGGAAGACATCCCAATCACATAAGTTAAAGGGGTAAGTAACTCATGGCTAATGGTAGCCAGAAACTCACTTCTGAGGCGACTAGCAGCTTGAGCCGCCATTAAAGCATCATGGAGGGCTTCCGTGCGTTCTACTACTCTTTTTTCCAGGGTTTGTTTCTCTAAATTGAGCGATCGCATTAACTCCGTTTGGTGGATGGCGATCGCTAATTGTTCGGCAATAGCACTCAGTAATTTTACCTCATTTTGATTCCAGGCACGTGTTTCATAACACTGATTTCCAATTAGTAATCCCCACAGGTATTCTTCAAATATAATTGGTGCTGCTAATATTGCCCTAACTTGAATTCCCCGAAAAAACTCTAGCAAGCATTCTTCCTGGTCATAGGTTTTTTCCACATCATCCACTGCTAAAATGAAACCCTGGCGATATTTTTCCCAACATTGGGATTGGTTATTCAAGCATTCTTCTTCCCTACAATCGACAACGGAAGGGATAGTATCGTTAGCACGAACTTCATAGACAATACAGCTGGTGTTTTGCTGCCAAACCTGTGGTGATGTGATGGAATATGAAGAAATATATGAGTTACTTGATTTTTGGTTGTTTATAGTATTGATTGCAGACGAATTTGGTTCTGATGACTCAAATTTGTAGATTACTAACCTATCTAATTCTAAAAATTCCCTCACTTGGGCAACAGCAGTTTCCAGAATTACATCTAAATCAAGACTTTTACGGGTTTGGGTGGTAACTTGATTGAGTAGTTGCTCTTGAGCAATTTGTTTTTTCAGGGCATCTTCTACTGGTTGGCAAACAGAAACATGAGGATATGTTGACGCTTGTGATGGGTTTGGTTGTTGCTGTTCTTGGGGCAACAAGTATTGTAATAACAGTAGAGTAAATTGACTTTGTAAATTTACATCATTGGTGTCGATAACTGGTAAATATTGCTCCAGGAGATGATGGGTATGGGAATCAACATTCAATAATTTCTTGAGTGTGTTTAAAAAAGAAGCGATCGCAGGTGCATGGAATGTTAAGCTGACATTTAGTGTGTCTTGGGGTGCAGCCGATGTCAAATTATCTTCACCTGGGAGTAATGTCAATAAATTCTCAGTTTGTTGAATACCCTCTTGATTTGCCAGAGAACCTAATAATAGAGCATTAAAGCCTTGGGAAACCACCACCATAAATCGTTGCGAATGCCAATTTTCAGGAATGGGAAGTCTTGCGAGTAAATCATCTGTGAGTACTAATGGTTCCGGATTTTCCACAGCTTGAGCCATTTGCTGTAATAATTCGCCCAGCTGATTAAATACACCTACGCTTAAGGTGCGAGAAAAGCTCAAATCTGGAGAACTAAGCATTTTCAAGAATCTGGCGAGAGGAACTGGATGCTGGTGTGAACTACCCCACCGCACAGGCGGATTGGGCTTCTGTACTCATAGGGGAGTGCCAAAGCTTAGACTTTCGTCCAAGGTTTGGTCTTACCTCCCCTCCTACAGCAGAGACGGCTGAACCATCCGTCTTTAGCATTCTAATACCCTCTGCTCTAATATTTATGACTGCGTTCCCATCTCTGTCATGAGCAGTACCACAATGAGGGCAAGTCCACTCCCTCACATCTAATGGCATCTCACCCACTTGATAGAAACAATTAGAGCAAAGCTTGGAACTAGGGAACCATCTATCTATTTCCACCAATTTTCCCCCAAAGCGTTCTAGCTTATAGGCTAAAAAATTAGTAAACATTCCCCATCCACAATCAGATATTGCTTTTGCCAAACTGTGATTACGTACCATGCCCTTGACATGAAGATTTTCTACTATGACAGCTTGGCTATCGCTGACCAACTTGTAACTCAGTTTATGTAGAAAATCTTGCCGAGAATTGCTTACCCGTTCATATACTTTGGCAACAATTTTTCGATATTTATTTCTGGAATTACTCCCTTTTTGTTTACGTGCTAATTTTTGTTGTTTGCGTTTGAGATTTTTTTCGTGTTTTGCAAGATGTTTGGGATTATCATATTTAGAAACTTTTTCGCCGTCAGTAACAACTGCAAAGTGTTTTATTCCTAAATCAATTCCGTAAATCTTACCTGATGCTGTAGTTGGCTTTTGGTCTTCTATCTCCGTCAATATAGATGCAAAGTACCTCCCTGAGGGAGTTTTGCTAACACTAACAGTTTTGATTTTCCCCTCAATTGGTCGATGTATTTTCGCTTTGACTATGCCAATGTTGCCTGGGAGCTGAACATTGCCATCTACAATTTTGACGTTTTGAGGATATTGAATCGACTGTTTACCGTGTTTTGATTTGAATTTAGGGAATCCTGCACGTTTGGCAAAAAAGTTTTTGTAGGCTGCGGTTAGATTGAGGGTTGTAGCTTGTAAAACCTGACTATAACAATCAGCTAACCATGATGTCTCCTCTGCTTTCTTCAGAGCAGGAAGTAATGCATTGAGTGCCGAACGCCCAAGCCCTTTACCTGTTTTTTCATAAGTCTCAATGGACTTATTGAGTGCATAATTCCACCACCAGCGCGAACACCCGAATGTTTGTGCTAATTGAATTTGTTGTGATTTTGTGGGATAAATGCGGACTTGGACGACTTTATGAAGCACGCTTATATCACCCCCTTGAATTATTTATTCTAACATGAACTGTATTTCTGATAAACTCACTTGGGGAAATATTTGGCAATTGTTCGCACATCCAACAAGGATGTACCTCTCAATTGCCGCTTCATTAAAAACCGGAAAATCCGGCAGCCTTATTACTAATTAATGGGTGAACAGACCAATAATAGGGGTGGAAAAACCACCCCACGCTCACCAGACATCAAACCTGGTAATTTCTGGTAAAGGGCGGTTTTTCCAAAGGCTGCCGGATTTTTACACGTTTAGACCCAACCCTGCTATCCATCCCCAGCTTATAGAAGGTTGGGGATGGATAGCAGAATTAGTTAACAGTTTTTGATTTTGTCCTAATTAACCAACAGGTAAGACGCTAACACAGGATTATGCATCGTATAAATGCCATGTCAGGGGAATGGAATCCTTTATCTGATGGTGTCACGTTTTTAGAACAAACGCCAGCTTCCTTAGTTTTCCTTACGGCTGCTGATACCGATATTCAAACTTTGGCAGCGGCAGTTCCCAAATTACCAGCACAGTTTCCTACCTTCCGTGTTGCTAATCTCCTGCAATTACAGCATCAAATTAGTATTGATGCTTATGCCGAAGATGTTTTGGAGTTTGCCCAAGTTATCATTATACGCCTGTTAGGAGGACGTTCTTATTGGGCTTACGGTTTGGAAGTAATACAGGAAATTGTGCAACGTAAGGGTACAATTCTCATTGTAATGCCTGGAGATGATGTTCTCGATCCCGAACTAATTAATCATTCCACTTTACCACTGGCGGTTATTCATCAAATCTGGCGTTACTTTAATGAAGGTGGTAGAGATAACATCGTTAATGGTTTACAGTTTATCGCTGATAGTTGTCTTTCAACCACCTATAATCCACCTTCTCCCCAGGTAGTTCCTAGGGTGGGAGTTTATCAGTGGAAGAGTGGGGGAGTTCGGAGTTCGGAGTTCGGAGTTCGGAGTTCGGAGGGAAGGAGTAGGGGCGGGGTTTCCCCGCCCGGAGTGATGGAGGGAAGGAGTGATGGAGTGATGGAGGGAAGGAGTGATGGAGTGAAGGAGGGAAGGAGTGATGGAGGGAAGGAGGGAAGGAGTGATGGAGTGAAGGAGGGAAGGAGTGATGGAGGGAAGGAGGGAAGGAGTGATGGAAAAAGTATTTCATCTTCCTCTACTCCCCACACTTCCCCAACTTCCCCCACTCCCCCCAAGGTGGGCATTATCTTCTATCGCGCTCATTATCTCGCTAGCAACACCAAAGTAATTGATGCTTTGTGTGCTGCTTTAGTAGAGCGGGATTTAGAACCTGTTCCTGTGTTTGTATCTTCCTTGCGAGAAGTTGATGTTCAAGAAGATTTAATCAAATTTTTCCAACCAAAGGAAGAAACCCCTATTTCCCTCATCCTCAACACCACTAGTTTTTCTGTCGCTCGTCTGGATACAGAAACACCCCACATTGAATTGTGGCAAAAGCTAGACGTACCAGTATTACAGGTAATTCTCAGCAGTGGTTCCCAATCACAATGGAAATCACAATGGCAAGGACTTTCCCCACGGGATATTGCCATGAATGTCGCTTTACCAGAAGTAGATGGACGTATTATTAGTCGTGCCGTCTCCTTTAAAGCATTACAAACACGCCACCCCGATTTAGAAACAGATGTGGTAGTGTATGAACCAGTCAGCGATCGCATTATTTTTGTCGCCAAACTTACCGCTAACTGGGTAAATTTACGTAATCAATCACCACCTGAACGGCGCGTTGCCCTAATTTTGGCTAATTACCCCACCCGCAATGGCAGACTGGCTAATGGTGTGGGTTTAGATACTCCTGCTAGTTGTGTAGAAATTCTCCAAGCTTTGCAAACTAAAGGGTATAGTTTAGAACATATCCCTACTACGGGGGATGAATTAATTGAAATTTTAACCTCTGGTGTCACCAACGATCCCGAAGCTAGGGAATTACGCCCCGTTTTACAAAGTGTTTCTTTGTCAGAATACACAGAATATTTTGCCACTTTACCAGCAGCAGTCCAACAAGCAATCACCCAACGCTGGGGAACCCCCGACAAACAAGCAACTCCCAGTGAAATATTCTCCTCTGCCCCTTCTGACTTCCCCATTTCTGGCATTCAACTCGGTAATATCTTTGTGGGTATTCAACCAGCACGGGGTTATGATATCGATCCCAGTTTGAATTATCATGCTCCCGATTTGGAACCTACCCATGAATATTTAGCTTTTTACTACTGGATACGGGAGTGCTTTGGTGCTGATGCAGTAATCCATGTGGGGAAACACGGCAATTTAGAATGGCTTCCCGGTAAAAGTATTGCTTTATCTAGTGATTGCTATCCAGAAGTTGCCCTGGGAGCATTACCCCATTTATACCCATTCATAGTCAACGATCCTGGGGAGGGTTCCCAAGCCAAGCGTCGCGCCCAAGCTGTAATTATCGATCATCTTACCCCACCCCTAACTAGAGCAGAACTTTATGGCTCTTTACAAAATTTAGAAAATCTTATTGATGAATATTACGAAGCAGAGAGCTTAGATCCTAGTCGTTTACCAGCCATTAGCGATCGCATCCAGGAATTGATCGTTCAAGAAAATCTTAACCTAGATTTGGGTTTAGCAGATGGGGCAGGGGAATCAGCCATTAACAGGATGGATGGCTATCTTTGTGAGTTAAAAGAAGCGCAAATCCGGGATGGATTGCATATTTTTGGACAATGCCCCCAGCAAAATCAACTACGAGATCTAATTATAGCGATCGCTCGTCAACCTAATCGCCATCATATAGGTATTACTCGCGCCCTCGCCACAGATTTAGGTTTAGATTTTGACCCCCTCGCCGATGACTTTAGCACCCCACTCTCCCCCCACAGTCATCAAACCCTCCTCAACACATACAACCAAAACTTTCGTACCATCGGCGACGCAGTTGAGTTACTAGAACATCAAGCAGCCCTTTTAGTAGAAGCAGGGGAGTGGGAGAGTGGGAGAGTGGGAGAGTGGGGGAGTGGGGGAAGTGTGGGGAATATGAAGATACAAGGGGATAAGGGGACAAGGGGACAAATTTTTTCTCATCATCCCATCAACTACCAACTACCAACTACCAACCACCAACCACCAACCGTCAACCGTCAACCGTCAACCATCAACTCCACCACACATTCCCTCAATTGGATTAACAACCACCTCCTCCCTGCCTTACAACAAACCCACCGCGAAATTACCAACTTATTACGGGGTTTAGACGGCAAATATGTACCCAGTGCCCCCGCCGGCGCACCAACCAGGGGGAGACCGGAAGTATTACCAACAGGAAATAATTTTTACTCAGTAGACATCCGTGCCTTGCCCACAGAAACCGCCTGGGATGTAGGCAGGAAAGCAGCCGAAGCAGTCATAGAACGCTACGCTCAAGAGAATGGAGAGTATCCCAAAACACTAGGATTATCTATGTGGGGAACAGCTACCATGCGAACCGGAGGAGATGATATAGCCGAAGCATTGGCTTTATTGGGAGTACAACCAGTGTGGGATGGGGTAGCGCGACGGGTAGTAGATTTTGAGATTTTACCCCTAACAGTGTTAGGTCGTCCCCGGGTAGATGTGACATTACGTATTTCTGGCTTCTTCCGGGACGCTTTTGCTAACTTAATAGATTTATTTGATCGCGCCGTGGTAGCAGTTGCAGCCTTAGACGAGCCAGAAGAGCAGAACCCCTTAGCAGCCCAAGTCAAGCAGGAAACCGAGTTTTGGACTCAACAAGGTTTAAACTTACCAGAAGCCAAACAGCGATCGCAATACCGTATTTTTGGCTCTAAACCCGGCGCCTATGGAGCCGGACTCCAAGGCTTAATTGAATCCCAAAACTGGACAGACGACGAAGACTTAGCCCGTGCCTATATTAACTGGAGTTGTTACGCCTACTCGAATAGAGAAGAAGCAGAGGAGCAGGGTGCAGGGAGCAGGGCAGATAAAATAACCAACCGTCAACCGTCAACTGTCAACCGTCAACTGTCAACCGTCAACTCCTTCCCTCCTCAAAACTGGGGAAAATCAGCACCAGAAGCCTTTGAACGCCGACTACAAAACATGGAAGTGGTGCTACACAACCAAGACAACCGGGAACATGACTTACTAGATTCCGATGATTACTATCAATTTCAAGGAGGGTTGACAGCAGCAGTACGCTCTGCTAAGGGAGAAAACCCCCAAGTCTATTTTGGCGATCATTCCCTGCCCAGTAAACCCCGCATCCGCCACTTAAAAGAAGAAATCGCCCGCGTCTATCGTTCCCGTGTCATCAATCCCAAATGGATTGCCGGAGTCATGCGCCACGGCTACAAAGGCGCCTTTGAAATGGCAGCCACAGTAGATTATTTATTTGCCTACGATGCCACCACCAAATGCGTGGAAGACCATATGTACCAAGGCATAGTCCAAGCATATTTACTTGATCCCACCACTTGCCAATTTATTCATCAGCACAACCCCTATGCTTTACGTGATATTGCTGAGAGAATATTAGAAGCAAATCAACGTGGTTTGTGGCAGGATGTAAATATACAGACCTTGGAAACCTTACGAAATCTAGTACATCAAGCCGAAGCGGCAATCGAAGCTAAAACAGTTGTGTAATCAGGATCTATGGATAATATTGCGTATTTACACGTAGCTTTTGCCTACGAGGAAGACCCATCTAATGAATTGATTGCTCATAGCTCTTCCCTTAACCAATCAGCTGCACCTGATTGGAAAAGACTCTCTAGCCGAGCCTGGAAATATCTTTTACCCCTTGTCTTCACATTATCTATCCTCAGCATTGTTAGCAGTGCTTTAGCTCTAGAAAGGGGTGATCAAGGACCTTCCGTGAAAAAGTTACAACAACAATTAAAAAAAGCCGGTTTTTATCAGTCTAATATCACTCAGTTATACGATTTTAATACAGAATTTGCCGTTCGTCGCTTCCAAAAAGCTAGCGGCTTAACGGTAGACGGCATTGCTGGCAACACCACCTTAGAAAAATTAAAGGGTTGGCGTGCGCCCAAGGTGAGTAACAATACCGCCAAAAAACCCAAGCCAGCTAAAATTCAAGTCAGAGCTAGTAGTAAACCCAAGCCAGTTAAGACTCAAGCCAGAGCTAGTAGTACTGTGGTGAAAACTACAACTACAACTAAAACTAGTTCTTCAACTACAACTAGTTCTTCCTCTGGCAAAAGTAAATATCTAGCTCGGGGCGCTGAAGGGAAAGAAGTTAGAACCCTGCAAGAACAGTTACGAATAGCAGGATTTTACTACGGCAATGCCAATGGCATTTTTGGCTCAATTACTGAAAATGCAGTTAAAAAATTCCAAGCTGCCTACAAGTTAGATGTTGATGGGATTGTCGGACCAGCAACCAGGAAAAAATTACCTCCAGCTGGTGTGGGTTTTGGAGAAGACACTCCTAAAGCTAGAGCCGTTGAAACCAATAAACTGCGTCTAGGCCATCGCGGTGAAGTTGTTCGGGTTCTACAAGCACAGTTGATTCAAGCTGGATATTTGCAAGGAGAACCAAATGGTTATTACGGCCCTTACACAGCAGATGCCGTGCGTCGTTTTCAGGCGAATAATTATTTAAAACCTAGTGGCATAGCAGGTCCTACAACCCGTGGCAAACTGTACAATCTAATTAACAAAGATAAACCAGGACAGTTTGATATCTTAGAAGTACAAAGAAGATTGCAGGCAAGGGGCTTTTACAAAGGACCCTTAGATGGCAAGTTAGGAAATGACACCAAGAAAGCCATCAAAAATGCCCAAGAGTTTTATGGCATAAGTCTTACGGACGTAAGAAACGGTAGTTTCTAACGTCCTTTGGATTTGCTGTTGACTATATTACTGCCCAATCAGTTTCCTCAATCGCCTTGGTTGTAAGTTATGGAATCTAGTTCTTTTCACAAACAAAGAACTACATTTGAATTAACGCCCGTTGGCATGCTGGACAAACTGCATGGATGGTTAATTGACAATCAAGCAATTGATAACCCTCTTTTTGGGCAGTTTTCGCACCAATTTTCAGAATTGACTCATTTTTAAACTCAATAGTTGAATTGCACCTCACACAAATTAGGTGATGGTGGTGATGGGGATAGGGCTGGTTGATTTCATAATGTTTATGCCCTTCTCCCAGCTCTAACTCCCGGAGTATGCCCATCCGTGCCATCAACTTGAGAGTACGGTAAATCGTTGATAGACTGATGCCCTCACCTTCAGTTTCCAGACGATGATAAAGGTCCTCAGCACTGAGATGTTCCCCTTGGGGCAATTCTTGGAAAATATGTAAAATCGTCTCTCGCTGGGGAGTTAAACGCCAGCCGCGATCATTTAATTCTGCCTTAAGTGAAGCAGATGTGTAAACACTCATACTAATTTTTCTCAACAAAGCCTATTAATTGAGAATATAACAAATCATTTGGCCTTTTTGCAACAACTAACTGTTATTGAGAATAGTTATTATAACTTTTGCGATCGCCATTAGCAATTATTTCTATCTAGATAATCGTTGATCCCCGTCTTATAAGATATATCAACACCATAGTCAAGGTAAAGTTTTGTAAAAATAATATTATTTTTCTTTAAGCTATTGAAAATTAAAATCAAGAATCAGCGAGTGATGGTTGACGGTTGACAGTTGACAGTTGACGGTTGACGGTTGACAGTTGACGGTTGACGGTTGACAGTTGACGGTTGACAGTCTTTAATTCATCACTCCTTCCCTCCCTCACTCCTTCCCTCCCTCACTCCTTCCCTCCTTCCCTCCTTCCCTCCTTCCCTGGTTGACGAATTCAGAATTAATGATTAGCTTGGGGAAAGAATACTCCATAGAAATAATCACACAGTAAAAAAGGCGCAATGCCTTGCGCCTCAATAATTCCTTAATTCTTTAATTCAGTTGATTTTTAATTTAAGTAAGTGACTCCATATAGTCACGAATGAGATTGCGTCGCTTGGGTTGACGCAATTTTTGTAAGGCTTTGGATTCGATTTGCCGTACTCTCTCTCTGGACAATTCCAAAGCTCTGCCAATTTCTGCTAAAGAGTAGGGATGACCATCAGCTAAACCAAACCGCATGAGGATTACATCCCGTTCTCTGGTAGTTAAATCCGCCAAAAGATTCTGTAAGTCCCTTTGTAAAGACTCTCGCATTAACATATCTTCTGGGGTAACACTATCAGTTTCTAGTAGTTCTCCTAATTCGGTATCCTTATCTTTACCCACCTTTGTTTCCAGAGAAACAGAACGAGGTACTCGTAACAACACCTCCCGGACTTGGGCAGGAGTCATTTCTAACTCTACTGCCAAATCTTCCAAGGTAGGAGTTCGTCCCTTTTCTTGGGAGATTTTGCGTTGAGCTTTTTTAATTTTGTTTAACTTTTCTGTAATGTGGACTGGGAGGCGGATAGTGCGGCTAGAAGTTGCAATCGCTCTAGTAATTCCTTGACGAATCCACCAGTAAGCATAAGTGCTAAAACGATAACCTTTGGTGGGGTCAAATTTATCAACGGCTCTTTCTAAGCCCAAAGTGCCTTCTTGCACTAAATCCAACAGTTCCAAGCCTCGATTTTGATACTTCTTGGCAACAGATACAACTAGGCGCAGATTCGCCTTAATCATGTGTTCTTTCGCCTGAAGTCCTGCGGATTGGACTTTTTCCAACTCTTCCACAGTCAAGTCAGCAATCTCAGCCCAGCGTCTTTTGCCTCGAGAAAGGGTACCCTTGAGTTCAAATACATCCACACCACCAGTCCTAGCCCAACGTTCCAAAGAAGGACGATGTCCTAATTCTGATGTTAATCGCTCCTGAGCTTCAACTAAACGTAGATATGGCTCCAGGATCTCATCTCCTTTTTTGGCTGCATTGGCTAAAATAATCCGCAGTCGCAAGTAGCGTTGAACCTTTTGAGCTTCTGAAACTTCCTCATCCCTTCCTAATAGACGAACCCGACCAATTTCTTGTAAGTACAGACGTACAAGATCTGTACTGCGACGGTTAGGATTATGTGTTAAGGGTGCTTGCTCGGCGACAGCAGTTTCCAAATCCTCTAGTTCTTGTTCACTTACTGACAACTCAGTTTCATCAACGGTGAGTTCGGCATCAAAAACCTGAGGAGACTTTTGGGCTTCGTCGGTAGTATCGGTGTAAAAAGATGTTGCTGGCATAAAGTATCGTCTCAAATGGCTCCAGGTAACAATAGATTACGGTCAGCTAATTAACTGTTGCTATTATTCCCGCGATTCACGATGAACTAACACAGTTTTGATTTTCTTTGCAGTTTTTTTTCTCAAATAAAATCACTGGTTCTATTTAATACTAGTATTTTCTTGCCTACATTGATAGTTATGCAGTTGGGATTATGTGTATCCAAATCATTGCATACAGATAATTTGAGTCACTATGAGTGTTGTGAAATAATGGGATTTCTCTTGACCAACAAGAATATTACTTGGTATAAACATAGACAGATGCAAAAATATATTAATTTTTGGCATAGTCCTATCTACAGGGGTATGTTAGATATTTCCTGAAGATTTACAGGTTTTTCTTCAGGAAATTCCCCTATTTTTCAATGGTGTAATTAAAAATGATCGAAATTCAGTGCTGGTATTCTGCCTTGGTATCTCGCAACATTAATTCTTCCAGTGCTTGTTTAGGTGTAACTTGACCCTGAAGTAAGCGATATACTTGCTCGGTAATTGGCATGGATATATTTTGTTGCTGGCAGCGTTGCAGCAAAACCTCGGTAGTATTGATTCCTTCTGCCGTCCCTGGTAAGTTTGTCAAAATTTCTGTCAGAGTTCTACCACCAGCCAGCTGGTAGCCAACTTGGTAATTGCGACTTAAGGGGCTGTTACAAGTTGCTAGTAAATCACCTAAGCCCGATAAACCATAAAATGTTTCCTGTTTCGCGCCCCAGTGGATGCCAATACGTACCATTTCTGTTAATCCACGGGTAACTAAGGCTGCTTTAGCATTAGTGCCTAACTGTAAACCATCACAAACACCAGCTGCGATCGCAATTACATTTTTTAGGGTTCCCCCTAATTCTACTCCCAAGCGATCGCTATTAGTATAAACCCGGAAACGATTAGAGGAAAATACCCACTGCACCATTTCCGCAGCACTGGCAATATTACTAGCAACTACCGTAGCAGCAGGCAATCCCCGTTGTATCTCCTGAGATAAATTTGGTCCGGAAAGCACAACCACCGGATGATCAGGAAAAGCTTCTTGCCAAAGTTGACAAGGTGTACTGGTTGTTTGGGAATCTAAACCTTTAGTTGCTGAGACAAAAATAATCTGGGGAGATAGGGTTAATCCTTGAAGTTGGGAAATAACCTCCCGTACTCCTTTCATAGAAATTGCAGATAAAATAATATCTACATCTTTGACAGCATCAGCCAAGGACAAAGAACCTCTACGGGTCCAAATATTTACATAATGACCATTAGCTAACGCTATGGTAGCTAAACTGGTTCCCCACGCACCTGCACCAAGAACAGCAATCAATTTTTAATTTTCGATTTTTGATTAGTCAACTTCGGATTTTATCAGGCAAAGGGAGAAATGGGAAACCCTACTCTAAGCCAGTGCCTTACCTAAATACCTAATCAATATGAAATTAAAATGTTTCAAAACTTGATATTTCTTTAGATAGATATCTATAAGAAGGAGTATACCCTAAGATATACAAAGTATAATAGTACTACTTTAAATTGCAACCGCGAGCTTGTTTTACATAATTCTTTTATACTTGCAAAAAAAATAACTGTTTTGACTTCAATAATTTTCACATAACTATATTCCAGTGTAGTATTTTTTCGTTTGACAACCTTATTTCCTACAAATATTAAACCTCGATCAAGGGATTAATAGGGTTAAATTTTCACAAATTGTAACTGTTCCTACTCTCCGATGTTTTTCAAACACAAATCATAGCTCCTCAGTTCAAGGCTTTTGGATTGAACCTATATCTAAAGCCCAAACCCTTGAAAAATGGGATGGCGGTTCTCAGTTGGGTTTAATATAGTAGCAACAGTGGGTAAACCAACCAACAATATCTTGAATTGAGTAATTGTTTCTAAGGCTTGTATGATCGCTCGATCTAATTTTTCATATATCCTAGGGGGTGTTTTCAAACCCCTAAAAACCAAGTCTGCGGCAGGCTGTGTCAACATACTCAAGCCTAGGACTACACAATCTTAGACTGCTCCCAGCAGTCTAAAAACCCCTCATCTTTCGTAAAGACTGTGGTCAAAGGGTTGCTCTATCTAGTGGTCTATCGCCTTAGTTCTGAGAGGTAAAACAATTGTAGTGGGAGCGTCTCACTCCCTGCTGCAGCGGGCAAGATGCCCGCACTACAGTTGCCCTTCAAAATTAATGTGGCGAAATTAATGTGGCAGAACACTACTGGTCTGTCCCATAAGTTCTGAGAGGTAAATAATTGTAGTAGGAGCGTCTCCCTCCCTGCCGTAGCGGGCAAGATGCCCGCACTACAGTTGCCCTTCAAAATTAATGGGATAGACCATTAGTTTTGAGGGGTAAATGGATATACTTCATGGCTACAGATTGTATTTCACTCAAGCGAGATATTGCTATACATCGAATCAGCACGAACTAAAACTCGTTTGACTTAGCTCAGGATAGCTTTCGGTCTACTGCGATTAGAACAATCCCTAACTTAAATCAATACATAACATATACAATTACTGATTTTTAGAAATTCTGTTAATGGTAAATTTATCAAACCATCTTGTTCTGTGAAGCTAGTATAAAGTTCCATTGATTTGAGTTAACTGAATAGAAAATCTGTTATAAACTCTCAGCAGCAATAAGGTAATTACTAGGGGGAAACTTTAAAAAAAATTTAATTATTTTTTAATATTTCACAAAATGTATAGCTTTGTTGACATCCGACACACTAATATACTAAAAGTAAAATGTAATTTACTATGAGGGCGTATCTATCTATGAGTTGAGTCAGGGTTAAAAATTTCCATAAAAAGCAAATTTAACTACAGTACTAAGCTCTTGTAATTTAATGCTTTTATAAATATTGGTCAGGCTTTATAAGGGTTAAGATTCCCGTAAATCATGGATATGCACATAATAGACATTGTCCTATCCATCATTTCTGAGAATGTTTGCTAACTTTCCTTTGACAATCAAGTAATTCTTTGAGTTCAGCCGGTCTTACTGGCAAAAATTTGACAAACAATATTAAGAAAATAGCTTTGGCGATCATACGTGGAATTTACTATCCTCCACACAAGATCCTCTAAATACGAAGGTAAGGACTTATGAAAACAGAGACTAGAAAATCGTGGTTTTAAGCTGGGTTGTCACCCCTCTATGACTTTAGTGCCAAGGGGTGTGACCCAGCAATAGCTGCATTTAAAAGAAAAAAAACAGTACATCTGTTACACCTTGGCGGGGATTGAAACAGATGTTCAGTTTGTTGATGAATACAACTATTAGAATACTATGATGCCACATTTTAAGCATAAATTGCAAGATGTTAGTAGCTTGATGTTTGAAAATTGCTACTTCGCAATAATTCGAGTTTTACATATACATTTGTCGTTAAAGTTTCGGAAATGGTTAGGGATTCTTTCCCTGACATATATAAACACATACTCCTAGTATTCATTGTTCTGTTTATAGATGAGTTCACAACCTTATTTCTCATTTTTGTTGTGTCTTGTGACTACTAAATAACAATGGAGAGCCAGTGGTATGGTATCAGTATTTTCTCAAGATAAGTTGTATCGAAAAATATCTGCGTTTCTGGGTGATTCGATTGCGGAAAGGGATTTGCAAAACTGCGTCCAAAATACCCAAGTTGTAGAACCGCCAGTAGCGAAATTATTCTGGGAAGCAGGAGAGGCTGAAACAGGTATTTACATAGTTCTTGAGGGTAAAGTCCGACTTTTAGATAATTTTGAGAACTTAATTACTACCCTTGAAGTTGGAGCAGCATTTGGTGAGATGACCCTGTTCCCGGAAACAGAATTCATCCCTTATACAGCCAAAGCTTCTCATATTCTAAAGTTGTGTTACCTTCCCCAACAGGCATTACAGCCTTTGATAGAGAAATACCCCCAAGTACGCGATCGCATTTATCGCCAGGCAGAAATATGGGATTTAATGTTGTTGTGTCGTCAAACTTCACAATTTCCTCGCCATACATCACAAGTACAGGATTTCCTCAAAGCTTTATCACTGTTTGAGCGGCAGGTTATAGACAGATTAGACGAAATATCCATAGAGAAAGCTCCCAAGCTATGGCTATTTTATCGGGGAAAATTTGTACAATCTGACGGTAATTCCTTAATATCAGGGAAAATATATGCAGATTTACCAAAGGGAAATGGGCAGATAGAGCAATCAAGCATCACATATATTCTCCAGGACACAGATTGGCAAACTGCACTAGAACACTGTCCAGAATTATCTGAATTTGTCGCCACAGAACGTCGTCCAGCTGTCAAATCCAAATCACGCCCTAAGCGCAATAAAGTCGAACGTTTAGAAGCATCGCAAAAAATTATTCCCTTTCCAGGGCAAGAACCAACATCACAACCACCACCCAAGAAAACCCGTCCTTACTTTCCCAGTCCGAAAGTGAGAATGGGTCATTGGTGGGGACAGTTTACTAAGCAGTATCCCTACTATGCCCAACACAGTGCCTCCGACTGTGGTGCTGCTTGCTTAGTGATGATTAGTAGTTACTGGGGTAAGCGTTTTAGTGTCAATCGGCTGCGGGATATGACCAATGCTGGTCGTAGTGGTGCTTCTTTACAGGCACTCGCCACCACTGCAGAAAACCTCGGTTTTGCCACTCGTCCAGTGAAAGCAACCTTGGATAAATTCGCCGAACAATCTTTTCCAGCGATCGCTCACTGGGAAGGCAATCACTTTATCGTCGTCTATGAAATTAGCAGAAACAAAGTGATTGTCGGCGATCCTGCTCTTGGTCAACGTAAGCTAACCCGCCAAGAATTTGCAGAAGGTTGGACAGGCTATGCATTACTTCTACAACCTACATCTCTACTTAAAGATACCCAAGAAGAGAGTGTCGGTCTGTGGAAGTTTTTTGAATTAGTCAAACCCCACTATAAAGTACTGCTGGAAATATTTTTGGCTTCGGTGTTAATGCAGTTATTTGGACTGGTAACGCCGGTGTTTACCCAGTTAATGCTAGACCGAGTTTTGGTACAGCGCAGTCTAACGACCTTAAACGCCGTTGGTTTGGGAATGATTGTGTTTGGTTTGTTCAGCATTGCCATGAATGCAGTGCGGTCATATCTGATTGCACACACCGCCAATCGCATTAGTGTCTCTCTAATAGTAGGTTTTATCAAACATACTTTCCGCTTGCCTCTTTCCTATTTTGAGTCTCGTTATGTTGGCGATATAACCTCCCGCATCGGTGAAAACCAGAAAATTCGTAGCTTCTTGACAGGTCAAACCATGTCAATTGTGCTAGATATGCTGACATTAGTCATCTATCTGAGTTTAATGTTTTGGTATAGCTGGAAAATGTCATTACTTGTGCTAATGACTGTACCACCATTTTTCATTCTGGCACTGGCTAGCACAGGTATTTTACGCCGCATTTCTAGGGAAGTTTTTAATGCCGGAGCCGAACAAAAGAGCTATCTGATCGAATCCCTTACAGGAGTTCGTACTGTCCGCTCATTGTCAATTGAACAAAGCGTGCGTTGGCGTTGGGAAGAATTGCTCAATAATGTGGTTAAAAAACGCTTTCATTCCAAAATAATTGGCATTCGCCTCTCGATCATCGCTGGTGCCATTCAAACCTTTACCAGTACAGGATTGATGTGGTTTGGAGCATGGCAAGTTATTCAAGGAGAGCTTACCGTTGGACAACTAGTTGCTTTCAATATGTTGGTGGGGAACGTCTTGGGTCCTTTTAAGAGATTTTCAGGACTGTGGAATCAATTTCAGGAAATTCTGATCTCTGTAGAACGGCTCAATGATGTGCTAGAAGCAGAGCCAGAAGAAGACTTGCACGAAAAACCTCGCAAGACCTTGGGTAAGTTGCGCGGTCATATTCAGTTTCAAAATGTCACCTTCCGCTATCATCCAGAAAGTAAGACCAACATCCTAGAAAATCTTAACTTTGAAATTCAGCCGGAACAAATGGTGGCCCTTGTGGGACGTAGTGGTTCCGGCAAAACAACCCTGGCCAAATTGATTTTAGGTTTATACCCAGCCACAGATGGTAAAGTTATAGTTGACGGTCATGATGTCAATGGAATTTCCTTGCGATCGCTCCGTTCTCAAGCGGGGGTTGTAGACCAAGATACATTTCTATTTGGTGGCACCATCCGGGAAAACATTACCATTGCCCACCCACAAGCCTCTTTAGACGAAGTTATTCAAGCAGCAACCTTCGCTGGCGCAGATGAATTTATCCAGCAGTTGCCCTTGGGTTACGAAACCAAAATTGGTGAAGGTGGCGGTATGCTTTCCGGGGGTCAACGCCAACGCATAGCTATAGCTCGCGCTCTCCTCGGTAATCCCCGCTTGTTACTATTTGATGAAGCAACCAGCCATCTAGATACAGAATCAGAGCGGATTATTCAGAACAATCTGAAAACAATTTTGAAGGGACGTACAAGTGTGATTATTGCCCACCGGCTTTCAACTGTCAGGAATGCAGACTTAATCCTGGTTTTGGATCGTGGCATCCTGGTAGAAAGCGGTAATCATGAAGAATTAATCGCTAAACAAGGACATTATTACTATCTAAATCAACAACAACTAGCTCAAGTGGGATAATTAGGAGTGAGGAGTAAGGAGTGATTGATTCTTAAATAGAGATAAATATATTGCCTCTAGAACAATTCCCAACTCCTAACTCTTCCCCAACAGCATCTATTATTTTGATTTTGGTCAATCAAATTATGCCATATCGATCTTCCAATTCCTCATCTGCACTTGCACAACAAGAATATGATGAGTATATAAATAACAAAATAGATCATCAAAATACTGGGCGCAATGAACAGCTCCCAGCAGATGAACAGCTCGATGATCTACACTATGCTACAGAAGAATTACTAGATGGCTTACCCAAGCTGTGGAGTCATGGTATATTGTATGCTCTAGTTTTCTTTGCCGCCCTTGGCATACCCTGGGCTACCATCTCTAAGGTGGATGAAACAGGAAGTGCTAAGGGACGCATAGAACCTAAAGGTGCAACCCAAAAACTTGACTCTCTTGCCGCTGGGAGCGTCAAAGCTGTCAATGTCAAAGAAGGTGACATCGTTAAAGCAGGACAGGTTTTGCTAGAACTTGATGCTGATGTTTTAAAAACAGAACTACAGCAAGGCGAGGCAAAGCTTTCTGGACTATTAAATCAGCGATCGCAACTAGATGTACTCAAAAATCAAGTCCAGTTAACCTTGAGCACCCAAGAGCAACAAAACCAATCCCAAGCCCTGGAAAAGCTCTCCCAAGTTAACCAAGCTAAAAAAAATCTCGCGGCTAAACAGAGTATATACTATCTACAAAGACTAGAGAAACAAGCATTACTTAATCAAGTACAACAAAGAATTAGTTCTTCTCAGACCGATCGAAATGCATCTGAAAATCGTTTAACTATAGATTCTAGACAAGTCAAACGTTTTAGCCAACTCTTAGATGAGGGTGCTGTTTCTGCAAATCAAATTGATGAACTGATAAAACAAGAGCAAGAAAGTAAACGGCTCTACGAGAGGGCAAAATCTGATGTTAAACAAGCAAAATTGCGCTTAACGGAGGAACAAAACCGCTATCAAGCTACAATGAATCAGTTAGAAGCTGACATTGAACAAGCAAGATTGCAACTGCAAGAAGAGAAAAGTAGCTATCAAAGTTTACTACAAGCCGGTAAACTGGCAATTCTCAAGCATCAAGAACAAATCAAAGATATAGATAATCAAGCTACTGCACTAGACTCTCAAATCGCCCAAACCAAGAGTCAGATAGCATCCTTAAATATACAGTTAAAGCAACGCATAGTGCGATCGCCTATTGATGGAGTGATTTTTGAGTTGCCATTTGGTAAATCGGGAGAAGTAGTACAACCCGGACAACGGATTGCCCAAATCGCACCGAAAAATGCCGATGTTATTCTTAAAGCCCAAATGCCCATACAGGATAGTGGCTTTTTAAAGGTGGGAATGCAAGTCAAAGTCAAGTTTGATGCCTATCCCTACCAAGAGTATGGCATTGTCGAAGGGAAAGTAACTTGGGTATCTCCTGACTCCAAAGTGCAGCAAACCCCTCAAGGAACTATTGAAAGCTTTGAGTTAGAAATCGCTTTAGATCAGCAGTATGTCGATAATGGCGAAAAACAGGTCACTTTAACCCCTGGTCAAACAGCCAACGCCGAAGTCATTATTCGCCAGCGTCGAATCATTGACTATGTATTAGATCCATTTAAGAAACTAAAAAACTGAAAAAAGGAGGTTTAGAAACGTAATTTAGGGTCAAAAGTAATGTGTTTCCTAGGTGTGACCTTTTATAAATGGTCTATTATTTCCGTTGAACTGTACTAGTGTATCGCAGCAGAAATAACCCACCAGTGAACATAGGAATTACTCAAGTATGGTTATGAATACAAAATCTTGCACTTTCTCAATAAGCTTAAGGGTAGTTACTGCCCAACCTATCGATCAATAAGGGTTTCAGGCTCTGCTACATCGAGGGTAATCTTGTGGTGCGAGATGTGAATAAATCTTTATCAACTACATCAACTACGAATAACTAATTATTTGGTCAACACTTCCAGTTTCCACATAATTTAAGTCTACAGGAACAAAGTTATGCATCCCATTGAGCTAATGAGAAAATATAGCTGGTCTTACCAACAACTTGCCTTAGAGTTTGGAGTTTCAGAAGCTGAAGCTAGACGATGGGGATTTAGAAAAACTGCCAGTAATTATCGCAACCCCCCATCAATGGCTTATAAACTAGCACAAAGAATTGATAAGGATTTATCACCAGAGTTATCACCAATAGGACTTACGCATTGTACATAAGTACTATACGACATTTGGTTATTTCAGCCATTCATAGCACCTAAGACAGCCAAGGAAGCGAGTGAATTAGGGTTATGCAAAGCGTGTGAAACGCCAGAATGGCGTAATACACATTATGGCTAATTTGTACAGTGCGTAACTCCTAACCAATAGCTATTATCGACATGGAGGAGCCTATTGTGTGCTGAAAGCTGAAATAATCAGAATCCCGATTTTTCAAAGAAGTCGGGATTCTTTTGAGCAGAGGAGAAGAAATGAGAATCTTGATTTTTAGAACTGAATGGTACGAATATAATCCTCTCCAAAAAAATCGCAAGGTTCCTTTACATCCATAAGAGGCAATTGCGACTGAATAGTTTCGGTCACTCTGGAAAAAGAAAAATAAGTGTAGGTCGGGTAAAACTGAGAACTTGCACGATTCTCAACAAGAGCTAGAGGCTTCTGTTATTGGAGTTAGTGCAAGTTGTTAGGTAAAGCTAAGTGTAGACGCGCAGCGGTGAGCCAGTCCCTCAAATGCCACTGACTACAAAGTTAGGAACCTCCTTCCGAGTTCAACACTTTGCTTATATATGCCGGTAACTGACATCTTGCACGTCTCGTATTAATACTGGTTTTCTATGTTATTAATAAACATATATTATTATCAACAACAGGAGAAATCAGGACTTTTAGCTTGAGTAGGCAGGCTACCCTACGGGAAGCCGCTCCGCGTAAGCATGCTTGTATAGCCTCACCCTTTTAGGGTGTAGGTGCAATACATGAGGTAACCCTTCCACTGCAAATGTTTCACCGCCATGGAGTCGCTCTCCAACCTACGCCTAAATTAATAAAATTCCTTAAGAATAAGGGTTTTGGATTTTTATAAGTGCGAGAGTGATTAAAGTGTCCGAGGAAAACTATCGTATTTCCTATGGATGTAAAGAAACATTCCTGTTTCTTAGAAGAGGGATAAACTTCAACCCTTATATGAAGAAGTCGTAAACTCGTTTCTAGGCTCTGTCTGGAAACCCATTGTCGCCATAGCCTGAAAAGCTATATGTCACACGATTTTTCTCTCAACAAGGGTACTATTCATTTTTAGAACCATTGTTACCACCAAAGTGACCTAGATTTTGATTTTGAGTTCTACTTTAATAATGACTACAGGAATTAAGATCCAATCTTGTACCACTCTCAAAAAATAAGGTGAACCATAATTGCTAAAGACTTAAACCTTGCTTTTTTACAACTAATTGATCAAATCCAAAACTACTATCCTCAGAGATTGGTGTTATGCCCGAACATCTAACCATTTCCACTTCAGATATTATCCACAGGATTAAACTAACCTGTCAGATTCCTGATTTTGTAGAAGCTATAGCATCTCAAGCAATCATTGCTGAAGCAACTGAGAAAACTGGTATTCAGGTGTCAGAAGAAGAATTACAAGAAGAATGCGACAAGCTAAGGTTAGAGAAAAAACTTGCCACAGCTAAAGACACTTGGGCTTGGTTAGACAAACACCATCTGTCTGTAATGGATTTTGAAGAACTAGTCCACAATAATCTGATTTCTAAGAAGTTAGCCAATCATCTCTTCTCAGATAAAATTGAAAAATTCTTTTATGAGAATCGAGTAGATTACGATGCTGCTGTTACTTATGAAGTCACTTTTGAGGATAGAGACTTGGCTTATGAACTATTTTATGCTCTGGAAGAAGGTGAAATTACTTTTCCAGACATGGCTCGTTTATATATTCAAGACATAGAACTCCGCCGTAGTTATGGATACCAAGGAGTTCGATATCGTAAAGATTTTCGTCCAGAGATTGCTTCGGCTGTATTTTCTACCTCACCACCAGGAATGATTAAACCAATTACCACACCAAAAGGTGTGTATTTAATTTGGGTCGAAGAAATAATTCAACCTGAATTAGATCAGGCATTAAGAGAAAAAATTATTTCCGAATCATTTGAAAATTGGTTAAAGAAAGAGGTGAAATTTTTAGATATCGCCATTCATCTAGATCCAAGTAATATTGAACAGCAAGATGAAATTATCAATCAAGCTTAGTTCTATTACAATTTGTTTGATAGCTATAAATAGCTATTTATAATCAATAGCATTTAGACTATCACTGGTCATAATAGATGGGGTGCATTGACTATTTTATTTATTAATAAAAGCAAAAACAAGATACTAGTATATATAGATGCAAGGCGAAGAAAAATATATAAATAGCCTGTAAATATATATATTGCATATTCTCAATAAGGACAAGAATATCATTATATAGCTACGGTAAATCAGTACCTCAGGTTCTATTTTTATCAATAGTCTTATGGTACAAGATTTAAATAAATCCTGAGCAGTATGAAAATAAAGCTCTTGGACACATAAAAATACCACTTAAATATAAATTAATTGATGGCATATATGACGTATCGCCATCATTTTTTTTGTTATATATTTCTGTATGTTAGTTATAGCAAGCATCGCGTTGTTTTGAAAAATAAAAATGTTTCTAATTGTAAATAACGCAAAAAAGGGGTTGACTTTTTAAATTAAATTCTCTATATTATAAATGTGAGCAAAAACAAATGACTCACAAACAAAAACCCAAACAAACATTAAGTAATTCTCAGGAGAGAAAACCAATGATTATTAACGATCTAAACTACTTAGAAATTTCCAACGAAGAAGTTGTTGGTGGTTACTACGATGCTTACGCTAACAAAGATGCTGATATCGATTTAGATGTAGACCAAGACTTCGACGTTGACATCGACCTTGACATCGACAAGAATGTTACTATCGATGCAGACTCTACTGTAGACGCTACTGGTAACTTCGGTTCCTTGACCTTTGACGTAACCGTTATCGGTAACAACGGTTTCGGTGAAGCTGACGTTGCTTTAACCATCACCGACGGTTTAGTTGAAGCTGGTGGTACCTTAAGTGGTGGTGTTGCTTAATCCAAGTTAGGAATTGGTTGTTGCCCTTAGAAGGGCGACAATCACTGAGTCTTTGCCTAGCTTATAAAATAAAGCCTGCTTGATTTTAATAATTAAGCAGGCTTTATATCAACACTTGTGGAACTATGAGTCAATATTTTTAGTTTTAGTTATTCTAAAGTGACTAACTATGCCGCACGTAAGTTTTCAACTATTCTAACTACCTACATAATTTATTCTCAATGTGGCTGGTGTAAGGGTTAGTAAACAACCTAAATAATTAGGTCTTGCTGTTAGCTTTAAAGGCTTTGGGTAAAGCCAGAGAGCAGGAAACTCTTAACAGTTTCACCATCTTTTTTTATCTTATTTTTAAGCTGTTAAGCGTCTAAATTGTATACATAAAGCGTGCAGGATGACCGCACTACAATCACCTGTTTTTTACTTTATACAATTTAGCTGCGTATTAACTTACCAGAAAAATTATAAATGCCAGGTTTTTAAGTCTTATATCCTTATTATCTTGCACTTTTTTCTTCAATTAAAACCCGAAAAATATAAGAATTTTCAAGCTATTCAGCAGACCTTAATTATTAATAGAACTTTAGTACTTGACATTATAGGAGATAAATGAGATGGCTTTTGTTCCTGGAACCAATGGCAATGATACACTAGAAGGCACTTCCATAGCTGATACTATCTTAGCTCGTCGTGGAGATGACCTGCTGAGAGGTCTTGGGGGCAATGATCAGTTATTTGGCGACGACGGCAATGACACTATCGAGGGGGGAGAGGGAAATGACATTTTGAATGGCGGAAACGGTGACGATCTCCTCCAGGGAGGTGATGGTGATGATACCCTCTCCGGCGGCGCTAATACTCGAGACCCTGTAACTAGAGAATTTATTGGCGTTGAGACTCTCGACGGAGGGGCGGGGAACGACGTTATTGTTGGTGGATTTGGCGCTGACCTTATAGTTGGGGGCGATGGCAATGACGTAGCTACAGGTGGTATCGGTAATGATACGATTTTCGGAGGCACTGGTAATGACGAACTCACAGGAGGGGGTGGTGACGACCAAATCTCTGGAGAAAACGGTGATGATGTGATTGCAGCTTCCAGTGGTAACGATACAATTTTTGGGGACAATCAAGTCTTTGGAGCCACTGCTGACGGTAATGACCAGATATTTGCAGGTTCGGGAGATGATAGAGTATTTGCTGGCGGTGGCAGCGATACTGTCTTCGGAAGTACTGGTAATGATTTCATTGATGGAAGTGACGGTGGTCGAACTACTCTAGATTTTAACGGTAATGACGAGTTATTTGGAGGTAATGGTGACGATACTCTCGTCGGAGGTTTCGGTAATGATACCCTTCAAGGGGGCGGTACACAAGCTGGTGAGTTCGATATACTAGTTGGTGGTTTATTTGTTGATATTAATGGTGATGGTACAGCAGATCCAGTCCCTGAGAGTGCATTTGGTGTTGCTGGTGCAGACGTATTCGTTCTCGGAAATGCAGAAGCTATTTTCTACGTCGGCGGTAGTGGTACATTAGGCTCACTGGATCGGGCGCTAATTCTTGACTTTGAAAGAGGTATCGATAAAATTCAGGTGAATGAATCATTGTTGGGAGGAGGACAAGTGACTCTTGCTGTTGGCAATGTGATACCAGGTAGCACAACAATTTTAGTTGGTAACGAAATCATTGGAGAGGTGCGTGGTGTGGGCATTGATCGCTCTGATTTAATCATTGTCTAAAAATTATTTGGCTAAGTAAAAAATACACCAATGCATCTATAAAGTTTTAGGTGGGCATTGCCCACCTAAATACAAAATACAAGGCCATGAATCAAAAAAAGGGTGTTGCACAATATAAGGAGGGATGAAGTAATGAGCCGCATTAAACGGGTAGCAGGTTCCTTTCAGCTAGGTGACAAACAGGCTAAGAAAGGATTTTCTGCTAGGGATAAAAAGGAAAATCATCCCGCAAACACGCAACACCGCAAAAAGAAATCTAGTAATATCCAATCTCTGATCAAAATCGCTTTACAAAAGCATCATTCCGGTCAATTGGAAGCAGCCATTAGTTACTACGAACAAATATTAACAATCAAGGCCGATTTTGCTGAAGTTCATGCCAGTTTAGCAGATGCACTTGAAAAACGGGGTAATTCATCAGCAGCGATTGATTCTTACCAACAAGCTTTAAAGTTCAAGCCTGACAATGCTGAGGCTTATTGTAATTTAGGAATTATATTTAGTAAACAAGGCAACTTTGCAGCTGCTGTAGAGAATTATCAAAAAGCCTTAAAAATCAAACCACAGTTGGTTGAAGTCTATTGTAATTTGGGTAATGCACTCAAAAAGCAAGGTAAGCTAGAAGCTGCTGTGGAGAGTTATCAACAAGCTTTAAAAATCAAACCAGATTTGGATAGAGCCAAATTTTTTATTTGTATAAATCAACTACCAATTATTTATACAAGTTCTGCAGAAATAGAACTCAGACGCAACAATTATCAACGCCACCTGGAAGATTTAGCTCAACATTATCAACAAGCTAGTCTCCAAGAATTAAAAAAGGCGACAGATGCAGTAGGAGTATCTCAACCTTTTTATCTGGCTTATCAAGGCTTAAATGACCGCGATTTGCAGAAAATCTATGGGGAAATGCTCGTTCACCTGATGTCAAATACCTATCCCCAATGGAGTCAGGACATTTCCTTACCTGATTTACAACCAAACGAGAAAATTCGCATCGGCTTTGTCTCTACACATTTTTACAGGCATTCCGTTTGGAAAATTCCCACTAAAGGTTGGGTAGAAAATCTTGATCGCAGTCGGTTTGAACTATTTGGTTACTATACAAACAGTACCTTAAAACAGGATGAGGAAACTGTCAAAGCAGCCAAAGCATTTGACAAATTTACTCAAGGTCCTTTACCACTGGAACAATGGGCTGAGGCGATTCAAAAAGACAAGTTACACGTCCTCATTTTTCCTGAGTTTGGTATGGACCCTACAACAGTGAAGTTAGGGTGCCTCAAACTAGCTCCTACTCAAGTTGTTTTTGGAGGACATCCAGAAACAAGTGGCTTCCCCACCATTGACTATCACTTGAGCAGCGATTTCATGGAACCGGAGAATGCTCAGGAGCATTATACTGAAAAGTTAGTTAGATTACCGAATCTAGCAATTCATTACACACCTTTGGAAATTCCTCCAAAACCTGTATCTAAAGCGGATATTGGCATGGCAGAAGACGATCTCATGTTCTGGAGTTGCCAATCCTTATACAAATATCTACCCGAGAATGATGATGTTTTTCCCAGAATTGCTCGGGATGTAGATAAATGCAAATTTGTGTTTATCGAAAATGAAGGTGAAGGTGTAACGGAAATATTCCAGCAACGGTTAAAACAGTCTTTTGAGGAGTTTGGACTCAATTATGAAGACTACTGCATCTTTTTACCACGCTTAAAAGGTGGGAAATTTGCTGGAGTTACAGCCCTTGCAGATGTCTTCTTGGATAATATTGGTTGGTCCGGAAATAATACAACCATGGAATCCTCTGCCTTCAATGTTCCAATTGTTACCTATCCCCAGGAGATGATGCGGGGGCGACATGTGTTAGGCATCCTGAAGATGATGGGCATTGAAGAGACTATCGCCTCTAGTAAGGAAGAATATGTGCAAATTGCCATCCGTCTGGGGACAGATGCTGAATATCGCCAACACATATCCCAGTTAATTGCCGAGAACAAGCACAAATTATATAACGATCTCAAACCAGTTCGAGCTTTAGAAGAATTTTTGATTGACGTTGTTGGCAAGCCAAAGGCATCTACCGCAGATAATGTTGCTGACACCTTACGCTTGGCAATTAAAGAACATAGAGCTAATAATCTAGAGTCAGCCGAGTCAGCTTACCAACAAATTTTGGCAATCCAACCAAACCACCCAGAAGCATTATACGGTTTGGGTATGGTGGCACAACAGAAAGGTGAACTACAACAAGCAGAGGAATTTTTAAGTTGTGCTGCGCGGGAGCAACCAGAATCAGTGAAGATGTGGTTTGCTTTGGGTAATCTCTACCAACTTCAAGAACAATTACCACAGGCTGAAGATGCTTACAAAAAAGCGATCGCTCTGCGGTCAGATGCGGCATCAATTTATAATAATTTGGGCTATACTTTGGAACAACAAGGTAAATGGTCTCAAGCAATCAGCTGCTATCAAAAAGCTTTGCAAATTCAGCCTAATTGTGTAGAAGCTGATATCAACTTAGGGAATATACTTCATGCCCAATCTAAGCTATCCTCTGACAAAAAGATTTATTATGCAAAACTAAATTATAAATTGGGTATTGCTCGGAAGAAAGCAAAAGATTTAAAAAATGCGGAGGTTTATTTCCAAAAATCTTTAGAGTTGAACCCGGACGATAAAGAAGTTCGTAGGTATTTGGAAAAGATTGGCGAAACTCAGTCAACAAAAGCTTAACCAACTTTTCACTCAGGGCAATGTCCACCCATTGCCCACCATATTTTTTTATATAAATAAACATAGTGGCAGTATAGGACTATGTAATTAAGGTCGAATATCGTTGAGTCCTCAAACCTATAAACAGTAAGTTTTTAAATGCGTAAATTTTTACTAGTGTGTAGGACTACATATTTTTGTGCTTGTCAAATCGTTATTTAGGAAAGCTTTATATCATGGCAATAAATAATCAATATTACCTGGATAATCAAGACTTAAATTCAACATTTAACTTACTTTATTCGCCGATTATAGTTATTAGATATACTCATCAATAAAATCGTTCAAAAAGTTGATTTTTATTTTAAACAAAGTATAATATAAAAGTAGGCAATTAAATAAATAATTGCCTACTTATAAAATTCCCAAAACAAGTTAGTAATTCCTGGGAGAACCTCCCATTTTCCATATCTGAGCCATAAAGTCGCTGGGAAGGTAATCATGTAAATTTCATTTACTTTATTCCTTCCTTGCCCTCACTTTCACAAATTTAATGCGCCAACATTAAATTAAATCGGGACTGAACCTGGCTCTTTGTCTATCACGGTTAAATGGTTGGTATTACCAGACATTCATATTTTATGCAAAACAAAAAATATTGTCAAGTTAATTGATGGCGGTGGCTTTCTGGAGTCGCCTGAATGCGGTGGTTTTCTGAAGCCGCATGAGGGCGATCGCAATTATATGGGCTATTTTGTTTCTGTGAATATGTTGTCTGGCAATAGTTCTAGGGACTGTTTTCAAGCTCCAACTGCACAAACAAAGTCCACGTATGTGGGGTTCGCGCAGGCAGTCTAGTGCTTGGTATGTATAGCCGCATCCTTCCAGGGTGACGGCGACTTGGAAAATATGCCCTAGGAGTTATATAAAATCTAACCCTAGTTGTATTTTTGGTAGCGTTCAGCACCATTTTCATCAAAATCGGCTTAGTTTGGGTTGTACTTTGCTTCCCCTGAATGGGTGAAATGTAGGCTTACCACAAGCAGAGTTTGCAGGATAGTCTTCAATGCAGGGTGACCCAACAATAGCGCGAATTTGTTGGATGTCACTTTCACTCGCCCCACACTGCATTATTAATTAGCTTGAATTTCAGGAGAAGCATCATGTCAAACAAGCGGCTAAAAATTGAGAATCTGGAAAATTTGCAAGAACTAAACGGTGAGGAAGTTTTTTCCATCCAAGGGGGACTATCCTTAGCAGCGGAGGTTCAGGTTGAAAGCATCGAAACTGATCAACTCATTTATGTAGATCCAGAAAAACCTGTATATAAGCCTCATCCTTGGCCTCCTTATCCCTATCCTTGTTATCCCCATTATCCTGTCAAACCTCAGATAAAACCATCGGATGATAGTGGTATAATCGCTTACCCTTGTTATTGTTACGTCATCCTCTAACCTTCTATACACATATCTTGCACTCTCTACATCAGGGCTAGGGCGTGTTTTCAGACCCAAAATTTGCATAAATTGTAGGTTCGGTTGACCCACAGAATCATTTATTTCCAGGTGGGAATGTGGGCTAAACCACATTGTTGCAAGTTGTCAGTTGGATATTACTTTCACTCTCCTCACCCTGCATAGTTTTCAATGCAGGGCAACCCAACAATAGCGCGAATTGGTTGGATATTACTTTCACTCTCCCCACACTCCATTCATTAATCAATTAGCTTGAATTTCAGGAGAAGCATCATGTCAAACAAACGGTTAAAAATTGAGAATCTAGAAAATCTGCAAGAGATAACTACTGAAGAATTTTCTGCGATTCAGGGTGGTATGTTAGCAGTACAAGAGTATTCCATAGCAATTGATTGGGATGATTGGGAACCACACCCACTTCCTTACGATCCCTATCCCCTACCCGGAGAATGCAAAGCACCCATAACAGTCAACTATATTGAAGTTGAAGATGGACAAAACCAGAGAATCATCGTTGGTGAAGTAAAACTATCCCCCAGCTGGTGTTATGCCATACTGTAACTTTCATATGCATACATTTTACACGGAAGTATTCCAAGTTTCAATAAATACTTCTATCGAGACTTAGACAAAAACTAGTGTTCCGCCACATGAGTTCTGAAGGGTAAAACAATCGTAGTGGGAGCGTCTCGCTCCCTGCTGTAAAGAAGTGGGCAAGATGCCCGCACTACAGCTGCCTATCAAAATTAATGTGGTGGAGTACTAGTTGATAAAAGTCTCAAATGTATACGCAAATAGGGTTTGACATAGTTTTACATAATTGATGCTTCAGGCATTTTCGTGTATTTACCTACCACTTTCATGCTTGGTGGTGAAAAAATTTTATCGGCACTGCCTAGAAACCAATTAGGGGAGGCTCTGCCTCCAGAATTAACGGCAGGCAAAGCTTCCCTAAATGCATTGCAAGGTAGAACCTTGTAGCAAGGGTATTAGCTAGAGTTTCAGGAGAAACATTATGGCAAACAAGGGTCTAAAAATTGAGAATCTGGAAAATCTGCAAGAACTAACTACTGAAGAATTTTCTTCTATTCAAGGTGGTTTACTGGCAATGTCTGGAGAAGCAGAAAAAGAAGATAATTCCGAACTAACTTCGTTTCTAGAGCGATCTGATTGCCGTCGTAATCCCCTGCCAGCTCCAGAACCCCAACCGTTGCCATGTAAAACTTATGTCTTCAATTATAACGGAGAAGAAATCCATTTTGTGTGGTGCCCTGTCATTCTGTAACTTTTGTCATCTTATAACCTGGATACAAGTAGTCACTCTATAAGGGCTAGGTGAGCAGCAGTGTCCACCCTGCCAACCTACCAAACATTTTTCTCAATCATCTTGTGGTGCAAGATGTGAATCCGGACAAAGAACAGTAAACAATGTTCATTTCCTTATTACATCAGGGATTTAGCCAATGTCCAAATATACAGTTGCTCATACTAAGGAAAGTATTCCAGATGGCATCTCCTCAGATTTAGAACCGGAGTTGCTAGAGTTAGATGTTGAGGAAACAAATCGGCAATGGGCGACAGTGATGTTTCCTCGACTAGTTTGTAAAGTAAATATTTATCAAGATCGAATTATTTGTTCTCAGGATGGTCGAGAATTTAGTTTTCCTGCCAACCCTCAATCGAGTCAGGGGTTGCAGAAACTCTTCTTAATGATGGATGGTACTAGGAGTATAGGCGAGCTTCAACAAATATGCGCTCCTAAGAATCCTGAGGCGATTAATACTATTGTGCGCGATTTAGATGAACGGGGATTGGTTGATGATGCTGCCCCGTTGCAGGTTAATTCAGGGATTGAGACTCTATTAGAATTAGAAGAGTTAACCCGCGAATTGCTCGGCCAAAGTGTTGAGGAAAATCTGTTGTGGCAATTAATTAATCCCACATCTCCAAAGCCACCCATTGGGGTTTTATACGGCTTTGCCATAGAGCATTATCACTTATTTTCCCGAAGATGCTGTTTTCAGTCTCCCGTACTTAGTTTCCCAGCTTCCACAAAAGTGAGACAATCCATTGATGAGTTCTACTCTCAAGCATATGGACAAGATGGGTTATTAATGTCAGCACTTAATGCCATTGGCATTAGTGGCGAGGAACTCACAGATACCATGCCACTGCCAGAAACTATGGCTATGTGCAATGGTTTGACATTTTGGGCAAACTATGATCAACTTTTTTACCTGAGTATTTTGGGGGTATTAGCAGACAGTACCTTTAAAAACTTTGAGCTTTATCTTGCAGCCAGTGAATGGCTGGAACTAAACCCTGGTTTTATTGAGCCAATTAGAAAACTGGTTAATACCAAACTTAAAAACCAACAGGGAACCTTCAGCCACCACATCTTTGAAAACATACCCCATATTGACCGAGAAACGAGACAGCGGTTTGAGCAGCAAACTCACTTGTTTGTAGAAATGTATCACAACTTTTATACAGCGATCGCTCGTTACTATTCATCTGCCCCTAATCTACTGCGGCGAGTTTCGGTAATTTAACAACTACCAGGGAGGGAGTTATGCCATTAACAAAGGTTTCATACCAGCAGCCCACATTTAAAGATGGGGTAATGTGTGAGTTTAAGGACACTAGGATTGAAATTCGCTATGGAGATCGGGGATGTGCGATCGCTATTTTGCCAGAAGATGGACAAGAAATAAACAAACTATTAAGACTTTTACAGATTGGTGGCTTTTCGTCAGAACAATTAGCTCAATGGTGTCCAGGGATTCAAGAACAGATTCCAGAACTGCTGAGTGAGTTCGAGGAGCGGGGTTTACTAGCAGATAAGCAACGGCAAATAAACCCCCAAGGAGTGACTGGGCAACAGTTCTATCGGGAATTATGCCGCTTCGTGGTGCGATTCAAGCAGAAATTTCCTCCTTCTCCTTTTTCCCTAAAGATGGCTGATGGCACCCTCTCCAGAAATCAGGTAATTGGCTATGCTTTAGAGTCATATCACATCACCCATCTCTGTCCCAGGTTGTTGGCACCATCCCTAGCTCATCATGAATCGCCAACCACCCAAAAACACCTCCAAGAATTCTTTACCTCTGAGTTGCACCATGATCGTTTGCTTGAGAAGTCTTTGAAGAGCGTAGGCATCGCTGGAGAGCAGCTGAAACAGATGCAGCCCTTGCCCATGACATTTGCTATTTGCTCTGCCCTTGGGGTTTTTGCCAATCAGCATCCCCTGAGTTTTAAGGCTGCCCTGATGCTATTTGAAGAAGACGATCATCATTTCCAAGAAATATTTAAACAGCATTGCCAGACTTTAAAACTACCGTCTGAATTTTATCAACCTATCCTGCTCCATTCTCGGATTAATGAGGATGGAGCTCACGATCAAATTACAGCAGATTTGTTGATAGAGGTGCCTTATGTATCTCTAGAAGAGCAGTTGGTAGTGAAAAAGAACATGGCTATTTTGATGGAGTCGATGGTTCTGCGAACCCACGAAATACTCGATTATTACGGTAATCCTAATAATCCTCTACCTCGTTGTTTTGATTAGAGCAATCACTACTAGGAATTCATTGCTGCCCTTGTGAGGGCGGCAATATATAAGCAAAAACAAAATCCCAAAAACGATTAGTTAATTTTCAGGAGAAAAAATCAATGATTATCGAGCAATCACTATAAGGCAATGCAATTATAACAGGTTGTTAATTTGTTATGCACTGTTAAACAAGAGATACAATCATCATGTCTAACAATATTGTCGAAAAAGTCAAAGATTTCCTGGTCAGATTAGTCAAAGACGAATCTTTCCGCACTCAATTAACTAATAAGAAAGTAGAGGAAGTGAAAAAGGTACTGGCAGAAAATGGCTATACCTTTTCTCAGAATGAATTTGAAAAAGCCGCTATCAGAATTCTGGAATTCAAAGAATTAGGCGAATTTCATGACCTCACGGAAGAAGAGTTAGTTGGTGCTGTTGGTGGAGTATCAACACAATTTAATTGGAGACATTGGCAGGACTCAATTGAGATTACAATTGATAGTGATAGTGATATTAATCCTGATATTAAGGATAAGTATATTAATCAGGAAATTCCATACATAGATATAATTAAAACTTACCCTCCTATTGAAGCGATCGCAATGTATGGAGCAATTCTGCCACCAGAAGAGTTAATATCAATAGAAACTTTATCTCAAGACCCAGTTAATTTAGATGTAGATGCTGCTGTAGACTAAAAATCAGGATCTACCCACGGGAATCTAGAAATCGGTGTTGTTCGGATATTTCTATGGCTCAAACCACCCATGAAATATTCAATTCAATTATTATGGCAATCCTAATAATCCCATACCTAATTGCTTTGATTTGAGTAATAACTACAAACAAATGCAACTATAACAGGTTGTTAATTTGTTATGTACTGTTAAATAAATGATAAGTTCATCATGTCTAAAACTATTGTAGAAAAAGTCAAAGATTTCCTTATCAGATTAGTTAAAGATGAATCATTCCGCATTCAATTAACTAATAAGAAAGTAGAGGAAGTGAAAAAGGTACTGGCAGACAGTGGCTATACCTTTTCTCAAAATGAATTTGAAAAAGCCGCTATCAAAATTCTGGAATTCAAAGAATTAGGCGAATTTCACGACCTTACGGAAGAGGAATTAGTGGGGGCTGTTGGTGGTTACTACAACGTTTACGCTAACAAAGATGTAGATATCGATCTTGATATTGATCAAGATTTCGATGTAACTATTGATCTTGATAAGGTGATTGAACTTCCAGACGACCCTGGTATTTATGGGATAGCAATGTATGGAGCAGTTATACCACCAGACGCAATATCACTAGAAGAATACCTGAAAAATAACGGGTTAATTTAGATGCTGATATAGACTAAAACTAGGATTTAGCCACGTGAACCCAGAAACCGGGGTTTTTAGGAGATTTATATCTCTCAAACCCATTATTTCTCGTCAAAACAGAGCTTACTTGCCTAAGTTATCAAAAATTTTGTTAAATAAAGGACAAAATCATCATGTCTAACACTATTGTCGAAAAAGTCAAAGATTTCCTTGTCAGATTAGTCAAAGACGAATCTTTTCGCGCTCAATTAACTAATAAAAAAATAGAGGAAGTGAGAAAAGTAATGGCAGACAGTGGCTATACTTTTTCCCAGAATGAATTTGAAAAAGCTGCTATCAAAATTATAGAATTCAAAGAATTAGGTGAATTTCACGACCTAACGGAAGAGGAATTAGTCGGTGCTGTTGGTGGAGTATCGACAAAATTTGATTGGGATTTGAAGTTTAATTTTGATTTTGATCAGGATATTACGGACTTTCCAGACATAGATATAACTGGAGTCTATCCTGGTGGTGAGGCGATAGCAATGTATGGAGTAATTCTGCCACCAGATGCAGAGTTAAAAGTATCAGTTGAATACTCATTTAATTTAGATGCTGTAGACTAAAAACCAGAATTTACCCACGGGAACCCAAAAATCAGGTTTTTTCGTAGCTATTTTGATGGAGTCGATGGTTCTGCGAACCCATGAAATACTCGATTATTATGGCAATCCTAATAATCTCGTACCTCGTTGTTTTGGTTTGAACAATAAATACAAACAAATGCAACTATAAAATGCAACTATAACAGGTTGTTAATTTGTTATATACTGTTAAATCAAGGATATAATCATCATGTCTAACAATATTGTAGAAAAAGTCAAAGATTTCCTGGTCAGATTAGTCAAAGACGAATCTTTTCGCGCTAAATTAACTAATAAAAAAATAGAGGAAGTGAGAAAAGTAATGGCAGAAAGTGGCTATACTTTTTCTCAGAATGAATTTGAAAAAGCCGCTATCAAAATTTTGGAATTCAAAGAATTAGGCGAATTTCACGACCTAACGGAAGAAGAGTTAGTAGGTGCTGTTGGTGGTTTGACAAAAGATCAGTTGTCCTATGATATTGAAATTCAGCCAATGTATGGCATTATTATTTGGCCTCCTAAAGATGAAGAGCCAAAACCAGATTGCAAACCATGGATGTGCTATCAAGCTATGTATGGGGTAGTGGTTCATGATTTGGAGCTTAGTGAAGGAGTTATACATCCTGACTCAGGTTATATACAGTGAAGTACCCACAGACTCCGCTTACGCTACGTCTAGGGCTAGGGACTGTTTTCAAACCCAAAATTAGCATCAATTGTAGGTTGGGGAGCCACTCCGTTACGGTGAAACACTTGCGGTGGTGAGGCAGTACAGTCTTGGGGTCTCCCCAAGTGGAGTAACTGCCGCAAGGGTTCCCCGGCATAAGCAAAGTGTTGCTCGCGAAGCGTATCCGAAGGATTCACCCGAAGGGAGGTTCCCTCCGTTATAGTCAGTGGCGTTTGAGGAACGTAGACCCGTAAAGCCTGCGGCATAGCTCCGCTTACCGCGCAGCGTGTCGCGAAAGCGACTCAGGGGCTTCTCGTGCCTCGCTCCGTGAGGAGCTGCGCTAACGCCGTCAGGCGTTCCCGTAGACGCGCAGCGGTGAGCCACTGCGGTGGACGGGTTTCCCGGCATAAAGCAAGTGGCGAACCCGGAGGGCTTGCCGAAGGCTAGGGTAGAGTAACCCAACATTTTCCGTACACCCAGTTGGGTTTGGTTTCGTTCTACCCAACCTACACCATAGTTTGAAAACACGCCCTAGAAGCAATTTGAAAAAAGAATGCAACACATGATTTATTGGTAGGGGCGGGGTTAAGGTGGGATTACAATTGTATCTGTCGCAAACATTACCTCCCTTTTTGATTTGGTATTAGCATCAATTGACTGCCGCGCAGGCTCCATCTAAAACGAGTTTATAAATGAGGACTGCGCGGGCGATTCTGTTCAAACAATTAAGAGGCTGGTTGAAAAGAGATAGTCCCCATGAAGTTGTTTCATGGGGACTATCTCGCATAAATTGCAGCAGTACTAGAACCATTGTTACTACCAAAGTGACCTAGATTTTTCTTTCAAATCCAGCTCTAATAAGTATTACAGGAATTTAAATATATTGTACCTCCCTAATAAAAGTAAGGTGGGCTATGCCCGCCCTACTTATTTTTGCAATAACCGAAGCCAAGGTTTGGTGTATTAACTCTTACGTAACCTACCCATGTATTAAATGAATCTATAAGGTAATTTACAGCCCATTTAAAACAATTATACTTAGAGGTTTTTATGTCATATCGCCGCACAAGTTATGCCGTTTGGGAAATTACTTTAAAATGTAATCTTGCTTGTAGCCATTGTGGTTCCCGTGCTGGTAGCCAGCGTACTCAAGAACTTTCTACAGAGGAAGCCTTGGATCTCGTTAGGCAAATGGCAGAAGTGGGGATTAAAGAAGTTACCCTAATTGGTGGTGAAGCATTTTTACGCCCAGACTGGCTGCAAATAGCTAAAGCGATTACTGACGCGGGAATGCTTTGTGGCATGACTACTGGCGGCTATGGCATCTCTTTGGAAACCGCAGGTAAAATGAAGGCAGCAGGTATTCGTACTGTCTCCGTTTCTATTGATGGCTTAGAGGCAACTCACGATCGCTTACGAGGGAAAAAAGGCTCTTGGAAGTATGCCCTTAAGACTATAAAACACTTAAGGGAAGTTGGTATTTTTGTCGGTTGTAATACCCAAATTAATCGTCTGTCTGCCCCAGAATTTCCCCGGATATATGAATGTATCCGTGATGCTGGTGCCCTTGCCTGGCAAATTCAACTTACAGTCCCTATGGGAAATGCAGCGGATAATGCAGAAATTCTTCTCCAACCCCACGAACTCCTGGATATATATCCGATGATCGTCCGTGTTGCCCGTCGGGCATATCGGGAAGGAGTTAAGGTCCAACCAGGAAATAATATTGGTTACTACGGACCTGAGGAAAGATTACTAAGAGGACGGGGTAAAGAGTATGAATTGGGATTTTGGCAAGGCTGCTCTGCCGGACTCTCTACCTTGGGAATAGAAGCTGACGGAGCCATCAAAGGTTGTCCTTCCTTACCTACAACAGCTTATACAGGTGGTAATATTAGAGACTTTTCTTTAAAAGACATAGTTGAAAATACTGAAGAACTAAATTTTAACCTGGGAGCAGGAACGCCAGAAGGGACAAAACACTTGTGGGGTTTCTGTAAAACTTGCGAATTCGCGGAACTTTGCCGTGGTGGTTGCAGTTGGACTGCTCATGTTTTCTTTGATCGCAGGGGCAACAATCCTTACTGTCATCATCGCGCCCTTGTTCATGGAGAACGAGGTTTGAGGGAGCGGGTAGTTCCTAAAGTTAAGGCGCAAGGACTGCCCTTTGATAATGGTGAATTTGAGCTAATTGTGGAACCTGCGGATGCTCCTTTGCCGGAGAATGATCCATTAAGGTTTACTGCTGAGATGATCCAGTGGCCAGAAAATTGGCAAGATGAGCCGGAAGTTGCCTATTCATTGATAGGAGGATAAATTGTGGCAGAAAATTTAGAGACGGTTGAAGTGCAGGGGAAAGCCAATCAAGTTGAATCATCCAAAAATTCATCACCAACAACCCCCTTGCTTCCCCGTTCTGGTTGGAATAGTCAATTAAGTTATTTGAAAGTAATTTTGCAAGCAAAACAAACTTTAGATAGCAGATGGTATTCTGATCAACATAAATAAAAAATTTGACATTAATAAAAAAGCATAAATTATCAATCTGATCTGGACAATAAATTATTTTTTATATTGTCCAGATGTTTTTGTTTTTTTATTTTTTTAATAAAAAAATATTATTTACTAATTAACAGATATCAGATTTTTTGATAAAAAGAAATGTCAAGAAACCTAAAAAAAAATGATTTTTGAAAACAAAAAAACATATAATGCAAACAGTATTTGATTAATCAAATATTTTTCACATTTAATTTTTCATAAAAGACATAGCGATTGCTAGAGGAGTTTCAATCCTAACCATAAGTAATTAAGGAATTAAGGTTGATAGATAGATGTACATTTTCTTGATCCCTCATTGTTTTCTGCTTTTTATATACAATTAAACTTTGATTACCAGTGATGTATGGAATAGGCATAAGACATAAATCAGAATGATAGCCAAAACAAAAAAGTGGCGATCTATCTGAGGAACGAGGGTAGATTGGTGAAAGCACTTCTGTAAATGATTCTGCACTATTACCTAGTACAAACTAAAAAATCAAGGTCTTCAATATTTTCTTGGCGCGTTCAACATCAAAATACAGAAGAAAAAAAGGATAATTAACAAATGAGTAGCAATGTTTTTGACTTAAGTACAGTTAATTTTACCAACGGAAATGATGTAGTTGCTCCCGGTAAGACTATCTTCAATCCCGCAGCTTCTACTGTCAAAACCTTAAGAGGTAACGATCAGATCATTGGGACTTCATCTGTTAAATTTGACTTGAAGGCTACGGCTGAGACCGCAGCTCAAGACATAGGTCAAGGCACAAATCCCTCCAGCTCTGCTGTATTTATTAATCAAGGATATCTTGATATTAGTGGGATTATTAACCAAGGTGATCTCCATACCAACAGAGGTCGTGATGTAGTAAGAGGCAGAGCTGTAGCAGTAGTTTCCGCCGAAACGAGCACAATGACTAAAGCTATAGCCATTGCTAATACTGTAGATGTTAGTGCCATAGCGTCTAGTATTGCCATAGTTGATATAGCTGCTATTGCTAACGGTATTAAGAACACTGGCGAACTTGGCACTGGTGCGGGTAGCGATACCGTTGATGGAGAGGTGATAGGTTCTGTAAGTGCTGAGGCCAGAGCGGAACTAAATGTCGAAGCTATTGCTACTGTTTTTGCCCAAGAACCAGTTACAGGAGGTCTCCAAGCCGTTGCACAAGGATTAGCTATAAGTTTGGCCACAGCAAAAGTCGTTGCTACAGGCATTAACAACCAACAGGGCGAAATGAAAATGGGTTGGGGTGGAGATAAGATTACAGCTAAAGCTACTTCTTTTTCTACTGCCCGTGCAGATGTAGAAGCTGCTGTTTTAGCTGCTGCTACTCCCGAAAATAGAGCTTTAGTTCAAGGTGTTTTCGATGCCGTTGCTAATGTTGAAGATAAAGCGATCGCTTTTGATAATAGTAACGGTTTCGTTGGTATGGGTCTGGGAAGAGATATCTTAGAAGCTAATGCTACTGCTTCTGATACTGCGATCGCCATTAAAAACGATGGCGGTGTGATTCGTACTGGAGATGGGGGCGATAAAATAACAGCTTACGCTACCGGAAACAAATCTTACGGTATTTTTGGTGGCGATATTATTACTGGGTATGGAAAGGATGAGGTCAGAGCTTCCAGTTTTGGAGGTAATGTCAATATCAGGATGGGTAGAGGAGGAGACTTCGTTGAAGGTTTCGGTGACGCTAAAGTAGATGGTGGTGCAGGTTTTGATACAATAAGCTTCGGCTCTTATAGCAAAAGCGACTTTACTATATCTTACGGTTCGTCTGGTTCTATTATGTTTGAGCGAGGTGGGGTTACCATGACAACCAATAGATTTGAGCAATTTGACTTTGCTGACGGAAGTTATAATGCTGCTAATCTTTAACATACTCTTTAATAATTAATCACAGGATTTGGAAGGCTAGTATGGGTGAAGGGAAAACAAGCTGTGTCAACAGTCAAAAACTAAGGAGAATTAGCTATAAACCACACGCAAAATTCTTTTCACCCGCTAGCATTCTCAGGTACTACTGAAAAAGGTAGTTTCGTTATATTTCTAAATCATGTAATTAATTAAAAATACTGTAGAAAACCGATGCTTTTAGGTTTCTGTACAAATAATTTCATCAAAACCAATTGTCAAAAAATAAATTTTATTGGGTGTAATATTACTGGAGATTGAATATGCAAACAAATTCTCAAACCCTCCAACTTGCAATTAAATATCATCGAGCCAAGAAATTTAACAAAGCAGAACAGAGTTATATTCAGGTTCTCAAAGAGCAGCCTCAACATCCAGAGGCATTATATGGGTTAGGTATGTTGGCACAGGAAGTTGGTCAGCCCCAGCTAGCAGAAAAGTTATTTATTAATGCGGTGTCAGTGCAACCGGAGTTACTTAAGGGCTGGTTTAGTTTAGGCAATGTGCGTCAAGCTCAAGGTCAGTTTCCAGAAGCTGAGTTAGCTTACCAAAAAGCTATTACTCTACGACCAGATGCAGCAGCACTACATAACAATCTCGGTTATATCTTACAAGAACAAGGCAAGTTTGATGAGGCGATCGCTTGCTATCAAAAAGCTTTAGAAATTCAACCCAATTGTACCGAAGCAGATGTCAATTGGGCTAATTTGCTCCATACTCAAGGTAAACTGTCCCCAGACAAGTACCTCCACTATGCCCAAGTAAATTACAAATTGGGGGTTGCTCGGGAACAAGCAGGAGATTTGCAGAATGCGATCATTTACTATCGCCAAGCAATTAAGCTGCAACCGGATTTTGCGGAACCTCATTATCACTTAGGGGTGAGACTGCAAGCACAGGGAGAATTGGAAGCAGGGATAGATTGCTTGCAAACAGCTGTGCAAATTAATCCTAACTACGGGGAAGCTTATATGTGTTTGGGACTGATTTACCAAACACAAGGTAAATTAAATGAATCTGCCGCCGCATATCGACAAGGTTTAAAGTTGACTAATCCTCACTATGCCGCAGCTATAAACAATCAGCCAGTTTCTGAGTTTGTTCCTGAAAAATATGCTTCACCAGAGATAGAACTAGGGGAAGTTACCGTTGGTGATTATCAGTTCCCAGCAATTCCTCCCGTACCACCTAGTGACGAAAAGCGACCTTTCTTTTCCGTAATTATTCCCCTATATAACCGCAAAGACTATATGCTGGAATGTCTTGCCAGTGTATTGGCTCAATGGCAAGGGGAAGAGGAAATGGAAATTCTGGTGATGGATAATGCCAGCGATCCACCCCTGTTTGAATTAGTGAATGCCATCGGTGGCGGTATAGTCCGTTACTATCTGAATTCGGAAAATATTGGACCGCGACGCAACTTTAATCGGGGAATTGCCCTCAGTCGCGGTGAGTGGATTCACTTAATGCCAGAGGATGAATATGTACTTCCTGGTTATTATTCCCGGCTCAAATCAAGCTTACAGGGATGTCCTGATTCTGTGGGAGCTGCTTTTACAGGATATGAAAATATTGATGAGAAAAGAAAGGTAGTTTTTACCCAAAAGCACTCGGGCATGAAAAGGGGTATTAATAAAAATTGGCTGCAACGGATTGGTAGCGCTAACCCCTTAAACCCCTGTGCAACCTTAATTCGTCGGGCAGCTCACGAACGGTTAGGGGCTTACGACCTTGTTAATCTTTATACTCCTGATTGGGAACTCTACAAGCGTATTGCTTCCTTCTACGATTGGTGGTGCGAACCAGCAATCCTCGCCTGTTACCGCCAGCATTCTAACAATATGTCCAGTGAAGTTTTCTTGGCAGGGGCGCAAGCAGAATACTACCGCATGGGCATCGAAATTTCCGAGAGTTATCTGCCTATGGAATATCGTGCCGAGATTACAGCAAGATCCCGTAAGATTTACTTTAATAGGTGTCTATCGGATGTGGCAATTCCTCTGAAGGCAGATAATGTAGCTGGTGCATTTCGTTTAATCCAAGAAGCTCTGAAAATAGATAGTTCCCCAGAAGCAGTCAGCCAGTTATTTAACTGGTTAGCGACAGAAGAAGCGGCACCATTGCGAAATGCGATCGCCTCAAAGTTGATTTCTCAGGCTTCAAACCATAATAATAGCGAAGAAAACCTGAATAATTTTTACTTCGCTTATCCATAACTAGTGGTTTTTTTCATTAATTTTGATAGTTTACCGTAGTGCGGGCATCTTGCCCGCTTTGTGGAAACAGGGAGCTTTCCGGCTCCCTGGGTGGAAACAGGGAGCGAGACGCTCCCACTACATTTTTTACCCATCAGAACTAATGAAAAAGATCACTGGTGTTACACCAGATTAATTCTTTTTTCCCAACATCTACCTCAACAATCAAAAACACCTATAAAAACGGGATTTAACTCATTATGATGACAAA
>JASJCJ010000230.1 GCA_030066045.1 Calothrix sp. MO_167.B12
CCTTTAATTAAGGGAATTTTCCAGACTCTACCTGCTTTTTTTGCTCCTTTAATCCTTTGTTGCTGCAGCAAAACTTTGACTCTAGAGATGGAAATATTTAATAAAAATGCAGCTTCTGTCGTCCCGACAATTTTACTCATAATACTACAATAAAATATATCGCTATATTTCATTTTTTCATCAAATGAGCCAATTAGCCAGTAAGCAGTAGGGTGCGTTATGCTAACAGCACTCCGCACCAAAAGGATTACCGGATGGGGCCGTACTCTCGTCGGCAGGACACCCTAGGTGTTTTTCAAAAATCTAATACCAATTCTCTGTAACAATGCACTTAATCATAATGATGCTTAAGTTTTAACCTTTGCGTCTACCCTGCACCGAAGCCCTTCGGATATCTCCTAAGCCCTTCGGGCAGGCTGCGCCAACGGAGACGCTCCGCGTTAGCGTTAGCTCCCCTGTTAGCGAAGCTCTCCCGAAGGGAGCAAGGGGCACGCAGTCGCTCATGGGGGAAACCACGCCATTTGCTCTTAGTGGGAAACCACGCCAGTTCCTCCATTTGGGGAGACCCCAAGACCGGACTGGCTCCACAAGACCGCTGCGGGCTCCCCAAGACCGCGCTGTCTCACCACTTCGTGTCTAATGCGCCTTTGCGTGAGTTTAATATTAAGTGCAAATTCATGGAGAGATTGTATAAGATTTGTAGGCACTCGCCCATGTCGCAGCAACAAAAATCAAATATAAGTCGGCGTTGCTGAATGGAAGTATGAATTTACATTTTTCGATATTATTGAAGAACGATTCTTTGCGCCTTTGCGTCTTTGCGCGAACTTAATTCATACCTGGATTCAGCAACGCCGGTTTTTGTACTGATGAAATTACAAATTTTTATTAGCCCAGGCAATAAATCGATCTAAACTCTGAACAGCTACCAGATTATGATTGGATTCAACTTGATTTTTTAACCAATCAACCGCTCCCTGTCTCATACCTGTACCTCCCATAACCACAATTGCAGGAGCGGGATAGCAATGCTGAATGTTGAGATTTAAATAAGGGAATTTCTCATCCACAGAACCGAAACTTTCTTGGTATTTACATTCAATAATGAGACCAGATGTAAATTTAGGTATGCCCGCAAGATAAAAATCTACATTTAGGGCTGTTTGATAAATCCCCAAACCAATATAAATTTGTCGCCCGTAACGTTTGGGTAACAAAGCAGCATTGTCGATAGCCTCTTTAGAGACATGATGTCCCACTTGAAAATAATTATTTCCGTTTAATGTTGCCTTAACATTAGCTTCTAAAATACCACCAGACTTATTTGCCCGTGTTCCTTGAGTCATTATTATCTGAGTGAACTACCTATGAAAGCTTTGGCTTATTCTAGGATTTCATGAAATTTGCTATTTTGACTCAGATGCTTAACATTTTGTGCCATTTTGGCAGTTTTAAATATGGGGTAGTTGCTATTGTAAATATTACGGTCTTGCACTAAAGACACACAGCAAAATGGCAACAACCTGGCTTCCTCGGTTAATTTCCGGGGAATTTTTTTATCAAACAATAATGAAAAAATGAAAATATCCCCACCAGGGGTAGGGAACAGAGAAAGAATATTGATAAGAATATTTTCCAGTCAAATTTGTGGGAATTATCTCTAGTAATTTGGGTTAGATAAGTGAATAGCATGGAGAGGTTGAAATAATGCATAAATGTAGGTAATGCAAATAATTGTTATGCATTAACCTGCTTGAACCTCAGTATGACCATTACGGATAGACCATGCCATTTCTAATAGTTGAGTCCAACGCTTTTGCAGTTGCTTGGGAGTACATTTAACTGCCTTGGCAATTGACTGATCGTTTTGTTTGGCAGTTTTCAATTGTAATATTTGCCGCTGTTGTTCCGATAAGCGATTTACAAAGTTTTCCCATTGAGTGGAAGAAAGACCTAATTTTTGTTCTAAACCAGCTCCCAACCATTGATGTACTAGCTGCCATTGATGCTGTCTAGCAAATTTTTCTACATGGTATTTAAAACGCTGTTGTAAATAGTCCCGTTGGCGACTGGTTAAACCAAGAATTTGATCGATTTCTGGCGCGGATAAATCTTGCAGTTTCAATACTAAATAATCTACACAATCATTTTGACCTTGAGATTCCAAATATTTAACCAATTCAGATATAATCGAATTTCGTTCAGCTTCTTCTGCAAGATCGAAATTAGATTTGGCAACCATTTGCGATCGCACTTGTTGTACAGCTGAACTGCGCATATAGGATTCTGCCTCTTCGGTTCTAGCAGACTCAACAGCCATTTCAATATCAACAGTGGTTTCCTGGGGTTGGCGACGATTAAACCCTTGGGCGCGGAGGATAATCAATTGCTGGCTGGCACCACCAGGTAAATTAATGCGGCGTTTGGCATACTGCTCAGTAAATGCCATATATTCTGCTAATTGTAGCTGAGTGCGGGGTGTATAGTCTTCAGCAAACTCATTTTCCCGCCGAAATGCTTTAATTGCTTCAATATAAAATGCTTGTAAAAAGTCTTCAATCAAATTGTAGCGAGCATCAAAACCTAGATGCAAAGAGGGATCACAAATATGGCGATAAACCATAGAACCCAAGCAACTATGTAATTCTACTCGTCCTCTTCTAGAACCTAATTGGTAGTAACGCAGACATTTTTGTAACCGATGACGAGCCAGGCTCAATTGCCAAGACTGGATTTCTCCAGAAGTTTGAATACGAGAGCTTTTATCACAAATACGAGTTACCTCTTTAGTAATCCGCTGTGCTAAAGCTTTTACCCCAGCAGGTGAAGTTTTGACTTGTGTTTGTATTTCCTTACACAATACTTGCAGTAAAAATTCAGAACTTGGTATTGTTACTTGTTCGGTTGCAACTTGAGGCTTAACGGTAGCTTTTGTGGTGGGTAGATTAACAAGATTGATTTTCATGACTCTTTTAGGAATGGCATTGCACCGTAACGACAAAGCAGAAACAGCACCTAAAGGCACGCTTTTGGCTGGGGCACATCTCGTCGCTCCTCCTCTTGGAGTTGCCATAAGCACTGCTCACATTTATGAATATAGAAAAAATCAATAAGTTCCTGTGGCAGTGTTGTGTCGGTTTTGTTACGCGCAACTAGTTCGAGGACGGTACAATTGTATTTGTTAACTGGGAAAATTCATCGAAACCCTTGTATGCTAAGGATTAGCGACGATTTTTACTGTTGGTAGTTTTTGCCTAATAAATATGACAATTTTAAAACTGGAGTATTTTTTCCATCAGCTGCTTGCTATGGGAAGACTAAGTTTTGTAACAGATTGTTTAAATCCACAGTGCGGCTTCCTCCCAACCTAAACCTTTACGGATCATCATTGGCTGTTCGATGGTTAAGTCCAAAATGGTGGAAACTTGATATGTAGGTTCTTCACCAGTGTCCACAATTACGTCAACTAATTTTTCCAAACGATCAAATAGCTCGAACCGAGTAATTAATGGTTCTGGTGTCATTGCTAATATCTCCTCTTCCGTATCATTAGTAGGGAGATGGGCAGAAGTCGAAATAATTGGATTTCCCAAGGCTGTTAATAACTCCAAGCAAATAGTGTTATTTGGCACTCTGATTCCGGTTGTTTTACGTTTGGGATTTTGTACTAATCGCGGCACCAATTTCGTAGCAGGTAGTAGAAATGTGTAAGGTCCAGGAATCAAACGCTTCATAATTTTATAGGCGGTATCACTTACAAAAGCATAAGTTGATACATTAGAAAGCGATGGGCACAGAAATGTCAGTGGTTTATCATTTGCTAACTGCTTGATTTTACGAACTTTTTCCACTGCTGACTTAGCATTTAAATCGCAACCGATGGCATAAACTGTATCGGTAGGATAAAGCATGACTGCCCCACGTTGCAGGGCTAACTTTATTTCCTCTATACGTTGGATTTGGGGATTATCAGGATGGACTTGGATAATATTTGTCATGGTCAGGTAAAAATGAACGGAGAATAGGGTCAGGTAGGATGGATACTGGGGGTTTTTCTGAGACTTATACTATTTTGGATTTTGCGAAAATTTGCGGTGCAGGGGTTCCCTCCGTTGAGCAAACTTTTCAAGACGGATTTTGGATTTTAGATTGAGAATCACCCTTTGTCCCATTCTTTTTTCAAATTGGGATTACTAATTTGTGAATTAATTAATAAATATCTATGAGTAGAGTAGCTTATCTTCAGTGCCCAACGGGGATTTCCGGCGATATGTGTTTGGGAGCAATTATCAGTTTGGGGGTTCCCGAAGCATATTTAATTGACAAGTTGAATGGGTTGGGAATTGAACGGGAGTATAAGTTATGGGCTGAGTTGGTGTTGCGTCATGGACAACAGGCGACTCAGGCTCATGTGGATTTACTCGACGAACACCATCACCATCACGAACACCAACATAGCCACTCTCATGGACGACATCTGCCAGAAATCGAACGAATGATTCTTCAAGCAGGATTGCCAGCAAGGGCAGAAAATTGGAGTTTACAGGTATTTAGGCAATTAGCGATCGCAGAGGGGGCGGTACATGGTATAGTCCCGGAAAAGGTGCATTTTCATGAAGTGGGGGCGGTGGATGCCATCGTCGATATTGTCGGTACTTGTTTGGGTTTGGATTGGTTGGATGTTGCTAGCAATTCCCAAGGATTACCTTTACTGTATTGTTCGCCTTTACCCACTGGCGGAGGAACGGTAAAGGCGGCACATGGAAAAATGACTGTACCCGTACCGGCAGTGTTAAAGTTGTGGTCAATGCGGGGATGTCCGGTGTATAGTAACGGGATTGAAAAAGAACTGGTAACACCTACTGGAGCTGCTATAGCTACTACCCTGGCAACGGATTTTGGCGAACCACCACCCATGAAAATTACCAAGGTTGGATTAGGTACGGGTTCGATGAATTTACCTATTCCTAATATCCTCCAGCTATGGCTAGGGGAAAGTTCAGAAAATTCCCTCACCACCAGCAATCTAGAAACTATATCGGTACTAGAAACCCAAATTGATGACTTAAGCCCCCAAGCCATTGGTTATGTACTAGAAGCATTATTGGCGGTGGGAGCCTTGGATGTGTTTACCCAATCCCTCGGCATGAAGAAATCCCGCCCAGGAATTTTGCTCACTGTTATCTGTCATCCCCAAGATATAGTCAAATGTGAAACAATTTTATTTCGGGAAACTACAACTTTAGGTATTCGTCGTTTTACTCAGCAACGAGCTGTTTTGCAACGGGAAATACAGGTAGTGGAAACTGAGTATGGCTCAATCCGAGTTAAAGTAGCATGGCAAGAACAAGGGCAAGAAAAGCTAATCATGAATGTCCAGCCAGAATACGAAGATTGCGCGGAATTAGCCCGCCACCACAGTCTGCCTTGGCAAGAAATGCACAGGCTAGCATTACACCATTGGTATTTACAGCAAAATTAACTTAAGCACTTAGACAGAATTAATTACACGTATTATTTTCTGTTCCCCGTTCCCCGTTCCCTATTGCCTATTGCCTATTGCCTATTGCCTGTTGCCTGTTCCCCGTTCCCTGTTGCCTATTGTCTGTTGCCTGTTCCCTGTTGCCTATTCCCTATTGCCTGTTCCCTATTCCCCGTTCCCTATTGCCTATTGCCTATTGCCTGTTGCCTGTTGCCTGTTGCCTGTTGCCTGTTGCCTATTCCCTATTCCCTGTTCCCTGTATCCATAAATGATGAAAAAAACTTTACGCTGGTTGATTTTAGGAGGAACGCTATTTTTCTTAGCCAAAGCCTTGAAGGACAACTGGCAAGAAGTGGCGACAATCTATATTGATGGGGTTGGATGGTCAATTTTAGCCATTGCCACTGGTGTTACTTTGTTAGCACATATTTGGGCTGGTTGGGTATGGACTTGGGTACTAAAAGAGTTACATCAACCCATACATCCCACTCAATTCATTCAAGTATATCTGCAAACAAATATTGCCAAATATTTACCAGGAAATGTTTGGCATTACTATGGACGAATTGTGGGCGCGCAAAGTGCTGGAGTCTCTGCTGGTGCTGCTACCCTAAGTGTATTATTAGAGCCGTTGCTCATGGCTGCTGCTGCTTTAATGATTGTGATTATGGGTAGCCAAGTCCTAGTATCTAACAGCATTCTTGTCTTAGTAGCACAGGTTGTGGGTTTATTGGTGGTATTGGCAGTGATGCATCCCCAATTTTTAAATCGCCTTTTATCTTTGTTACAAAACTTAAAGTTAAAGAAATCTCCAAAAGAATCAGTATCAACTTCTGTCATCAATATGAAACGCTATCCCCTCATTCCCTTATGCGGAGAATTAGCATTTTTGGGTTTACGCAGTGGTGGCTTTCTGTTAACTTTACTTGCTGTAGAACCTGTGAATTGGCAGCAGTTTCCCTTACTCATCGCCGCTTTTAGTTTTTCCTGGCTACTAGGTTTAGTGGTTCCCGGCGCTCCCGGTGGTTTGGGTGTGTTTGAAGCTACTGCGATCGCTATGTTACAACATCGTTTCCCCATTGCGGTAGTAATTAGTGCGATCGGTATGTATCGTTTGGTTAGTACCCTAGCGGAGGTTCTTGCTGCTACCCTAGCTTGGATAGATGAACGCCGAACAGCTTATTAATATTTTTAGTCACAAACAACAAACATATCTCATGCTTTTCAATGACAAAATCAAGACTGAATATTGAACTTCAATTGGGAAAAAACATGATAAGCATCGGGATTAAACTGTGGATGAACTTCGTCTGTAGAATATGTACCTGCTTTCGCAGGGATCAAATTATATTCAACATTTTCTGCGTAAATTGCAAAAGTAATATTGAAAATTTCTAAGAAATTAATAAAGAAACTACATTCCTTTTCTGGATAACTTTCATAGAAACGAATTAGATCGGCAATCCTCATCTCTAAGTGACTGCGAGAATTTTTACTCACTAAAATGATTTTGAGTAATACAATCACCAATGTTAACGGATGACCTTGGGAAAGTAATAAGACAAATAGCGGAGACGGTTCTTCTCTATTTTCAGTTGTTAAAAAATCAAGCACTCGATTACAAGTCCTTAAGAATAAATCCCCAGTAATTTGTTTCTGATTATATTCATCTTTCCAAGGTAAAAGCTTTGCTGATAATTGAGATTGCAAAGTGTCTACAAATTTTGGTCGTTCAATAGAAAATATTAAATATTTTAATAAGCTATGTTTAAATTCTTCAAAGGGAATTGTTTGAGTCTGATTGACAAATATATTAGCTATATTTTCATAACTAAATACTCCCTTTTTAATCACTATAGCTTTGATTAAACGTAAAACCTCATCTCCTAATGAAGAAGGATTTTCATAGCGTTTATTCACTTCATAATTAGATTGAGACCGAGCAGTATACATTGCTAAATCAAACTTAAACTTATCTTTAAGCTTTTTGGCAATTTTTCTGGCGGCTTCTTGTTGCTCTTGAGGATTATCAAAATCTAGAGATTGAGCGTAGAACAAAAAAGAACTATATCTGTTTACCCAAGAATCATTAGCAGTCAGATTGTGTCGATCAGCAAACAACTTTAATTCTTGATAGTCTTTGCTGTGAATAAAGTTTTCTAGCCAGCTTCTGTAGATTTTCAGTTTTCGTGGACAATCATAAGTTTTCTTGGGCTGGTAATTAGAAAAAATGGAAATCAATTCTTGGATATATTGATATTGCCGACTAGTCTCCCAATTATTAATTAATATGTAACAACAACGTTTGAGAGTATGGCGAAACTCATGCTCATCTTTTTGAGTAAAATATCCGTATATCCCCGGTGATGATTCTAAAATTATTGCAGACTTTAAACAATCGATAAATAAACGCTGAAATTCCAATAAAACATCTTCAGGATGCCATTTTTGGAGAATATCCATGAAAAAATTATAGATTCCATCCTGGGCATCATTCAGCTCAAATGGCTCAAGAGAAGAATTTGGTTGACTATTTGGCAGGCTATTAGCAGTCATTATAGTTACAGGAACTAAAGAGCCTTAGACTTTAGTAGATTTACATATTTTCTTAGCTTAACCTTGTCAGATAGCAGTATCAAGATTTTTAAACTATATATAGTATATTTTTACATAAACTTGATATATTCACGTAATCTCAGTTGAATTAGCAGTAATTTCTTCAAATATTAATCATGCGTGGTTTCAGTAATTACAGGTAATAGAGAAAAAAATTATACTTGTTCACTGTCACCCATTCACATCTTCCACCACAAGATTATTGAGAAAAATCGAGCCTGAAACCCTTGATTTAGGGTAACCCACCTATTGCTATCCCTCTCAACCGGATGACGCGGGGACGCGGGGACACGGGGACGCGGAGCGGGATATGTCCCAAGCCCCGTGTCCGGGGCGATAAGCCCCAAGGGTCCTCCTCCCCCATCAAAATCTGCGATTTGATGGCTCCCGATTGATGGGCACCTCAAGCCCCCACCACATCGGTGGAGTAGTGCGTCTCCCTCTCTCCGCGTCTGGTGCGTCTCTTCTTGACGGTGACATTGAAGCAATCTCAAAAATGCCAAAAAACAAATTGTCCGGTAGGGGCACGGCATCCAAAATTTTTCGGGTTATAGAATAATCTTACCCACGCCGTGCCCTTTGTGGGATATCCAGGTATCTGTGCTCGTTTCTAGGCTCTGCCTCCAGCCCTGTATTCCCTTACACAACCTGGAAACTGGCACTGACAATTAAGTCATTAAAGTCATTATCACCGCCAACAGCTAAGTCCTCGAAACCAAAGGTGTTATCGCCAAGTAAGCGAATGTGATCTGCTTGATCCGAGTTACCCATAATATATGGAGTATAAACCTTACTAAAATCACCGTTGAGGTTATCGGGATTTGCATCGGCAATCATAAAGGGTGCAAAGAAAGAACCGCCTGATAGGGTATCTTCGACGGTGACTGATTGGTTATTATCTACACTCAATTCAATTCCTGATATGCGTTGTTTTACCACTAATTCGGCGTAACCTGCATCCCCTGGTTTGAGTTTATCCCCAGTTAACTCATCAGTGATGGTTCCTTCGGTGTCATCAACCTTGTAGAAACTAACAAAGTTGTCGTAGTCGGCTTCCCGGTGCAGGGTAAAGGTGGCTTGGACTTGTCTACCTGTGAAGGATTGGAGGTTGATTAATTCTCCTTCCTCTTCTCCTTGGTAATTACCGATGAGGCTTTGGGTGGTTAGAGGTGTGTTTTCTAACTGGAAGTTGATTACTAAGTCGTTGAAGGAATTATCGTTTCCTTGCTCCCAGTTTAAGGTGTAGATGCTACCGCTTTCGCTAACTTGCAGGTAGTCTTGGCTGTTAGCATTACCTTCATTAATGGAGAAGAAAACATTATCAAAGTTATTGGTATTCAGGGCAGTATCGGCAGTACCATCGGAAATAAAGTAGAATGCTAGTCTTTCCCCTGCACCAACTTGCAGGTGACGAGTTAAATCAACACCGTTTAATAATTCGTCACCTAGGGTACTAAAGATAACTTCCCCTTGTTGCAGTACGGCTTGAGCAAAACCCGTTTCTCCTGCTGCAATACCGTTAACTTGGTTATTGGCATCAACTTTAAATAGTCCCACTTCGTTTACTTGGGTGCTATTTTTGTCAACGAGGGAGAATTTAGCTACTGCTGCACCAACATCACCTTCTACGCTCCAGATGTCTTCAGTAGTAGATTTACTTAAGCTTAAGTCAGTATTAGTTACCCCTGGGGTACCGGGATCGACAATAATACCATTGGCTGTTAGGTCTGCATCACCCCGTTTGCCATCGACGAAGTGGAGTAGTATTTGGTCAGTTTTCCCGTCATTATCGGTATCAAAAAATTGAGCCCCTGTTTCCCCGTCATAGAGGAATTCATACCAGCGTTCTTGGTCATTGTCTGGAGTTTTACCGTATTTCCAGAAGGTGTTGTAATCTTGGTTTTGGGTCAGTAATAAGCTGACAATGGTACTGGCACCAGGGGTTAAGCCTGCTAATGTGAAGTCAAGTAAGCCAAGGGGTAAAGTTATACCTTGGTTTTCTGGGTCACTAGATGAGGTGTTGGTAGTGATTTGCACATCACTAATGGTGGTGCCGGGGGTGGAGACGATGGTAATAGTTTCAGTGGAAGCAACATTGGTTTGTTGACTGTCAGGGGTGCCATCTTGGTTAGCGTCCCCTGCGCTGATTTCAGTATCGTCGCTGATGCCATCGTTATCTGTATCGGCTTTGACGGTTAAAGTAGCAGCAGCAGTATCGCTGTTATTTCCTGCTTTATCAGTGACGGTGGCTGTGACTTCGTAAGTATTGACTGCTAAGGTATTGCTATCGGGGATAGTTAAGCTCCAGTTGTTGCCGGAAAGACTTAAGTTGCCATCTCCATCGGTGTAGGTGACATCATTGACTTTGACGGTGAGGGTTTCCCCTGTTGTCACGGTTGCTGTTCCCGTTAGGGTGGGGGTGTTATCGCCGGTGGTTAAGGTGTTAACTGTGGGGGTTGTGGGAGCAGTAGTATCTACTGTAATGTTGAAGGCGGTTGAAGTATTGGAATTACCCGCAGCATCGGTAGCTTTGGCAGTAATTGGGTAGGTGCCATCATTTAGGGTAGTCTGTGTGTGGTCAAAACTCCAATTGCCAGAACCATCAGCAGTGGTGGTGCCTACAGAAGAACCATCAATAAATACTTTCACTGTACTATTAGCTTCAGCAGTACCCAAGAAGGTAAGGGTGTTGTCTGAAGTAATGCCATCGTTGGTGGTGTTGGTATCGTCGCTGATACTGGTGATGGTGGGAGTGATAATTGAGGTATCTACTGTAATGTTGAAGGCGTTGGAAGTATTGGAATTACCCGCAGCATCGGTAGCTTTGGCAGTAATTGCGTAGGTGCCATCATTTAGGGTAGTCTGTGTGTGGTCAAAACTCCAATTGCCAGAACCATTAGCAGTGGTGGTGCCTACAGAAGAACCATCAATAAATACTTCCACTGTACTATTAGCTTCAGCAGTACCCAAGAAGGTAAG
>JASJCJ010000030.1 GCA_030066045.1 Calothrix sp. MO_167.B12
CACTAGTACTTCACCAACTTAATTCTGATGGGTACACAAACTTCTAGATTTCTCCTCTTTTCCTTTTCCTTCGCGCTCTTTGCGCCTTTGCGGTTCCTCCCTCTACCCCGCAGAATTAATTTGGTAGACCACTAGGGTCTGTTTTCAAACCCAAAATTGGCATAAATTGTAGGTTGGGGAGCCACTCTTGTGCGCGGGTTCCCCGCGTTGAGAGAAGTGGCGTTTGAGGAACGAAACCCAACATTCTTCGTTCATTTCTTGGGTTACCCTGCACCGAAGCCCCTTCGGGTCTACACTTCGTTCTACCCAACCTACACCATAGTTTGAAAACACGCCCTAGTGCATTAATTAAACAGTTGCTGTAGGGTTGGAATTAACTGTGGGCAGTGCCACTGTTTGAGGGTTATGTGGTTCTCCCAACATTACAATAGAACAAGTGAGTTGATTTACTAATTGGGAGGTAACATCACTAATGCTCAAGCCACCAGTACTGGTACGGTTGTGGATAAAGGGTAATACAACTAAGTCATATAATCTGGCTGCCTGTAAAATTGCTTGGGCAACATTTTCATGGGCAATGATTTGAATTTCTGGTGGGTTTGGCAAAGCTAATTGAGATACAAATAAGGCAAGTTGCGATCGCCTCCAACTAATTTTGTTAGAGCTAGTACGACGTTCACAAACATTGAGTACTGTCACTTGGGCTTGATTTGTCTCTGATAAAATCTGGGCAAACTGGACTGGATATAGAGAGGGTGCTAGTAAATTCTCCACAGGCACTAAAATCCGTTGAATTTTTTGGGGCGATTCTACCAGACGTGTTACCGCCACAGGACAATGGGATGACCAAATGACGCTATCAATCACGTTGCCAAATAGCCGCGCTCGCAAACCAGTACGTTTTCCCCAACCCATAACAATCAGGTTCGCTTTTTGTTCCTTGGCTGTGCGACTAATTCCTTGGGCAAAGGCATCATCAATCCGTAACAATGGTTTGGCCCCTACATCTAAAATCCGACTGAGGGCTATGGCTTTAGCTAACAATTGCTCGCTGCGCTGTAGAGAGTTTTCCAATTGGGGAGCATCCATCTGAGCAGCTGCGGTAGCAATGGCTAAGGGTAAAATTTGCCCGTGGGTTTGTCGTGCGAGCAAGGCAGCCAGTTCAATTAAATACTGTTGGGTTTGAGGGTTGTATATGGGGACAACAATGGTAAAAGGATTGGCATTTTCTTTGGGGACCGGACAAGCAGAAGTTGCTAATTCTGGTTCGGGAGTAGGGATAGTTCTCAAACCTGTTGCTACTTGTTTAGTAATTAATGGTCCGAGAATGCAAGTGACGATCGCTAAAATGATGGTACTGTTGAATATGCTAATGTCTAAAAGCTCAGTCCGATATCCCACTAACGTTGCTGCTAATGTTACCCCGACTTGGGGCACGCTCAAAGACCACATGGTTAGTGTTTCCTGCCAGTTGTAGCGATAAACTAATTTCGCTAATAGAGCAGCAATCAGTTTACTGACAATCAATCCTACAGTTACAAATATTGTGAACCACACCAGGCTCATACTGGTGGTAAGAGTAGTTATATCTACCAATAATCCCAAATTGACAAAGAAAATCGGGATAAACAGGGCACTACCCAGAAAAATTACCTTTTCTTTGACTGGACCAGAACCAATCACATTGTGGACCGTTAAGCCAGCCAAGAAAGCTCCCACTATTTTTTCCACCCCAATTAGTTGGGCACCCACAGCAGCCAAAAAGACTGTCCAGAGTATAAATAAGAACTGGTTCCCTTCATCTTCCCCAGAACGACGGAAAAATTCTTTGCCTAAGTAATCCAAACCCACTAAGACGACTAGGCAATAGACAACTAAAGCATTAATTAGGGTAATTAATTGCCAAAAACTGAAACTATTTCCCCGATTCGCGATACAAAGAGCTAATAATAAAACTGCTCCAATATTCGTAACAACCGTTGCCCCTGTAGTAACATTAACTACCTCATTCCTAGCTATTCCCAGACGGTTAATAATGGGATATGCCAAGAGAGTATGGGAAGCAAGGATGGAGCCAATTAAGATTGCCTGATTCCCATTCAAGCCAAAAAGATATCCAATTAAGACCCCCACCAGCAGAGGAACGGCAAATGTTAAACTACCAAACCCCAAAAAGCGGTTTTTGTAACTGCGAAATTGCTTAATTTCAATTTCTAATCCTGCAACAAACATCAGATAAAATAATCCAATCTCTGAGAGCAGGTTCATCATGGGCGATTGTGTGGGTAATAGATTCCCGCCAAATGGTCCCAAGGCTACCCCAGAACAAACTAAACCTACTAATCCTGGCAGCTTTAACTTTTCAAATAAAATGGGTACGATTAAAATTACGAGCAGGAGAATTACAAAAGGTAAAATTGGTTCTTTTCCTAAAACAGAGGAATTTGATTGCAGAGCTAGAACTTGTAAAATGAGATCCATTGGTAGGATTGGCAAGAGCAATGGTGTGGCTGGTAATAGTAAGTATGAATATTTTTAGGTAAAATAATTTCAACGAATCCGTAAGTCACTATCTGGGTAATAATTACAACCTCAATTATGGGTGAATTTGACTCAAAATGAATCGCAAGCGATCGTAATCATCTTTGAGTAGTATGCTCAAAGCACGCCCAGCTTGAATTAACCACTGTCGATCAGCTTGACGCAATTGATAGACGTAGCGAATGGCTGCTGCGGCTAAGGACTCCACCGGCGCGCCGTTGATACCAAGCAGGGTGCGTAAAAAATCTAATTCTTCTGTAAACTTAATAATTGCTTCTGGCTCACATCGATGAACTGCTTGGTGAATTTGTGGTGGACGTGGTGGTAGATACTGATATACGCGATCGCCTGATAATATACCATTAGTTGACATTGGTTCAAATCCAACGATCGCCGCCCGAAATTCAGTTTTGAGCATGGCAAATATTTGGGGTTGTTCCTCACGTAATTCCTGCAAAGACATTCCCAAAGCTACCGGGCGATGCACGCTATCTATAGGCATAGTAGTGGCACTATAAACCACTGCATAGACCAAATTGCCAGATTCTTCATCCACAGAACATACCCAACTGCCAAAGGGTGGCATGGAAGGAAAACTCAGGTCATCTGGTTCCAAACACTGAGCTAAAAATTCTGTAGTGGTAGTTTCAATCACCTCTGCTAAATGATTAGGGTGGCGTGAGCTACTGTCAAATTGCGGTAATGGAAGGCGCATAATTTATACAGACCTGCAATCAGTTATTTGTCGTTAGCCAAATTCACAAATGACTAATAACAAATAACTAATTTCTATTTACTTACGTCCTGCTGTGGGATCTACAGGCTCTAATTCGGAGAGTCTAAAGGTAATTAATTTATCCCAATTACCACCTTCAAACAACACTGCTACTTTACCATCACTGACTCTTTGCACAAGTCCTTCGTAGCGATAGTAAGTATCCCCAGGATTTTTGACGCGAACGGTTGCTCCAGGCAGAATCATGATATTTCACCTCTATATTTTCTGTTTCTAGCTTAATACTTGTTATGAGTCATTTGCTGTTGACCGATTTATTTGTGGAATCAATCCAAAATCTAAAATTCAAAATCTAAAATTGTCTGACCGACCTTCGGTCGAGGGAACAGGCAACGGGCAACGGGCAACAGTTGGGTTGGTTGGTTGGGAACAAAGGTTGTTGCCCTTGAGTTCCCTCGACCCACCAGTGGGTACCAAGCCCCGTCATGAGTGGGACGATTGCGTTGGACGGGGTTTAAATCCTCGTCCAACCCCTTCACTGTTGCCTGTTGCCTGTTAAGAGTTGCCTTTAACCATCATTCTGGTTGTGAGAACCCATAACTGGAAAATACTTGAGAAAAAATTAATAATACTTGCGCCGGGAACGAAAATTTGCTACAGATTCCACTATGCCCACGGCAAGAAAATTAGTCAGCATGGCAGAACGACCATAACTCATCCAAGGTAAGGGAATACCCGCTACAGGAGCTAAACCAACTGTCATGCCAATATTGATTGTCATTTGGAAAATAATCATAGATAAAACACCCACAGCTAATAAAGAGCCGAAGTTATCCTTTGCTGTTTGGGCAATGTGCAACAACCGCAGGCAAATTAGACAGAAAGCAGATATTAGTATCAAGCAGCCAATAAAACCTAATTCTTCTCCCACCGCCGAAAAAATAAAGTCTGTATGCTGTTCCGGCACAAAACTAAGTTGAGTCATGGGTCCTTGATTCAAACCCCATCCGAACCATTCACCAGAACCAATGGCTATCTTAGACTGAGCTTGGTGGTATCCAGCTGCCAAAGCATCTTGGTCAGGGTTGAGAAACACGGTTAATCGAGACTTTTGATAATCTTTTAACAGATTATTCCAAGCAAATGCTCCCAACTCTCCACCCAAGAGATTCAGTCCTAATCCACCAAGGGCACTAATTGCAAATCTCCGCCCAGGAATACAAACCAATGCCACTATACCCATGGCGATAGACCAAGCAATCCAACCTGGTTTGTATAAATTATCTAAAATTGCGGCAATTACCGGAGAAATCAGCAATAACAGCCAACCAGGATTAGCATTAGCCCAATACAACATCCCTAATACAATCGCTCCAAACACCAGTGATGTTGCCAAATCTGGTTGAATAAACACCAGTAACCAAGGTACAGCGGTAAAAGCTAAAACATAGAACACATGATTGAGCTTAGAGGCTGTACGCTTGTGTAGTAAAGCGGCAATCGTAATAATCACAAATATTTTGGCGAATTCTGATGGTTGGATATTAAAGCCAAAAACGTTAATCCATCGCTGGGCCCCTTTGGCACTAGTACCAATCAGTCTTACTGCTATCAAACTCACATTGGTAAGTACGTAGGTTGCCCAGTGAAATTGCAACCAGTTTTGATAAGGTATGCGGGCAATTACCAGTGCTAAAAATACTCCCACTATACCTGTAATCCAGTGCCAAACCCAATCATAAAGACCTTGATTGATTTCCGTACTACGGATCATAACTCCACCAAAAATGGTCAGACCCACAGCTATGACAAAGAATGGCATATCCATCTGTTGCCACGGTTTAAAGAAGGATTGATAGATGAATTTGGAGAAAGAAAAGCGGGATTTTTTTAACAACATGGTGGTGGCAATTTATGGATTCTAGCTGGGAGTGTTACTCATGTTTACAAATCTGTATTCTTAGCATCCATTCTCTTACCCTGAAAAAATTAGGAATTATTTTATGACAGGGCTGCAACTGATACTTTACCAGCGATCGCTAAGGCAATATTCTTGAAAGCCTGAGCACTGGGGGAATCTGGATCACTGATAACTATGGGCACACCGCGATCGCCACCTAATCTAGTGGACATTTCTAAGGGTATACAACCCAACAAGGGTATTCCTAATTCTGTGGCAGTTTTTTCTCCCCCACCAGAACCAAAGATGTCATACTGTTTCTCTGGCATATCTGGGGGAATAAAATAACTCATATTTTCCACAATTCCCAACACCGCCACATTCATCTGTTGGAACATCCGTAAGCCTTTGCGGGAATCCAGTAATGCTACTGTTTGTGGTGTCGTCACAATTACCGCCCCCGCCATAGGTACAGCTTGGGTTAATGTTAATTGAGCATCCCCAGTACCAGGAGGCATATCCACAATTAAATAATCCAGCTCTCCCCACTCCACCTGATAGAGGAACTGGCGAATGACACCATTTAACATCGGTCCACGCCAAATCACTGGTTGATCGCGATCGATTAAAAATCCCATGGATACTAATTTCACACCATGGTTAAATGCCGGTTCTAAAATATCCCCCTTTTCTGTAGTTTGAACCGTAATCTGGGCATCCGCTAGCCCTAACATGGTGGGGTCATTGGGACCGTAAATATCCGCATCCAACAAGCCAACTTTTGCCCCCGTTTGCGCCAAGGCTACGGCTACATTTACCGCCACCGTGCTTTTACCCACACCACCTTTACCACTAGAGATAGCGATAATATTTTTAATCCCTGGAACCCCGGTGCGGTCTGGTAAACTTTTTTGCTGGGGAGTTTCTGCGGTTACTTCCACCGCTACATCTGTGACTCCCGGTAGTTGTTTGACTGCTTTTTGACAGTCTTCAACAATAAATTCCCGTAAAGGACAAGCTGGTGTGGTCAACACCAATGTAAAACTAACTTGACCGCCATCAACCTTGACATTGCGAATCATGTTTAGTTCTACCAGACTTTTGCGGAGTTCTGGGTCTTGTACCGGCCGCAAAACTGACAATACTGACTGGGAATCTAAGACATCGTACATAGTGTTTTCACCCTTGCTGCCGCAACAAATTTTAACAAAAATTTAGTATCTTATAAGAATTTTAACTGTGTTGGTATGGGTTATTTGCCGCGAACAAAAAAGAATCTGTAAAACTCACATTTCTTATCTCCGAGACTGAAGCTGTCAACTGTCAACTGTCAATCAATTTTTGATTTTGGGTTTTGGGTTTTGGATTTTGGATTGGTAACTGAGCTTGTCGAAGTTTGGATTGACCCCATATCTAAAGCCCGGAGGCTTGAGATAATGATAGAAATGTTTGTTTTTCTACACGGATAAATCCGGGGGCTTATATCCAGTTTATTTTTCGGTCAACTGTCAACTGTCAACCTTTAACTATCCCCAAGACTGGTGGGATGGAATGATTCAACTCCGTTAAAAATCAAAACAACTATCATTGATCGATTTTCTGTTGTTAGCAACTGCTTGTAAGGCTGCGGCTTCCACTGCTTCCACCAAAGCCCGTGCTACCCGATCTGCATAGGGACGGGAAAATGACCAAATCAGTGGCGATAACCAACCCCTGAGGGTGACAGAATATGACAAGTAAGTACCACAAACCGTGGATTCCACTTGATAAATCAACCTTTCTTCCACACCAGGGATTGCTAGCACTCGTATACTCAATAGCTGGTGGCAATCGACCCTTTCCACGAAAAAACGAATGGGAATGGGGGACAATCTAGTTACTGCTTGGAAAATCAATCCCGGTTTGGGCACTAAACCATAAGGAACATTAGTGCTTTTAAGTAATGGATGCCAAGATACATCTGCCAGGTCAACTATTTTTCGCCATACTTCATCTGGTGAGGCAGAACTAATTTCCCGATAGTGTCGTACTAAAGAAGCACATAACCGCCGGCGTTTGTGGTGGATGAATTTGGATAACCAATTGTGCATTTTCCTAATTCTCCTCCTATTTATAAACTTTGTGGGCACTTTGCCATAGTCAACAAAAATTCAATTATTTCAGATCGTATATTGTTCCACTGTCAACAGTCCAACAGCCGCACTACCAGAAAAATAAATTTGCAGCTTTACCAACAGACAGCAAGGTTGATAATACAGCAAATATACGAGATTCAATCAACTCTTCTGGGCTAGGTAATGAAAATGTTCCTATAGAACGGTTGCTTTGCAGACAAGGGTTTTATCATGCCTCAATGTCAAGATTTCTTAGTCAAGAATGTGCCACAGCTTTCTATTTATACCCAAATTTTTGATAGCAAATAACTTGAAAAAACTTAATAAGTATACAAAGTTATACGTATTGAGGGAGAATAACTTTAGTCATGACCATCCATATTGTTGAATGCTTGACTTTCCATTAAGAAAGTAGGTTCGGGCAATATAAATCTGTTTTATAGCAGCGATCGCCCCAAATTTTCAACTTAAAATTTGTTGCTTTCTGAAAACTTTTATTTAGTTTATTGAAGTTATGTTGACAAATTCTCAAACTCAAAATTTACCAACAGAATCATCTACATCTTTACCACCGGCTGATGCCAAAAGTAGGGTCAGTCAATTTATGAAACAATTGCAAGACCAAATTGCTGAGGGTTTAGAAAAGTTAGATAGTGTAGGTAAATTTCAGGAAGATAGTTGGGAGCGTCCAGAAGGGGGTGGTGGGCGATCGCGGGTTCTCCGTGAAGGTGCTGTATTTGAGCAAGCCGGTGTCAATTTCTCGGAAGTTTGGGGTTCTCAATTACCACCTTCGATTTTAGCCCAACGTCCAGAGGCCGCAGGTCATGGCTTTTATGCCACAGGTACTTCTATGGTGTTACATCCTTGCAATCCCTATGTACCCACCGTTCACCTCAATTATCGTTATTTTGAAGCTGGTCCTGTGTGGTGGTTTGGAGGGGGTGCGGACTTAACACCTTATTACCCCTTTGCTGAGGATGCCACCCATTTCCACAAAACCTTCAAGCAGGCTTGTGATGCCCATCACCCCGATTATTATCCTGTGTTCAAACGTTGGTGTGATGAATATTTTTATTTAAAACACCGCCAGGAAACTAGGGGAATTGGTGGGTTATTTTTTGACTATCAAGATGGTCGTCAACTACCTTTATATCGCGGGCCCCATGCCGATGGTGAGGCAGCTAAGTATAGCGATCAACTGGGAACACTAGCACCCCGTACTTGGGAAGAAATATTTGCTTTTATCCAAGATTGCGGTAATGCATTTTTACCTGCCTATGTACCTATTGTGCAAAGAAGGCATGGAATAGAATATGGCGAGCGCCAACGTAATTTCCAACTGTACCGTCGAGGAAGGTATGTAGAATTTAACCTGGTTTATGACCGAGGTACTATTTTTGGTCTGCAAACCAATGGACGCACTGAATCCATCCTCATGTCTTTACCACCATTGGTACGCTGGGAATACTGCTATCAACCAGAACCAAAAACCCCTGAAGCTGAGTTATACGAAACTTTTCTCAAGCCTCAAGATTGGATCCATTGGAAAGGAAGACATCAGTAGTTAGTGTGAGTTATAATACTAGCAACAAGGTATATACCAAGAGATGACATTTAGGACTGTGGCTTGTTATTCTCGAGCTACAGCACTAAACAAATCCAAGTGTTATGACCTGAATAATTTTTTAAGGTGGTAGTTATTCGATCTACGAGAATAACTAACATTTTATCGTGGAAATTATTTGGGTTCATTTTCCCATACCAATTTCAATTTGAAATAGTAAAGTGAACCAGGGGAGGTAGCATGATTCAGATCGAGCAAAAAACCCATACAGGCACAGATGGCAATAATATTATTGTCTTAACACCAGCAGGTCGTTTGGATATTACTACAGCTTGGCAATTTCGCTTGAAATTACAGGAATGTATTTCTAAAATTACACCCAATTTAGTCGTGAATCTTAGCCAGGTTAACTTTATTGATAGTTCTGGTCTTACATCTTTGGTAGCCGGTATGCGAGATGCGGATAAAGCCAAAGGTAGTTTCCGTATTTGTAACGTGCATCCAGAGGCAAAATTAGTATTTGAAGTCACAATGATGGACAGCGTATTTGCAATCTTTGAAACTGAAGAGGAGGCTTTAGAGGGCGTTACATCTGGTGCTGTTAGTTAAGTAGTTTGATTGTAAAAAATATTGATTGACAGCTGATTAGATCTTGGGCTAAACAACACAAAGTTTATCACTCAAAATTTAAGACTTCAAACTTAATATTTCTCTCGCTTGGTATAACAGCAAGGTTACCATATAGCTCCCAAGAAGCATTTTCAGGGATAGGATTTATACATCTATTCTCAGATAACTTCAAAAGCTAGGACAACCTGCACTGTATTATCTAAATAAGTAAAAGTGCAACAAGATTATGGTGTTGGAGTAGCAGTAAACCGAGTGCTGCCAGTTCATATTAGTTACATTAGCTTGCTCTGTAAATAGAGTCAGGCTATTTTTTTTCTTCTACCAGACAATGCCTCGCATAGTAATACTGCCTTGGAAATTACCCATTCACAGATTACCCATTCAACCGGATAACGCACTGGAGGCGAACCACTCTGTATCCCAACCATCGTACCCGGGGCAGTAAGCCCTAAGGGTCTGAGTACCCCATCAAAATCTGCGATTTGATAGCTCCCGATTTTCATTCATGTCAAGCATGCACCAGATAGGTGTCTGGTTCGTCTGTTCTTGAGAATTATTATGTCCTCTAGCTTTGAGCTTGATAAATCGTTGCCGTATTTCCGCCGAATTGTACTAGTTAGATTATTTTGAACAACCACAACTGGGTTTCTTTTTTTACGGATCTTACCTCCGGGGAATTTAGTTTTTCCCAGTTAAAGTTACCTAATAACCTATGTTAATTTACATACTGAAAATTGGTGTAAAGGGTCAACCCCCTCATTGGAATCGAGTATTGTTTCATACCGTTTCTGTATGAAGATGCAATTTGTATTGATTGTAGAGATGTTGCAGTGCAACGTCTCTACAAAATCTATTTGGCGCAACTTTACATAGGGTCTGCTGAATAACTTTAAAACTCTTATCTTGTCAGTACCTCAGGCTATTTTGGCAGCAAAAAGTACAATTCCCTTACGGGTATAAGGCTTAAAAATCTTGCATTGACGAGAGAACCCGCGATGACGACAGTCACAAACGCCAGTTCCTACAAGTCGGCGCAGCCGCGCAACGGACTAGCTCGGGAACGCGCGAGGACAAGAAGATTGGAGTCAAAAAATGTCAACAATAAGGCTGTAACTATTGCCTATTGCCTATTGCCTATTGCCTATTCCCTATTCCCTACCTCCACCAAAAGACTTTTTGCTGCAAGCCCTACTGGATTGACACAGCTAAAATAGTGCAATAGGTTTAGGTTGGGTTGAAGAATGTAGACGCAACAGCGGCTTGGAGCAGAGTAACCCAACACCAGTAAAGCTTTGTTGGGTTTCCCTATCGCTCAACCCAACCTACATTTTTAGGCGTGTCAGTCCACTACATAGAATTGGTATCAGTTTCTGGAAGTGGAAAATTTTTTTCCGTAAATCAAGCCCCTTGATTTATCTATGGGAAAAATGATAACTGTTAGCGCAACACAAGAGTCCCGGAGGCTAACTGATAACTGATAACTGATAGTAGCCACAGTGTTTCCCATAGGGTCTTCACGTAAAGAGTGATAAATTTGCACCAATAAGTTATTGTAAATATCAAACGATCCCTAGCTGTTCCCATCTCAACTTGGCAAAGTTGTCTGGAAACGAGAGAATAAAATTACATCGCCCTGAAACAAAATTTGTGAATAACGTCCGTACTGTCTCTGATACAAAGCGAACCTTCTACACCCTTCATACCCGCCCGATAAATACAATTTATCGACGGGTAGTAGAAGAGTTGATGGTAGAAATGCATCTGCTGTCAGTGAATGCTGATTTTAACTACAACCCAATTTATGCTTTGGGTATTGTCACAACCTTTGAGCGTTTTATGGCAGGTTATAAGCCGGAACAGGATAAGGAGTCAATTTTTAATGCCCTTCTCAAAGCTGTGGAGGCAAATCCAGATATTTATAAACAGGATGCTCAACGCTTACAAGCTGTAGCGAATGATTTGCCCGTTTCAGAGTTAATCGGCTGGCTAAGTCAAAGCACTCAGTTAGATAGAGATGCTGAATTACAAAATACTCTACAAGCGATCGCAAATAATTCCAACTTTAAATACAGTCGTCTATTTGCGATCGGTTTGTATAGTTTATTGGAATCCTCAGATCCAGAATTGGTCAAAGATGAAAAGCAGTGTAATGAAGCCTTTAAAACCATTGCTGATGGTTTGAGTTTATCTGAGGACAAAATCACTAAGGATTTGGAGTTATACCGCTCAAACTTAGATAAAATGACTCAAGCTCTGATTGTAATGGCAGATATGGTTGCTGCCGATCGCAAAAAAAGGGAACAACGTGCTACAGCATCAGATAGCACACCGACTCCCCCAACTAACAACGAATAACCGGGAGTTAGGAGTTAAGAACACAATTCATAACTCCTCACTCCCAGCTTTGGATTATTAAACTCCTAGTACTTTGTAAATTAAGCTACTGATTCTAGTACTTTATAAATTAAGCTACTGACTAAAGAGAGCGCGAATGCTCCCATAATGGCACTCCAAATACCGAACCGCAGACGAAAGCCTTGAACTAGCCAAGCTGCAAGACCAAAACAAATCACGGTAATAATAAATGTGAATAAGCTTGACAACAAGTCAAAAGTGAGAAAGTTTGGAACTGCAAAAAATAATCGTAAAAATGGTCTGATAACTGCGGTAACAATCCCCAATACGGCAGCTGAGATAAATGCTTTGCCTGGAGAATCAATTTCTACTCCCAAGGGGAGTTTGCTAATAATGTATAAGCTGACAGCTGTTATAACCCAGGTAATTAACAGGGCTACGATATTATTCATTGCCACAATCCCTGAAACTTGAATGGCGGTTTGTGAAACTTTACGTCATCTGAAGTAAATAACGCATAGGATACCAAGTTGCTGGCATACTTGGTGTACCCCTAGTTTCGCTATAGCCTTCGGCATAGCTTCACCAACCCTACACTAGGGGCTAAGTGCTGACGCGCACGTTCCGCGTTAAGCGTATAGCCCTGCGGGCATTCAAGAAACGCGCAGCGTGTTCGTTCGCGGAGCGTCTCCGTAGGAGTTAGGACTCAGCTATGCCGTAAGCTTTACGCGTCTCCTTCGCTGTTGCTCCGTTAGGTATCCCAAAAAAGGGGTATCCATCAACCAAATCCGGTCTGAGTCTTATACAGCGTCTCTGGCATTTCTGCCTTTATCCCCTCAAGGAGGAACCCGCGCAGCCGTAGTGCTAGCAAAGGCTGTTTGACTATTTGTAACTTAGCAGGAATTTTATGTATCAGGGAAATTTATTTTATATATCTTTATCTTTGCAGGAGTGATGGAGTGGGGGAGTGGAGGAGTGGAGGAGTGGAGGAGTGGGGGAGTGGGGGAGTGGAGGAGTGGGGGAGTGGGGGAGTGGGGGAGTGATGGAATGGAGTGGGGGAGTGGGGGAGTGGAGGAGTGGGGGAGTGGGGGAGTGATGGAATGTAGACGCGCTTATCTACAGCTTTGAGAATAAATAACCGAAAAACTGAAAACTCCACTCAATTTTCCTTCCCTCTTTCCCTCCTTCACTCTTTCCCTCTTTCCCTCCTTCACTCCTTCCCTACTTCCCTCCTTCCCTACTTCCCTCCTTCCTTCCTCAAGCATCAAGGTTTTACCGGCACTGTCTGGGGCTGACTTGGTACAGTTGGTATGGGGGGTTGATTATTTGATGGAGGTAAATTGAAATTAGGACTACCTGGAGAAAGATTGTTAGGGGCAGGATTAATACGTGTAGGTGTGGTAGATGAAGAGTTATTAGAAGCTCCTGAAGGACCAGGAATAATTCCTAAGGCAACGCGATCGCCCCCAACTTGCCTTAGTATATCTAATGTTTCAATCACATCATTATACGTAGCAGTCCGAGATGCATTTAATACTAGTACGCCTTGAGGATTTTGTTGTAGGTACTGTTTTAATTTCTCTGCTAACTTCTCCTTGGTCACGGGTTCTTTTTCCACAAAAGTCTGACCAATGGCATCTATGGTGACAGGTAAGATGTCGCGCTTACCGGATGGTGAATTAACCTGAGAAGAACTGCCCGTTTGTGCTTTGGGTAAGTCTACATTAATTGCTTGCTGGCGAGTAAATTGCAAGGCTGCGAGTAGAAAAAATGTGAGGATGCAAAAAACAACATCAATTAAAGGAATTATTTGAATTTGTACGTCTTCACCAATATTTTGGAGATTAATTTTCATTCTCTACCTCTCACACCGTATATCAAGTTGTAATTGCTAATTAATTATCAAGTCCTAAAGTATCAGAATCTGTTTGCTCCCTACTTTCAGCCAACTTGCTTTGATTTGGTTCGGTATAATTGGCGAACTGATTATCTGTAGATTCTGTGGCGGAAGCATCATCAACATCAACATCTATATTTTTGCTGGTAGATTGTTGTGACTTCATCCCAAAATTACTTTGATCACGGCTGTGACGATATTCTGGGGGTGATTGTCGATACAGTAACTCTAGCTCATTCCCTGCCCTGCGAAAAACTTTGGCTTGGTTAATCACAAAACTTTGAAATAGGCGGTAGAATACCAAACTAACAATGGCTACCACTAGTCCAGCAGCAGTACTAATCAAAGATTCACCGATACCGGAAGTTACACCGGCAGCAGCTTGGGTTCCCAAGTCTCCGATTCTAATGGCACCTAAAGAAGTAATTAAGCCTAAAACTGTACCTAATAATCCTAATAGGGGAGATAAGGCTATCACCACTTCTAATAGCTTTTCTCCTCGGCGCATTCCTGCTAATTCTTCTTCGGCACTGGATTCTAATGCCAATCGGAAAGTTTCTGGATCTGTGGAGGATAGATTTAAAGGTGCGTAAAGAAATCTACCAATGGGTTGATCTGTTGCCCGTTTAGCTATATCCCTGGCGATTTCCCAATGATCTTTAGCTGCTTCCAAGACGCGATCAACTGTTGCCCTTTCTTGGCTTAAAATCCGCAACCAAAACCAAAATCGCTCAAAAATAACACTCAAGGATAAAATTGATAGGGCTAATAGGGGCCACATCGCAGGACCACCTTTTTGAAATAGTTCTAATATATCCACAGTTGTAACTCTCCTCTTTCCATTCTTCTGCAAATATCCCTAATTACTTGATTCGTTAGAATTAATGCACTATCTTAATTATTCCGGAACTACCGATATTTAGGAAATAGCTAAAGTTATATTGGTAGCATTTCCCTGATTAATGAGTGCGGTTATTCCCACAGGAAGTTTAGGGCATAATTTGTCAAAATTAAAGACAAGTAGAGGTTAATGTAATGAAGTTTTCTATCCAATCTATTTATACATGGTATCGTAATTTGCTCCGCAATCCTAAGTACAGATGGTGGGTAATTTTAGGTACTTTGGTGTATCTTATTAGTCCCATTGATATCGCTCCTGATATGATTCCAATTTTAGGACAAGTGGATGATGTGTTTTTATTAACACTATTAGTTGGTGAAGTTTCTAGTTTGTTAATTGAAGGTTTTAAATCACGTCAAGGTCAACCGACCGCAGATAATGTAGCTAGTACTACTTATGGAGTAAATACATCTACAGATCATACTGTTGATGTTGATGCTGTCTCTGTAAAATAATGTTAAGCGATCGCTACTGGTAATCCTGTTTGTGAGGAATGTCTAGCAGCGTCTGCAATTTTCAGGGAGTATAAACTTTCTGTGGGGGTAATATACAAAGGGGTATTGCGAAGTAGATGCTGCAAAACCATAGCTGTATCTTTAGCAAATAAACCCCGACGACTAGCAATGTTCATCGGTATACTTTCTCCTGCTCTTACTAATACTCCTTGTTCGCCATTGATGATAATTCCCCCTTTGGAGCCATGCACTTCAAATCTGCGTTCGCGGTGCCATAGGGTTTCTCCTTTAGCATAGGTAATTTGCCCCAACAATCCACTCTGAAATTGTAATTGAGCACTACATATACAACCTTGGAAATATTCACCATCTGTCTGCCAAAATCGGTTGTGACAATTAACTGTCAAAACTGGACTAAATAAATCCACCAGACGATGGACGCGGGAAAGAGCGGCCATTAAGGGAAAACCAAACATTTGGTGGTGGTAACTCCATTTACGGGGTGCTGGTAGTTCAGGTTTGATGGTGCTGTAGCAGACATAAAAAAGTTGACCTATATCGGGCAAATGTCGTTTTAAAGCTTGATGTACTCCCCCCAGTATTTCAATATGTTCGACATGGAGGAGTTTCTTTTGTATTTTTGCCAGGGCAATAATTTCCTCAGCTTCCGCCACATCCAATGCTAGAGGATACTCAACTACTACGTGTTTTCCACTAGAAATTGCCGCTTTGGCGATCGCTCCATGTTCTCGATTGATGGTAGAAATGATTACTAGATCGATGTCTTCTCGGTTAACTAACTCTTTCCAAGTAACTATCACTTGACAATTAAACTCTTGGGCAAAGTTCACAGTTCTTTCTGGAGAATGACCGCAAACAGCAACTAGTTGAGCCTGAGGCGCGATTTCATCACTGTGTAATGCTTTTGCCCTCGTTTTTGCTGCATATCCAGTACCTACTAAACCCACCCTAATTCTTGATGCTGTAAATGTATACATAAGTACTAGTATTTAGAATAAGGAAGTGAGGGAGTGAAGAATTACAACTCCTAATCTTTAAACTATCAACTTTTCTAATGGTAAGAATGAAACGAGACGATTGATTGGCAAAATAGGTTTTCCCAAACACATCGATAATATTTTTTGATGATATGGGAATTTACCGCTTTTTTTAAATAAATAAAACTTATCTATATTCGGGAACTAAATTTCATTACTAATCCGTGGCGGATCAGAGGGATTTACCTAGTTGCATCCTGCTATTTTTCTCGTAGTATCAGAATTGAAGCAAATTTGGATCGCGATTCCATTTATTAGAGATACTGCGATCAGCGCTTGACGATCACTTATATTGCCGTTGGCATTGAAGAGAGGAAAATAATGGCAACTTACAAAGTAACACTCATCAACGAAGACGAAGGTTTAAACACAACTATTGAATGTTCTGATGATAAATATATCTTAGATGAAGCTGAGGAACAGGGTATTGATTTACCTTACTCCTGCCGTGCAGGTGCTTGCTCTACTTGTGCTGGTAAAATTACGGCTGGTAGCATTGACCAATCCGACCAATCTTTCTTGGATGATGACCAAATCGAAGCTGGATATGTATTAACTTGTGTTGCTTATCCAACCTCTGATTGCACCATCCAAACCCACCAAGAGGAAGCACTCTACTAGAAATTTTCTCGCACCTGAAACCAATCTCTTGTCAGAGTCAGCAAGAGTTTGGCATTCGGTGCATAGAGAAAGAGGTTGAGACAGAATTTTGCATAAATATTTTCTGCTCGTTCTGCTCGAGTCTGCTAAAACAAAGATTTAGCAAAAAGTACATATCATATCTATGATTTAGTTTAAAGCAGGAACATGAAATATTGGTTCCTGCCTTAACTTAATTTTACGGTTACTGGATCTGACTTAGTGACTTAATTTCAGTACCGGGATAATAAAACTGGAGAATCCGATCGCTAGACCAACCTAATTTGGCTAGATTTTGCGCTCCAGTTTGACTCAACCCGACTCCATGTCCCAATCCACCACCAATAAAAGCATATCCCCAGAGTCCAGGTTTACCTTTGTTGAGGGCTTGTAAATAAAACAAAGTACTCTTGGGAGCAAAAAAGGCACTGCGAACTTCATCTTTGTGTAAATAAAAAGTACCAATGTCGGTTTTGACTGCTAGTTTGAGAATGCGCCCTCCTTTGCTGCGTTCAACAACCTGCATTCCTTGCAGTTTCTTAAATTTGGCGTAGGGACTGTTTTTTACCCTCATAAATTTTTGCAGTCCCTTAGTAATATTTTCTACCGTGCTTTCCCTACGCCAGCGAAACATACTCCACTCGCTTTCATTGAAGCCTTTTTTGAGACTGATAAATTGCCGGAAGTTGGTTTCCGAGGATAAACTATTGGCGGATAAGTTCCAAATATTACTAGGGGTATCTACCACCGGCTGCAAGTAAGGTCGGTTTTCTCCATCCCACACATCGCTAAAAGCAGCAGTCACTCCCCCAGTGGTAGAAGAATATAAGGCATCTACTAATTGATTTTCATAGGTTAGTACCATACCCTTAGTCGCAGCGATCGCTTGATCTGTAGTGCTAGAGGTTCCATCTAGTCCGTAGTAAACTTGACAGTGGGTATCTGCACATAATTCATACTCGTCTACCTCAAATCTCCGTAAATTCCTCAGAGCATAAGTCCGGGCAATAATGGTCTGTGCTTCTAGGGATGGCATGGGGGCATTAGTGCCGATTTCATAGGGCACAACCCCCCGCAAATAGGTTTCTAGGGGGACATTATTTACTAAGGTGTAGTTACCATAGGCATTCGGTTGAATTGCCAAACTACCACCATAACTACGAGAATTTTTTGAATTCTGACCCCGCCTGACGACAATTAAATTTTTGCCACTACTAATTTTTAAGCGATTACGGCTGTAACGATAACCATCTACAACCCAACTGACTACGGGTACTTGTTTTAAAATCTTGCTATCTATATATGCTGTTTTTTGACCACCAGCTTGGGCACTTTCCAGTAATAACCGCCTGAGCAAAGGAGTATTGTAAACATCCCTTTTTGCCCACACTTGCCAGCGTTCCGGTTGGGCAATTTCTACCTCAATTCCTTGGTTCCGCCATCTTTTAGCACTATCCTCAGCAGTTTCAAAGGTACGAAAAGTACCCAACACCACCCTTTCGTCTAATACTGGTTGGGATAAAGCCTGCATCCCAATTTCTAGCTTCACCGGATTAGCCGTAACTAATTTGCGTCGCCCATTACCTTGCTTAAATTGTAACTGCAAGCGATCGCCCTGAGCTGGTTGCAGTTGTAATACATCCTTTGGTTGACTGCCAAATCGCTGTACTATACCAATCTTCAACTTCACATCCGCTTGTTTTGCCCCTAGACTTGGTGTCCCCGCGAACCCCAGCCAACAAAAAATTGCAATCAGCGAAGCTTGACATCCTTGGCGGATCGCAGTACCAGAAAAAGACCAGAACGAGATATTCATGAAAATACTTTCTACTAACAGTGCAAAATATTGCTGCACCTTAGGTGTGGCGTTTGTTACCCCATAATAGCATTGTATTTTTTCCAAATACTTGCAAAATAAACTCATAACGACTATGATTTATCTAGATAAGAGGAAGTAATTTTTAACAAGTCTAGGCTTATCTAAACTTTACAGAACAGAACACTATTATTTAGGGGAAAGCTGTTATGGTCAGGGTAGAAAAAATTCCATTGCACCAAATTCGGCGACCCTTGCCAAGGCAAAACGATCCGGACAAGGTACAAGCCTTAATGGAATCAATTCGGGAAATTGGGCAACAAGAACCCATAGATGTTTTAGAAGTAGATGGACAATACTACGGATTTTCTGGGTGTCACCGCTATGAAGCTTGTCAGCGTTTAGGGCAAGAAACCATTCTAGCCAAAATTAGGAAAGCACCCCGGAGTGTATTAAAAATGCACTTAGCGTAGTGGTTAATAGTAATTATTTATTTGTGATCGACAACCAATTAGGAGTAGATTATGGCAACTCAGACAGGAGCATCTCTACCAGTGAACATCGGCATTGACGAAGCTAGTCGTATGCAAATTGCTGAAGGGCTATCTCGTTTGTTAGCTGACACTTATACTTTGTATCTGAAAACCCACAATTTCCATTGGAACGTAACCGGACCAATGTTCCAAACATTGCATTTAATGTTTGAAACCCAGTATACAGAGTTAGCCTTAGCCGTAGACTTAGTTGCAGAACGTATTCGAGCATTAGGCTATCCTGCACCAGGAACATATAGCGAATACGCCGAACTCACTTCTATAGAGGAAACTTTAGGAGTTCCCAAAGCTAAGGAAATGATCCGTTTATTGGTGGAAGGACAAGAAGCCGTAGTGAGAACCGCTCGTTCCATCTTTCCTGTAGTGGAAAAAGTCAATGACGAACCTACAGCAGACTTATTAACTCAGCGAATGCAAATACATGAAAAAAATGCTTGGATGCTGAGGAGTTTGCTGGAAGATTGACACTCTCACCATCACACCCGCAGGGTAGGAGTGATGGAGTGATGGAGGGAAGGAGTGAAGGAGTGAAAGAGTGATGGAGTGATGGAGGGAAGGAGTGATGGAGGGAATAAAAGAAATAAGGCGTTGCTGAATCGGAGTATGAATGTCAAGAAGAGACGCGGAGACGCGGAGAGGGGGAGACGCGGAGACACCGATGTGGTGGGGGCTTGAGGTGCCCACCAATCGGGAGCCATCAAATCGCAGATTTTGATGGGGGACTGTTGACCCTTGGGGCTTACCGCCCCGGACACGGGGCTTGGGACACAGAGCGCTCCGCGTCCCCGTGTCCCCGCGTCCCCGTGTCATCCGGTTGAATTTTTGGCATGATTAAACAACGATTCTTTGCGTCTTTGCGCCTGGAGCGTGAGACACATTCATACTTTCAATCAGCAATGCCAGAAATAAATAATATTTCTCCCCACACTCCCCACGCTCCCCACACTTCCCACACTTCCCACACTCCCCACACTTCCCACACTCCCCACACTCCCCACACTTCTCACACTTCCCACACTTCCCACACTTCCCACACTTCCCACACTTCCCACACTTCCCACACTCCCTCTACTTCCCCTGTTCTCCAAATTTTCCATTTACCAAAAAAATGTCCAAAACTAATTTCACTCAAAGGCTACAGGAGTTAATGCAACAAGTGGGTGTTGCAAGTTTTAGAGAACTGAGCCGTGTATCTGGTATCTCCGAACGTCAAATTTTACGCTTGCGACGGGGAGAAATTGAGCAAATGCGCCTAGATGTGTTACTAAAACTATCTGCAACATTAAATATGCCATTGAGTGAGTTTGTAAGTAATTTTTCTGAAGTGGAGCTGAAAAGTGATATAAAATCAGCCAACCCAGAATTATGCCAACAGATAGCAGATTTACAAACAGAGTACCAGCGATCGCAACAACAACTGGTACAACAGCAAGAATTATTACAACAAGAGTTCCAGCAATCCATGTTACAATTGCTGGAATCTTTACTTTTACAATTCCCCACAGCCGCACATAAGGCTCAGGAGAATCCTCAGCTCCCAGCATTCAAAATCATCCCTCTGGTACAAAAGCCCTTAGAAAAGCTATTACAAACTTGGGAAATGGAAGCGATCGCTCCTGTGGGTGCAGAAATACCATATAATCCCCAAGAACATCAATTAATGTCTGGTAATTTAGCTCCGGGAGAACTCGTAAAGGTGCGTTACACTGGTTACCGACAAGGCAATAAATTAATCTATCGAGCTAAGGTAAGTCCTGTCTATTCCCCACCATCTTGAATTATTTCCCCTGGATAAAAATCCAAAATTCCATGACGATGATACATTTATAACTAGATATGACCTAGTGATGTTGCATTGGGACTACTGTTTCGATATCCTATTTAGTAAATCTGTTACCGTAGCTCTTGAGTCAATCAGAGTTTATGCTGATTTTTGCTCCCAGCCATAGGCAATAATCATGACAATCGTATAATGATTGTCTTTGGGAAAAGCCCAGTTGAATAATGATGAATATTATTTATGGATCAACATCAAATAAAAATTATTAAACCAAGTGGAAGTTTAGATGCTACTACATCACAAGAGTTGCGATCGCAAATTACTGAATTGATTAAGAATGGTGTCAAAATAATTTTGGTAGATTTTCAAGATGTGACCTTTATGGATAGTTCTGGATTGGGAGCTTTGGTCTTATCATTTAAAGCCTCGCGAGCAGTTGATAGCCAACTATTGATGTGCTCTGTAAATCAACAGATCAAAATACTGTTCGATCTGACTGGTATGGATAAGGTATTTACAATATTTGCCAATCAAGAAGAATTTCATCAATCGGTGTTTTCCCACACTTAACTAAATTGCATTCTGAGGATAGATAAATCGTCTTCAAAAGATGATTGCAAGTTGTAATTAATTAAAAACTTAATAATTTGTTCTAGTTGGCAATTATAATCTTTGGATACGGTAACTAGGGTCTGAATAAAAGCATCTAATCCCCAAATATTTCCATCAGATTTGGTAATTTCATAAGCGCCATCACTAAAAATATATAGACTGCTATCTTTTTCCACTTTACAGATAGCATCAGTATATTTTGCCCCAGAGAACATACCAATGGGCATACCGGGAGTTCTTAATTGATTTACAGCCAGAGAATTCCCATTCTCAGAAACTAATATTGCTGGCGGATGACCTGCACTGGCATAAATTAATTTTTGTTGAGATAAATTATAAACCCCATACCAAATAGTGAAATATTTATCATTTTGATAATTCATGGGAAAAGTTTCATTCAGGGCTGTTAACACCTCACTGGGTTGATAATAATTTAACCCTTTTAATGCCCGCGATCGCAATAAATTGAGGACAGAAACGGCCAGAAGAGTAGCTCTCAATCCATGTCCCGCAGTATCTAGAAGATAAATAGCTAAATATTCTGAGTCTAGCCAGTAGTAATCAAAACAGTCACCACCCAACTGTCGGGAGGGAATAAACCGAAAATCAATATTCAATGGAGATGTCATTGGTGCAGGAAGCAAAGATAGTACGTAATCTGCTGCTTCTGCCAATTCTGCTTCTAAAAGTTTCTTTTGATTTTGTAAATCCTGGCTTAATTGATGTAAACGCAATCCAGCTCTTACTCTAGCCCGTAACTCGTTTTTTTCTATGGGTTTAGCGATAAAATCATCAGCACCAGCATCCAATCCCTTGACCCGATCTGCAATGGAATCGAGAGATGTTAACAAAATAAAAAATGTGGTAGACAGATCGGGAAAATTTTTAATATAACGACATACATCAATACCAGTTAATCCCGGCATCACCCAATCACAAATAATCATTGCTGGCTGACAAGTAATTGCCTTTTCTATGCCATCTTTACCATTACTGACAGCAATTACTTCATATCCCTCTTTTTCCAGCATTCTTTTCAGCAGTATCTGTACTGCCTTATCATCATCAATGACTAGAATTTTAAACATAAAAATAAGCAATTTAACATAAATAAATAAATATGACTGATGAGCTGTTGCAATCAATTATTCTTTTATTTATTATTCCATGTCCAATTGTATTTTGTCTTTCATTTTATATGCCCTCCCTTTATAACCCCGAAAGTGGATTTAACCACAAAATCATGGTAGATTTTAATTGATTTAAATCTCGATATACTTCTTGCTTAAACCACTGACCTATAGCGTCTAAAGGATTAAATTCTCTGCCCGGTTTCCAGCTTACATCTTGACCAATGGGTGTGAGATGATTACCTGATAATGTTTGTGTTGTTATCATCCCTGGAAAACGTTTTTGTAATATTTTCTTTAAAGTGGCTGACTGATCGATGGTGTCATTGCTAAATTTTATCAATAAGTTGCGACGGACATTGTAGTTTTCTTGTACCAGTTTATTTGTTTGGTGGGGAGTGGGGGTAAATTCAATCTCCAGTGTAGAGTTTAATTGTTCTACCAGGGGGATAGCATCCCTGGCGGCATAGTTATTGAATGAGAGCAAAATATTACCCGCTCTATTTACGGGAAAAAGACTGCCAATGAGTAAGTGTAGTTTACAACCCATGCTGTGTCCAACGCCGTAAATGGGGAGATAGCCTTTACCAATGATGGATTTTTCTTCTAAGCGTACCAGCGCCCTTTCAAAGTTAAGCAGGACTTGCTCGGCGATCGCAACATGATCTAGGCTATTTACAAATGAAGTCGCAATGACAACAAAACCCTTAGCCGCAAGATATTCTAGTAACAGTCGATAGGTAACATGAGGTGCGGAACCAACAAATGCACCTCCCAAAAAATGGACGATGCCAATGGGATTGCGGGGTAAAATCACCCAGTTACCAGATATCTCTTGCCAATTCATAATTTCTTTGGTATCAGCCTGCTCTGAGTTTTGATGTACAATTTTTTATATTAAATTAAATCCTAATCTGAAATTACGTATAGTCGCTAAAAATACAGTCAAATATTACAAGACTTATTTTTAGCTTTACCAGGAGTAATCCTGATGAGAGGGACTATATCAGCTGCAGGAAAGGGAGTATAGGGTAATAATTATCACCCAGCCAGATATCGTAGGACTAAATTTAACGCTGGCTTTGTAATTTTTTCATTTCATCTTGGACTTCGAGGGTAATCCGTAATGCTTCATTGAGAAATCGTCCATGCTCGCTAGCTTTTTCTGCTACATATGTTGCTGTTAGGTTGGTTAAGTTATCTGTAAATAACTCACTATTATTAATAATAAACTTTTTATTTTCTCTGAGAATTTTTTCTGTTTTTAATGCCCTCACCAGCTCGATCCTCGTCATTTGTAAGGCTTCAATAACTTTCTCCCTATTTTGAATCATCACTTCTGTATTACCTGCCGCTTCTATCTGGTCATTAATATCAATTGATTTTATGACAGCATTATATCTGTCTACATCCCTTAACAAAGTTTCTAAGGAAGTAGTCATATTGACATTTAGAATTTTTTGTCTATGCTTCCATAGTAAATACAAAAGTAATTTAGTCCCATAAAAAAAGAAACAAGCAGATAATATTAGTAACATCCATGATGGTATTGGAGGTAGAGGCAACCACATAGCCAATAAATTAATTATTAGTTCAAAAAATAAGTAGGTGACAACACATAAAGATAACCCCAAGAATATAGCAGTGGGACCCTCTGAGCCTTTAAGTTTAATCATCCACTGCCTAGCTTTTTTTTGAAAACTCTTTGTGATTTTTGGTAGCTCATATTTAACAGGTAAATTGGTAAGATATCGTAATTCCTGTGGATTAATCTCTAAACCCTGTAAATCATCACGCATAGCTTCTACATCCTCACTATCACGTTTGTTCTGTATTATATAGCAAGGTTAATTACCCCTAATCAGTTAATTCCTGATTTTTTTTGAAATTAGACCTCGTCCAACTCTAGAACTGGAGCATTCCCAAAGGCAGGGAATGCTTAACTGGTAACAGGTAACAGCAAGATCAGATTTAAGGATAAAAACCAATCAAGAAAAAACTATGGGTTGCAAAATAGACTTGGTTTAAGCTGTTCCAATATCAATCGCGATCCCACGGTTTCACTCAACTTGTCTGTGGTTATTTTCATTGAATCTGATGTCAAGATTTAATGAAGAGATGATAAAGTAGGTAAATTTTGGCAATTATTTAATTAAATTTAAGATATATGTAGAAGTATAATTAAACACTAATATTTGGGAAATAACAGTATTGCTAATCAAATTATCATCAGTTCAATATATAGATGCAAATTACTATATTTGGTTGTGAAATATATTAGAAACCTCAGTTCGGTGTTAGGAGTTAAAATTAAGAGCAAAAGATGAATAATTTGACTGATGACAGATAATCAAGGGATTCCAGAGAGAACATTAACTTTTGCCCTAATTCCTTGTATGGCTCCATGTTTTAGTCGGTTTTTGTGCCATTGAACTTCAAATTTATCACAGAGATCGTCTACATGAAAGTTGGGATGCATCTAAACTAAACATAGGGCAGGTGCTGGATTTAAGGTTCTTTTCAGTTGACTACTTGCCCCTTCTTTTATCCCAAACTCAGATATTAAAAATAAATTTTTATATACTGATTATATAGTGAGTAAATTATCTTCATACTGATAATTTAAAATCTAATACAAGTTCGTTATAATCAACCATAGTAGTTAAATTTATTGGTTGTCAATAAATTATGAAAACAGGACAAAAAATGAGCAGGATATCAACACATAAGTTGTATAATCTTTTTGATAAATGGTCTCCATTTATATTCATTTTTAGTGTGGCGACAATAGTAATTGCTACTTTATTTCCTTTTAACTTTTCCCGAAACCTGGCTTATGAAATTACCGATTTAAGCCATGCATTTCGTCATCCAACTAATTTTACTGATGCTGTAAATAATGTTTTATTATTCATCCCTTTTGGTTTTGGTTTAAGTACATTAATCAATAAGTATAGAGCGAGTATTGTTGGAATAATCTTAATAATTTTTATAGCCAGTGCTAGTTTATCTTTTACAGTAGAAATGCTGCAAATATTACTACCTTCTAGGGCTTCAACAATAGCAGATATCGTTAATAATAGTATAGGTGGATTAGTTGGATTTCTGTGCTTTCACTTATGGAAATATAAAATTACCAATTCTGCTTGGCGGTTGATAGAAAAAATTCGGAATTCACTATCTGTCAGAAATTTGACAATAACTGCGATCGCCTACACAGGATTATGTTTAGCGATCGCTGTGAGTTTACCATTTAACACTAGTTTGAGTAATTGGGATACTCAGTTTTCTTTGCAACTGGGGAATGAAGCCACGGGAGATAGACCTTGGCGAGGTTCTATTTCATCCTTAGCGATTGCAGATCGAGCTATCTCACAAACGGAGGTAGCAAATGCCTTTGACCAAAACAGATTATTGTCGGTTAAAAATCCTGCTTTGATAACTGCTTATCAATTTACAGGCAAAGATAATTTGATGGATATTACTGGAAATTCACCCCAGTTATCTTGGCAAGGAAAAGCTGGAACAACTGAAGATAGTAAGGGTGTTTTTTTATCTGGCAATCGCTGGCTAAAAACTTCATCTCCAGCCACCTCCATCACCGAAAAAATTCGCCGTCACTCCCAATTTACTCTCAGTACCACATTCGCTACAGCACAAACGCCTCAAACAGGACCAGCTAGAATTATTTCATTGTCTCAAGACGCTCACAAACGTAATTTTACTTTGTCACAGGACGGAGCCGATCTAGCTTTTAGGCTGCGATTGCCAATTACGGGAGACAATGGCAGTAAACCACAACTGATGATCCCAGGTTTTTTTACTAATAATCAAAGTCATCGTCTCATCATTACCTACAATGGCTCTACGATCAAATTTTATATAGATAGCCTCAGTAATGTATATGCCTTAAATTTCTATCCCGGTTTTGCTTTTTGCAACTTTTTGGGCTTTCTTGGTAACGGTTGGGATCTATATTTAAATGGCTCTTATCAATTCATTTATAATGGCTTTTATTACATTTTAACGTTTATAATTTTTGGAATAATATTAGCATTATTCACAAAAATTGTTCGCCCAAGAATCATATTTTATAGTTTGGTAATGCCAATATTGATATTATTACCGCCAATTATTTTAGAAGCTGTGCTATCAAATCAAACTGGTAGGGATTGGCAATGGGAAAATGTCATTTTCAGTATGGTGATTATATCTATACCTATGGTGGGATTGAAATTGACGAAAGCAGTGCCGATGAAAAAAATTTTGAAGTCCAGAGGGCAGGCTGCGTCAACACGACCAAGGATTAAGTAGCCTTACCCTTCCCCTAGTTGCAAGTCAGCCCCAGTCTTGTCAAAGCCGCATTTCGCGCATCTACATGGACTATTTGTACACAACCAAACATGAAAATAATCCCTTCACTCTGGGCGGGGAAACCCCGCCCCTACTCCTTCACTCCTTCACTCCTTCACTCCTTCACTCCCTATTTTCAAGCTAGGAGGCACCTATGCTGAAAAGAGCAATTAGGGGAGAAGTTTCTTACTATTTCAGCTAAGCCGTAAATACTTGGGGCCAGGTAGTGACTAAAAATACAATTACAGCAGCGATCGCTAATAATCCTTGAATAATATTGCCAACAACCGTACCGACAATAATACCAACACCAGCCTTAAATGCTACCTTCAATTGACGGCGATAAATGTATTCAGCAATTATTGCTCCTACCAATGGTCCTAGCAACATTCCTAACAGGGGACCACCAAAAGGTAGAGCGGGTAAAAATCCCAAAAAACCCAATATTAAGCCAACAAAAGCACCGATTTGTCCCCACTTACTAGCACCAGCTTTTTTCGCACCCAAGTAACCAGCTAAAAAATCCACTCCTATACTCAACAATAAAACTATTGATGTAACAATCAAAGGAATGCTAATTGCAGCAAAAGAACCTTTAACAAATCCCCAAATGATAATTGCAATCAAAATTAAACTCGCGCCAGGAAGAGCAGGAATCACTGAGCCAATGATACCTACAACCATTAAAGCAACAAGTAGCCAATAAATAATTTGCATATATCTGTAGCGATCTACTTTTGTGAACTACTGTCCGCTAGATTGAGGGTAACAGCTAGTTTATCAGCGATCCCGGCAATCCATTTTTCGTCTTGCTTTGTATAACTGCGGGGAGCATTTGCCCCTAAAATCAATATACCTTTATCCCCAATTGGTTGACAAATAACTCCTTGGGTATTCTCTGGTAAATAATCAAATTCTACTCTGCCGGGATAAACTTTTAAATCCACTAAATAAACAGGCTTTTGATTTTCTACTACCCTTTGTAATATTTTTCCGGGTTTAACCTCAGAGTTTTTCCCCAGAATGCCGCGACGTAACAAAACTTTACCTTGAACTACAACTAATAGCGATCGCGTTACCGTATTAGTAAGTAGCAAATGGGATGCCCAAGCCAATTCTGTTTTCACCGCCTGCGGTAAATCTGGGGACATATCAAAACCTTCTTCGCCAATTAGTTCTACGGTATCGGGGGTTCTTGGTTGTACTTGCTGCCAAATTAAGCCTGTCAAGATTAATACTGCACTTAACACAACACCCAATACATCCCCTCGCGCTTGAGAATTGGTGAGTTCTGGTGTAAAAAAGCGATTCACTAGCAAAAGTAAAGCACCTAAGCTACCAACAACGATGGGTAAACGACGTAGAACTTGATTGGGATCGGGTTGAGCCATATTTTACAAAAGCAATAAGTGAGTGAGTATGAATAAATTCTGAGTATAAGTTATGAGTCCTGCAGAGTACATTCCTTCCCTCTTTCACTCTTTCACTCTTTCACTCCTTCATTCCTCTCCTGGTTCAATAATTCGCTGAAAAAGATACCCCGTACCCCTAGCAGTGAGAATTAATTCTGGATTACTAGGATCGTCTTCTAGCTTTGCCCGTAGTCGAGATATATGAACATCAACAACACGAGTATCTACGTGACGTTCTGGAGTATATCCCCATACCTCCTGTAAAATTTCCGAACGAGAAAAAGCTTCTCCAGAGCGACTGACTAGCAATTCTAGTAAGCTGAATTCCATGCCAGTTAAGCGAATTCGTTCGTCACCTTTGTAAACTTGACGCTTGTTGGTATCAATTTTGATATTAGCAATGTGAATCACGCCGGAACTGGGAATCCCAGAAGCTCCAATTTTATCCACACGCCTTAACACAGAACGAATACGAGCCTCTAATTCTTTGGGGGAAAATGGCTTGACTACATAGTCATCAGCCCCCAACTCTAAGCCCGTAATCCGATCAGCAACATCCCCTAAAGCAGTAAGCATAATAATGGGGACATCTGACTCCTTACGTAATTCTTGACAAACCCCATAACCATCTAGCTTGGGCATCATCACATCTAAAACTACGAGATCCGGCTCAGCTTGGTGGAATGTATCCAAAGCTTCTTCCCCATCCCCAGCAGTCACTACATCGTAACCAATCATGGATAGGCGCGTTTCTAAAATGCGGCGAATACTGGCTTCGTCATCTACCACCAGAATTTTTTCTTTATGACTTTCCAAATTTCTCAATGCTCCTTAACTAAAATTTATCATGATAAATTTTTAATATCATAATATTAAGATATCATTCCATTAATACAATAAAAAAACGCCACAACTATTACTATTATTAGACTTTTGCTTCTCACAAAAATTAAGGAATAATTAAGAATATTGAATAAGATTTAAGAATGGCAAAGCCAAAAACATATTACGTTTGTAATGAATGTGGTGCAGAATCCGCCCAATGGTTTGGGAAATGTCCATCATGCGGTACTTACAATAGTTTAGAAGAGCAAGTTGTGATCCACTCAGCTACAGACTTGCCTACTGGGATGGTGAGTGGTTGGCAATCCCAACAGGGACTTGGTAAATCTACTCAGAAACCAGCTAAACCCAGGGCATCGGTTAGATTCGATCAAATTAGCGATCGCCAATTACTGCGATGGACTTCTGGGTATGGAGAATTGGATCGGGTGCTTGGGGGTGGAGTGGTGCCTGGTTCGATGGTGTTAATTGGCGGCGATCCTGGCATTGGTAAATCTACTTTATTGCTACAAGTATCCAATCAACTGGCACAACAATACCGTATTCTGTACGTTTCCGGAGAAGAATCGGGACAGCAGGTTAAGTTAAGGGCATCGCGGTTAGGAGTAACCAAATTATCCTCTGAGGAAGGTAATGGGACAAATCCGGCTCCAGTATCAGAAACTACTGTACCACCAATAAAATCAGCAACCACAGATACAAAATCGTCAGACTTATATGTCTTGCCAGAAACTAATTTAGAAGAGATTCTGAAGGAAATGGAATCTCTACGACCAAATTTAACGGTAATTGACAGTATTCAGACGATTTTCTTTCCTAATTTGACATCTGCCCCCGGTTCTGTAGCCCAGGTGAGGGAATGTACTGCGGCTTTGATGAAGGTGGCAAAGCATGAAGATATTACCATGTTGATTGTCGGTCATGTTACTAAAGAGGGGGCGATCGCTGGACCGAAGGTTTTGGAACACTTAGTCGATACGGTGTTATATTTTGAAGGCGATCGCTTTGCTTCTCATCGGTTATTACGGACAGTCAAAAATCGTTTTGGAGCTACCCACGAAATCGGTATCTTTGAGATGGTGGAACATGGATTGCGGGAAGTACCTAACCCCAGTGAATTATTTTTAGGCAACCGTGATGAACCTGCTCCGGGGACGGCAATTGTGGTGGCTTGTGAAGGGACTCGCCCTATTGTGGTAGAGTTACAGGCTTTGGTAAGTCCCACTAGTTATGCTTCTCCTCGACGTTCCACCACGGGGGTAGATTATAACCGCTTAGTGCAAATTTTGGCCGTATTGGAAAAGCGGGTGGGCATACCCATGTCCAAGTTGGATTCTTACGTTGCTTCCGCTGGGGGATTAAATGTGGAAGAACCAGCAGTAGACTTGGGGGTGGCAATTGCTGTGGTGGCAAGTTTTCGCGATCGCATAGTCGATCCTGGTACAGTATTGATAGGAGAAGTAGGATTGGGGGGACAAGTGCGTTCCGTATCCCAAATGGAATTACGGTTAAAAGAAGCAGCAAAACTAGGATTTAAACGAGCCATTGTACCCAAGGGACAAAAATTTCCTGAGTTAGATATTGAGATTTTGCCAGTGGCAAAAGTGATTGATGCAATTATTGCCGCTATTCCCCAGCAAACATTGACAGATGAAGATTTAGAAATGGATGATGAATTGTAGATGTATAATTAATAACATTTGATTAGATATTAGGGTATCTTTAAGAAGATTTCCAGAACCGAACTACGGATGTGATGAGAATATTTGTCCTATGGCAGATCTATTGTAGGGGCGCATTGCGTGCACCCTTGCCCAAATTATTTTTATCTGTAGGGGCGCATTGCGTGCGCCCTTGCCATTGGTAAAATTATTTTCATAAATCATCTAAGTAGGTAAATTATTGGGATCGATGCCTTGCTGCCGCAAATAATCCATCAGTTTTTCTTTTTGTTGACGTTCCTGTTCAGCCCGTTGACGTTCCTGTTCTAAACTTTCCACAGCCCAAGGCAACAAATTACCTCCTTCATCCCACCAGCGCAGCCAGTAACCAGTTCTCCCTTCTTTTGTTCCTTGCCAAGTCCCTAAATATAAACCCATAGAATCAATCCAATGCAGTCCATCAGCATTGGATTGTTGTAATTCATACCGCTCGTTTTCTAATTGGTAAAACTCCAATAAACCCCCATTGGCATCAAAAATTACATAAACGGGTACTTGGAGGATTCGCTCATAGAAAAACCATTTTCCAGGGGGATAAGAACGCTTAACTGAATATTCTCCTCCGTCAGTGTCAGAAAGAAATTCCATGACAATTGCCGGAATATCCCCTTCTAAATTGGGTGTATAGCTTTTACGTTCTCCTGAAGTTTGCCCGGAGTTTTGCTTGACATTAGGGACATAAACCCAATCAGGAGCTTTGGCAATAAATTGTCCATTTAAAGTTGCACAAAGAGCAAAATTTGAGGCCATCAGCATTTGAGGTTGAATAAATCCAGCCAATTCTAAACTTTCGCGCAAAGCACCGGCTAAAAGTGGCTGGGATGTATTTTCCACTGGTTCATCCTCAAGTTGAAAATCCTCTGGTAAAGCTTCCCAAGAAATTACCAGTTCGCCCAAAGGTTGTGGTTTGCCAAGTTGGGTTACCATAAATGTCACCTTTTCTGGAGTTACTTTGATTGTATCGGGAATTTCTTGGGGTTAGGCTGGTACTCTAGATAGAAAATAGGGAGTGAAGGAGTGAGGGAGTGAAGGAGTGAGGGAGGTATTTTCATGCTTGTTTGCGTACAAACCTACATGAGGGCTAGCTTGAAAATAGTTAAGAAGCGCGGAGTTTGTAGGGGCGCATTGCGTGCGCCCTTGAGGAGTTAGTCACAAAGCATTTTCAGATCCTTGGTTGTGGGATTTGACCGTGGGGGGCTAACTTGAAAATAGGGAACTCTTAACTCTTAACTCTTAACAGGTAAGATATATAGGAATCCTTAGTTGTGAGATTTGCTCATGGGAGATTAGCTAGATAGTTGTAATAAATTGTACTTTGTCCTGCTTAAATTCTAGAAGTAGCTAACGCAGATCTGACTGCGGCATCAGCATTAAACACACCAAATCCATACTCTGTATCATAGCCCGGTGCCCCCAAGTCATAGGCAGTACTAGATAAAATATTTTTCACCTCACCAGCTTTTAACCCAGGATTTGCACTCCATACCAAGGAAGCAATGCCTGATACCTGGGGAGTAGCCGCAGAAGTCCCAAAGAAAGGATTTATATTCGGATCGTCAGAATAGTAATGGTAGCCAAAATCAATACCACCAGATTGATTAGCATTAGCAGCAGCAGCGGGGACTTCTGAGCCAGCTACACCAGTTAAACCATCTCCATAGTTAGAACCCCATCCACCTGCATAGGATGTCCGTTCTCCCGGAGTTTTCGGATTCGCAAACCAATCGCGATCGCCCCAAACAGCACCCACTGCAATTACGTTATCATAATCCTGGGCAAGATTGGCGGGAGTAGCAAGGCTATCTTGATTATCATTCCCTGCGGCAATTACGAACAAAACATTATCTGGATTGTTGGCAACCAATTGCTCGATTGAGTCACCGCCAGTTAAACTGAGGTTGATAATTAAAGGTTTACCTTGTGCCTGATTAATTAATTGCTGGGTAGCATTGGCTAAACTTAAATCTCCTCCATCTCCACCAACTACATCCACCTGATAGGTGGAAGATTCCCAGTTAATACCACTAATCCCTAATCCATTATTACTGTAGGCAGAAATAATACTTTGTGCAGATGTACCATGAGATAAATATGAAGGTTCTGCAACGTAGTTATTGGCATCAAGAATTGAATTGCGTACATCTGGATGCACGTTACCATTAGCATCCACCGCCAAACCAGTGTCTTCAACTCCTATAACTATTTCATTAGTACCTGTGGTAAACCGCCAAGCATTATGAACCCCCATCATGTGTAGGTTCCATTGTTCCCCAAATAAGGGGTCATTGGGTACTATTGATAAATCAATAGTGGTATCTGCAAATTTAATTGCATCAACACCTTGGAAATAAATTTGACTGCCGTCCTCCAAGGTAATCACATCAAACAGACTAATACCCTTACCTGCATCATAAACAACTCCACCACCTGGAGTATTGGCGTAGTTAAAACTAACTGTAGTTGATGAAATATTAGTAAGATCGATTACATCTCGCGGACCTTCACCAAAGTCAACATTGCCATTACCAGAGATGATGGTTTTTGCGAAGCCAGACTCTAAAGTAAAAGTATCTGCTTGTAATGTTCCGTATATGGTGCGGATGTTATTGTTTATCGTTACCGATGGACTAGCAGGAGTAACGGATGAATTATTGCCATTGTTAACCTGCGTACCGCCAGAAGCAGGAATAATTGGCTCTATGTATTGAGTGAAATTAATTACTGCATCTGTAAACCCAGTCCTTAAGGATGAAGTTCCCTTCCAGTCGAAGATGGAATACTTGCTCAAATCATCTAAAATCTCGAAGCTGATCTCATTGCTGCCTCCTTCATAAATCGAATCTAGAGATTCAGGAATTACCTGTCTCCTGGCAGCAATAGACCTATAGTAATCTCCATCGCAAATATCACTGAATTCACAGAAGCTGTTCGGAAATACCTCAAAGCTCATCCATTTAAGCACTTTGATCTGGGGATGGGTGTTAAATCCTGATTCTCTCAATGTAGATGGGATATTTTCCGAATCTTGTTCAGTCATTTATTGCTCGTAAGTGAAAGTACATATCCATATCCAAACTTATTGTGCTTTTTACTTCTGTAATATTTATTTACAAGTATAAGATTTTATCTAAAAAACATCAAAAATTCATGTTAGCTCTATAGTGACGATCGGTAAGTATATTTGGTTCCACGGTCAAGACTCGTGTTACCCAGAGCGACTATCGTCGTCGCGGTGAGTTAGTATTCCATCCCCTTTCCCCGACGTCAAGAAGAGACGCGGAGACGCGGAGAGGGGGAGACGCACTCCTCCACCGATGTGGTGGGGGCTTGAGGTGCCCACCAATCGGGAGCCATCAAATCTCAGATTTTGATGGGGGAGGAGGACCCTTGGGGCTTACCGCCCCGGACACGGGGCTTGGTACACATCCCGCTCCGCGTCCCCGTGTCCCCGCGTCCCCGTGTCATCCGGTTGAAGTAACTAACATAGCTTGCTTCTGGGCAGGAGTACCCTTTAGGGATTCTCTCGTCAAAATTATTTACCTGTGTTCTAAAACACAAATATGAGTCATGGCGATCGTGGATACTTGATAATCTAGTACTCCTGTGCGGAAGTCACGCATACAAAAGTCAAAATTATATGGTGTGAGGGGCGATCCCTATCTAAGTACAGACCATTAAATTAGTTATTCTATTGATATTCAAATTAATTTAGCTGATGTTAGCTTTTTTATCTAATTTAAATTCCTGGCAAATGGCGAACCCTTGGGCAACTCCCCTTGGAGGTATCGCTATCAATACCATCCTCCTAGTTGTGGCAGTAATTTCCCCCAAAAAACTACTTACTCCCGTTGGACTGATACATGGTTGGTTCTTGGGTGTACTGATTTGGACAACCCTTAGTTGGCAAGGCTATGTGGTGGTTATGTTCTATTTTCTAGTTGGTTCTACAGTGACGCGCATTGGCATGGCAGAAAAAGAAGCTGCTGGCATTGCAGAGAATCGCTCTGGTATCAGGGGACCAGAAAATGTCTGGGGTTCGGCTTTAACAGCTGCTTTGTGTGCCTTGGGTATAGGGACAATTGATTGGGGGATTATTCCTATCTCTCCATCCCACATTCTTACTATCCGTTCTCTATTGTTATTGGCATATGTGGCAAGTTTTAGTACTAAACTTGCCGATACCTGCGCTAGTGAAGTGGGTAAAGCTTATGGCAAACGGACTTTTTTGATTACTACCTTACAGCCCGTAGCCCGGGGTACAGAAGGAGCCGTAAGTTTAGAAGGAACTTTAGCAGGAGTGATCGCGTCAACAATTATCTCTTTACTTGCCTGGGGAATAGGATTGATTGATTCATTGGGAATAATTTGGTGCATTGTAGCGGCATTTATTGCAACCAATTTAGAAAGTGTCATTGGCGCGACCCTACAATCTCAGTATCAATGGCTAACTAATGAAGTAGTGAATATCTTTAACACTTCTATCGGTGCTCTCGCTGCTATTTTATTAGCTTGGTTGTGGAGGGTAATTATCATGTAGCTACATACCCATAAGATGTAAAGTTGTATCTTTATTGAATGTCATGTATGCACAATAGTTTTCCTCATTCCCATAAATATTGTCAATTAAAATACGATTTTTTTTGAATTGTAGTCATATACTTTTTGAGCATTATGTGACCTCCTTGCTTTATGAAAACTTCATCGGAATTGACAATATTAACAGTCGATCGCCATAGTATTTCTGTAGAATCAGCAGTAAAATACCTGCAAACTTCTGGAAAATTGGGTCAATTCATTGGTGATATTATCCGCCAATATATAATTGAGCAAGAAATAAAAGCAAGAAATGATATTGATATTAACCCGGTAGTAACAGAACAGGCCATAATTGATTTTCGTCTCCAAAATAAATTAACAGAACCAGATAAATTTCACCAATGGTTAGAAAAAAATGGTACAGATTACAATAACTTTCATGCATCAGTTACTTTTGGTTTTCAGCTAGAAAAATTGAAATCAGCGATCGCCGAATCCAAACTGCAAGAATATTTTATTGAACGCAAAATATTTTTGGATAGAGTGGTAATGTCACGGATTATCGTTGATAACCAAGAATTAGCAGAAGAACTGCAAACTCAAATAGAAGAAGGAGCAAGCTTTGAATATCTGGCTCGGGAATACTCATTAACTGATGACCGGATGGTTAATGGTATGATGGGAGCGATTAGCCGGGGAAAGATGCCAGATATCCTCAGAGCAGAAGTTGATATTGCTAGTCCAGGAAAAATAGTCGGACCAATAGAACTTAATGGTAAATATGGTTTATTTCGCATAGAACAATATCTGCCAGCTTCCTTAGAAGATACTCAATTAAAGCAAGCACTACAAAATGAATTGTTTGAGAAATGGCTAGCAGGGAAAACTCAAAAACTGACGGTCAAACTGCAAATGAAATAAATGCAGGTGACGACGAATCATTACATATAAGGGTGCTAGCATCTCTACCTTGGAATCAACCACCATTATCTTGGCTAACTGTCGCCCAAAAATCACTCTTAAAAGACAATTTACAAATACTCAAATATAATTTGGGAGCCAAAATATGGCCTACAACAACCACAGGATGCCAGTTCTTAATTGTATCTGGATCGGTTCGCCTGCGAGAAGAAACTCAGGGTAAACCTTTAGTTAGATTGCAACCAGGTGATTGGTTTGGCGATTTAAACAATTATCCCACAAATTGTAAAGCGATCGCTGCAAATACTGAAGTTGTAGTTGTTGTTTGGGATACAGAGTTATGGGCAGAATTGTCTACGCCCCAAATAGAGGATTTTTGGCAATCTCCAGGGGAAGGGGAAGAAAATAGGGAAATAGAGGCAGAGGCGGAGAATTTTGCTCCAGAACCTTCTAGCCTTACAGTCTCCCAGGGGGCAAACACGGGTGTAATTTCTCGCCCAACTCCACCAGAGAATCGCCAACAAGATTATTCCTATGGTTCTCATTCCCCACCTAGTTATCCCTTTGTTTCCAGTTGGAATACAGCTGCGGCTTGTTTAACAATGGTGGCGCAACAATTGGATAATCCCGTCAAGCTGGAGTGGGTGCAACGGCAAATCCGTGGACAAAGCCCCAAACAACTGGTGGAAATGGCGGAAAATCTAGGGTTTGTGTTGCGAAAATTACAACTTAGTTGGGGGGATTTACGGCAGCTGTCATTTCCTGCCTTGTTGAGATGGTCAGGGATGGCAAAACAAGGTGATAATTGGGTAGTGGCTTATGGTTTGCAGGGCGATCGCTTAATTATTGCTAATCCCCTCAATCCCAATAGCTGTTGTGAAAGGTTGCCGCAGTCCGTGGTAGAAGCAGCTTGGGATGGAAAAATCTGGCAAATAGAACCCCTACAAAAGCAAGAAAAATTTAGCCTCAGTTGGTTTTTGCCCGCAGTGTGGCAGTATAAGAAATTACTGAGTGAAGTGCTATTAGCTTCCTTTACCTTGCAACTGTTGGGTTTAACCACCCCCTTGATTACCCAAGTGGTGATTGATAAAGTCATGGTACAAGAGAGTTTGCCGACTCTTGATGTCATGGCGATCGCTCTTTTGTTTGTGGCAATTTTTGAGGCGATTTTGGGGATTCTGCGCCTATTTATCTTTACCCATACCGCCCGTCGCTTAGACTTGAGCTTATCAGCACAGTTATTTCGCCACCTGATGCGCTTACCCCTAGCCTATTTTGAAGCGCGAAGGGTAGGGGATACTGTGGCTAGGGTTCAGGAATTAGAAAAAATCCGCCAGTTCCTTACCGGCACAGCATTAACAGTGATTTTAGATAGCATCTTTGCGGTGGTGTATCTGGCATTGATGTTTTATTACAACATTCCCCTCACCTTTGTGGCATTGGCAGTATTGCCACTATTTGCCACACTGACCCTAATTGCTACACCGATTTTACGGAATTGGCTCAACGAAACCTTTAACCGCAGTGCTGACAGCCAATCATTTCTGGTAGAAACAGTTACCGGCATCCACTCAGTCAAAGCACACGCCGCCGAACCAGCCGCCCGCGATCGCTGGGAAGGGTTATTTGCCAGATTTATCCGTACTGGCTTTAAAGCATCTACTACATCTAATATCAGTAGTAATATCGGTGATTTCCTGACCAATTTTTCCACCCTCTTAATTCTCTGGTTCGGGGCAAAATTAGTTATAGATAAACAGCTAACGGTAGGTCAATTAGTTGCCTTTCAAATGCTGTCGGGAAGAGTTACTAGTCCTCTGTTAAGGTTAGTACAGTTGTGGCAAAATTTACAACAAGTCTTACTTTCAGTAGACCGGATTGGTGATATTCTCAACGTTGCCCCGGAAGCAGAACCAGGCACGGGTTTGGTATTGCCCTGTCTCAAGGGAGAAGTTGTGTTTGAGCAAGTATTCTTTCGCTACCGTCCCCATACTGAGCCAGTACTAAGGGGCATCTCTTTCCGAGCTGCTCCAGGGCAATTTGTGGGAATTGTCGGGCGTAGCGGTTCTGGGAAAAGTACCCTGTCAAAATTATTACAACGTTTATATCAAATAGAATCTGGCAGAATTTTGATTGATGGTTTTGATATTAAGAGTGCAGACTTAGCCTCCCTGCGCCAACAAATCGGGGTGGTTTTACAAGAAGACTTTTTATTCAACGGTTCCATATTAGATAACATTACCCTGGGTAATGCCGATATTAGTGCCGAACAAGTAGTAGAAGCTGCCAGACTTGCCGTAGCCCATGACTTTATTAGTGAATTACCCCGTGGATATGAAACAAATGTGGGGGAAAGGGGTACAGCCTTATCAGGTGGACAACGCCAACGTATTGCCCTAGCTCGGTTATTTCTCTCATCTGCACCAATTTTAATTTTGGATGAAGCCACAAGTGCCTTAGATAGTGAAACCGAACAACAGGTACTACAGAATCTCCAAACTATTTCTCAAGGACGTACCGTATTCTTGATTGCTCACCGCTTTGCTCCCCTTAAACGTGCAGATCAAATTTTAGTGCTAGAAAAGGGGATTATTGCTGAGAGGGGTACTCACTCAGAGTTGTTGTCTCAAAAAGGTCTGTATTGGTCACTGTATCAAAGACAACAAGCTAATGTTTAGTTTAGGGCTTGCTGTTCGCGGAGCGTGCCGTTAGGCATAAAAGTCTTTTGGTGGGGGTAGGGAATAGGCAATAGGCAATAGGCAATAGTTCGGTGCCCATCTTCTTGTCAATGCAAGATTTTTAAGCCTTATACCCCTATCCTCTTGCACTTTTGGTGACAAAAATAGCCTGAAGTGCTTACAATATAAGAGTTTTAAAGTTATTCAGCAGACCCTATTTATCCTCCTTACAGCGATTTTCAGGTAAATAGACCACACCGTAGGGGTTTAGCATTGCTAAACCCCTACATGAAGATGTGGTTCAAATAGATGAAAACTGCTGTAACTCTCCTTTGTAAGCAGGGAACTGAAGATAAAGTTGCACATCGCGTGTTATTCAGGACTTACGCAATTGTCACAAGCGGTGGTTGGTGCGTAATGTTACATGATTGCGACCCTCAAAGATTCTCGCAATGTCACGCACCCTACACCCTACCTAATTTTTTTCAATATTCAAACCGGATTCCTAAATATAAGGGTTTCAAAATGTGTTAGTTATCAGCCGGTGCGCGAACACTGTCAAGCTTAATTGCCGAAAAGCCTTACCATACAAGTATTTGAAAAATACCGAAAATTTTTTCTTCTATATGCGGAATGTAGGTTATGATATGCGAATTTTTACATCATTTATTGGCAAAAATGAGTAGTAATTCGGTTATCTTCCAAATACATAAATTGTTAAATTCGTGACTACAAATGGTATGAAATTTGAAGTCAAGACATTATGAATATAACTATTGCTTCACCTGTAGCTGAAACAATCCGCAAAGAATTAGGTGATTTTACTAGCATCGTTTTTTTCAAAGTAGTAATTACAGGTCTTGAAGAAGCTATAGGAGAAAAAACTGCTCACGTTTCTTTAGTTGCAGCAGGTAGAACTAGAGGGAAAAAATTAGCTCAGGAATTGAGCTTAACTGGAAAAGAAAATTCTTTAGAAGAAGCAACAACTATTCTCAAGCAAGCACTAGGTAAAGATGGCACTTGCCTATGTGTGATAGATAAAATTGTTGAATAAGGGGATGTTATTAAAGTTTATTGCCATGAAACTATCTGTTCATCTGGAGAGGAGCTTGGTTCTTCCAGACAATTAAGTTACACTGCTGGTGTAATTCAAGGAGCTTTAGAAGAATTAATAGGTAAGCGATTGTGTGGAAAGCAAGTTGAGTCTGTACTGCGCGGAGGCGAATTTGATGTTATGTCTTTTGAATCTCTTGGTTAAGAAACTAACTTTTCTGATTTAATCTAATTTATTCAACGGCCAAATTAATCTAATACCAATTTCCTGAATTCAAACTACAGATAATGTGTGAAGAATAAAATCATATTTTGTATTAATTTTCACAACTGTAGCCTAGATAAATGAAATTGGTATCAATATAGCACTATGCCTAACTGGGCGCGGACATTTTTAAATAATAAAACCCTTTGACAACTGCTGTTCCCTATTTCCTATTTCCTAGCACTTAGTGCTATCAAATCAACTCTGTTTTGCATGAATTGCAATTATTCACTTCGACTCATAATCTACACAAATCACTAAACCAGCTAATAATTCCTGCAAAACCGTTTGAGAAACCTGCCCCAAACGAGCCACAAAACGCTCCAATGAAATACTGCGGACTTGCAACAAATTACCCGCAGAATCCTGGGCTAAACCATTTTCTTCACTTCGATGAATAGCTACCATGAAAGGACGCTCCTGAAATTGTTCTTGCCAACTGGTTAAAGGAACAATAATCCGCATAGGAATCATGGCAAACAATTCGGAATTAATTACCACAGCTGGTCGAGTTTTTCGGAGTTCCTGCCCTACAGTGGGATCGAGTTGTACCAGCCAAATTTCCCCACGTTTGGGATTGTTCATCTCATATCCGTCTCATTGCCCACGTCTAGCTGTCTTTAACCTTTGATACCAGAAAATCGTTGCTTCTCTCAATTTGCTTAGCCTGCTTTTCCTCTGAGGAGTTTGGATTGGAGACAACATTATAAATATCTAGCACTACTACCCTGTCAGTTTATCTTCATGGATAGTTTTTCACTGCTTTTCGATTTCCCTTTTCCCATCAATTGAAAATTGACAGACTCCTACTCTGTTTTGCTGATTCCCCTAATTTTCTTACCAGAATCTAAAATTCCGTCAACTCAGGATCATTAAAGAAGTCTTCTGCTGTCGCAGCGATTAAAGGAACCAGCAGTTTATGACGTTCTTCTATGGGTAAAGCAGCGATTTCCTGGAGAGATAATTTGGTTTGGATATCACACTCTGGTTGATGGCTATCAACTGCTTTTATTTCCTCCTGTGCTGCATCGGCTAAGGGAGAAACTTGATAACGGCAGACTGCATCACTAAACTCAGAGCAACTTAAACCAGCAATTTCTGCTGCTTGTAAGCGTGATACAGCACCTAGCTCATACCATTTGATAGCAGCTGCGATTCGCATTTCCTGAACAAATTCATTTGGTTGTTTGTCTATGTCAGAAAACACATTTTCTGGTAAATTAATGGAAATGCTTGTCACTGTGATTTACCCCTAATCAGGCATCAAAAGTCTTCTTCATCAACAAAAAATTCGGCATCATCGTCTAAGATGTTATTCCCCTGTCTGGAACTGCCAATACTCCATAAGGGTTGTATTACTGTCATGCCAACCATTCCTATACCAGCACCAAAAGCCAGTAAAATCCCAAAGGGTATCTGAATTGATCGGAAAGTAAAAAACTTCAACGATACAGGGGTGTAGTTTTGTACTGAGAGGATAGCGATCGCTACTACCCAGAGAGCTATAATTATGGAGGAGATCAAATTTGCAACTGTTTTCATCGCAGTTTCACCTATAAGATACCCATTACCCAGCTAAGGTAGTAGAATTTAAGCACAAAAAAATATCTCCCATTCCAGGCTATATATTGCCTTTGCTAATCAATAATTGTTAACTCCCGGCAAACAACAACTTATCTGTTAATAGTTCTGTTCTCGTTATCCATAGAACAGCCGATACAGAAACCACAAAAACTGAACTAAATTTTCACTTTTGGTTAATTTTCAACTTCTTCTCCCATTCATAGCTTAGCAATTCCACTAATATTTGTCACAATAGGATCAGTAATCCTTGAATTTGTAATACCATACGCCATCTCGCCCTCGTCCTTGGGACGGCTGCCTTTTGGCAGCATCACCTCCTCGGTTTTGCTTCCGGAACATCTCTAGTTATCCATGTCAATATCTCACCACTATGGAAGTGAGGAGTATGTAGGCATTTACCTAGGCAAGAGAAATACCATGAACCAATCCATAGCAACAAAAGCTTGTTCTGTATGGTATCAGTAATAGTAATCATCCCAACCAACAACAGACTTGTGTCGGTAATTTGAGTCATTGACCAGTTGTGTATACAGGCAATTTCCAGTTGACTGCAAATTTTTAGCCAACAAAATTGTTACAAACGAAGAATCTCAAGTCATTGCTAGTTCTGCCTACTTAAATGATTTTTTGCTGATATGGCTGTGGGCAGTTGGTGTTGCCACTTACTATTTTCCCATTATTGAAACTCCACTGAGGCTTGACAGGCGTGAGAATTTAGAGATTCAACAAAAGGGAACTCAACGCAATGGAAAGGGAAAATGCCTAAACATCCTATTTATATTTTCTCTCATTGAATCTGAGTAATGTCAATCCCCATTCGAGCCTCTGCCAGTTATTACCTTTGGTCTTTGTGTGTCCCCTGTGTAGGAAAAAACACTGGCATTGTCAAATGAGAAGGGGATTTATAGCGCTACGCGCAAGTAATAAGTAATAAGTAATAAGTAATAAGTAATAAACCTGAGTTCGGGATAAGAAATCCTCGAAATACCTGATGTTTCGTTGTTCGCTCTCAAACCCTGTTTGAAATTCTTCTCAATCAGCCATGTTGTTGAGATTAGTCTCATTTATGAACCTGATTGACATTAATTCCCAAAAAAATAGCCTCAAAGCATTGATAAATAAATGTTTTATAGTTATTCAGCAGACCCTAAGTAAGACGCACTTCATCCTCATCGTATGTGTTTCTTTCGTAGATAGCGTGCTAAATGTTTAATTACAGTCGATAACTTTGCTTTAAAATCAATGGTTACAAGTGCTTATAGTCTTCCTCTCGACGCAGGAAGGGGGAAAATCAAAGTCTCTCTCCTTGTAGTAGGAGAGAGAAGAGCTAGAGAGGTTTTCCAGATTCCGTGAAAAGTAAGCACCAGATAAAAAAATGCTTTGACTACAGTCTTTTCAGTCACCCAGATTATAGTAACTCGCGAGAGAAGTTAAATCACTACTCAGTAACTACTTACTTTCCTGACTAGCCTTTGTAGTTTGTTTCTTCTTCGTGGAAGTTTTGCTAGTCTTGGTTTTTGTTGTGGTCGATTTAGTTTTTTTACGAGTAGATTTAGTCGATTTAGTAGTTGCTGCTTTGCTGGCTAACAAATCAACTGCTGTAGTTAAGTTAATATCTTCAACAGATTGCCCTTCTGGGATACTAACATTAATTTTGCCGTGCTTGATGTAAGGACCATAGGGACCATCGTAGATATTTACGGGTTCATTATCTTCTGGATGCGCTCCCAACTCCCGCAAGGCGGCTTTAGTTCTACCACCCCCCCTACCTTTCTTCGGTTGGGATAATAATTCTAATGCCCTTTCCAAAGTAACTGTCAATACATTATCTTCCCCTTTCAAGGAGCGATAATCCGGTTTGCCTTCAGGACCTTTTTTATTGACCACATAAGGACCAAAACGCCCCAAACTAGCTTGGATGGTAGCACCTGTTTCGGGATGGGTTCCTAATGTTCGCGGGAGGGACAATAAACCTACAGCCATTTCTAAGGTGACATCTTCTGGTTTGACACCTTTGGGTAAAGATGTTTGTTTGGGTTTAGGAGTTTCTTCAGATTTTTCACCCAATTGTACGTAAGGACCATAGGGACCGATGAGTAGATAAATTGGTTGGGCAGTTTCTGGATGGATACCCACCTTATCTGGACCAGAAGCTTTCTGTTTAAGCAGAGTTTCTACTTTTTCGGGATCTAAATCAGCAGGAGTTAAATCTTTGGGAATGGAAGCTGTTAATACATCTTCACCATTCTCCTTTTCCACATATGCACCATATTTACCAATCCGGACTTTGGCATCTAAGTTTTCCAGTAATACCGTCCTGGCTGTATTTACATCTATTTGATTTTTTTGTTCTTTAACTAAAGTTTCTAAACCTTGTTCTCCTAGATAAAATTCCCGTAAATAAGGCAGCCAAGGGACTTCACCCATCGCAATATCATCCAGGGTTTGCTCCATTTTGGAAGTAAAACCAGGATTCACTACATCCGGAAAATGTTTTTCCAACAAATTGGTTACAGCAAAAGCTGTAAAAGATGGCACCAGGGCATTACTCACCAATTGGGCATAACCTTTATCAATGATGGTGCCGATAATGCTGGCGTAGGTACTGGGGCGACCAATGCCTTCACTTTCCAAGGTTTTCACCAAGGTAGCCTCTGTATATCTAGCAGGTGGCTGAGTCTCATGTCCTACCGGCTCTAAGTCAGTACATTGGGGATGTTGGCCAATGGTGAGATTGGGTAAGATAATTTCTTTATCTTCCAGTGCTGCTTCGGGATCGTCAGAACCTTCTACATAGGCACGTAGAAATCCGGGAAAGTCAATGCGCTTCCCAGAAGAACGAAAACCAGCATCTTCGACTTCTAGCTGCACAGAAATTTGGGTTTGCCGGGAATCTGCCATTTGGGTAGCAACGGTACGCTTCCAAATCAGCTCGTAAAGTTTCAGTTCCCTACCACTTAAACCCGTTTCCTGGGGGGTGCGGAATTTGCTACCAGCGGGGCGAATGGCTTCGTGGGCTTCTTGGGCACCTTTCGATTTGGTAGTGTATTGCCTGGGTTTCGGGCTTAAATACTCCTTACCATACAATTGTTCCACACAACTACGGGCAGCTGCGATCGCTTGCTCGGATAAATGCACAGAGTCAGTCCGCATATAGGTAATATAACCTTGCTCGTACAAACTCTGGGCAGTCCGCATGGTATCCCGAGCAGAAAGGCGGAGTTTGCGGTTGGCTTCTTGTTGCAGGGTAGAAGTAGTGAAGGGTGGGGCTGGTTTACGAGTGACTGGGCGTTCTTCTATGTCTGTAACTGTCCACGTTTTGCCACTCAAGCGCTCTTGGAGCGTTTCAGCCTCTGCTTGGGAGAGCAACACCACATTGCGTCCAGCTGTAATTTCTCCCGTATTGGGATCGAAATCACTACCAGTGGCTAACTTAGTTCCTCCTAGGGTAACTAACTGGGAACTAAAAGAATGGCTGGCATTAGCTTTCTCTGCTGCTGGGATCAATGTAGCTTTTAAATCCCAGTATGAACCTTGATGGAAAGCACGGCGCTGTCGTTCCCGTTTGACTAACAACCGTACTGCAACGGATTGTACCCGACCCGCAGATAATCCCCAAGCAATTTTTTCCCATAATAGGGGTGAAAGAGTATAGCCCACCAATCGGTCTAAAATTCTCCTAGTTTCCTGGGCACGAACCAACTGTTCATCAATATTGCGGCAATTTTTTAAAGCCTTAGCGATCGCATCTTTGGTAATTTCATGAAATACCATGCGCTTGGTGGGAACTTTGGGCTTTAACAGCTGATACAAATGCCAACTTATACTTTCACCTTCTCGGTCTTCATCCGTCGCCAGGATCAATTCCGAAGCCGTTTTCAACGCTTCTTTGAGTTGAGTCACAACTTTCTTTTTATCCTTGGGGACAACATACAGTGGCTCAAAGTCGGATTCTACATTTACCCCCAGTTTCGCCCATTTCTCTCCTTTAACAGCGCTGGGAATTTCACTAGCCGACTGGGGTAGATCCCGGATATGACCCATGGAAGCCTCTACCTGATAGGTTGATGGCAGGTAGTTGCGGATGGTACGAGCTTTAGTAGGGGATTCGACAATGACGAGAGTTGACATGGAAATTTTAGAAGAGGATAGCAGCTAGGCTCAAAAGTCTAAATTGAGATGATTCAGGGCTGGATGTCAAGGTTTAACAGTAGAGCAAGGAAATGTGATTTCATCCTGACACAAACTGCACCTTTATCAAAATTGAGTATGGGTACAAGAAACTTCTTGTACAAGGTGGGGAACAGGCTAAATCCTTTCCCCTTGGACTTTTACCACCTTTCCTTTGGCAAAAGTATATTCTTGCAAAAGGTCTAAAATAGTGGTGTGGGTTAGTCATTGGTGTGAGGGTTGGGTTGAAACAATGATTGTGAATTTCCAGCTATTTCAATCTTTAACTCATATCAGGCATAATTGGCGACTACTGTGAAGAAAATCTTTCTACAGGTCCATCAATTTTGGATTGTGAGGACAGTGTGATTTTGGGAAACCATTGTGGCCTTGTGGAGCCAGTTCCCCCATGAACAACTGCGTTGGCGTAGCCTCTCCAGAGGAGATACCTAAAGGGGGTTCCCTCGCTTAAAGCAACTGCAGAGGGTTTGTATCCAGCTTATTTTTCGGTCAATACAACTATATTGGCTCCACTTTGTTTTGGTAGTACCAAAATTTTATTTAATCAGCAATGATTTTTGTTCCTGGCGATCACTTAGGGTTCTCAGTAGCTTAAGATACTTTTTTTGGACTTAAGCACGGATAATTAAATTCGGATTTCCGACCATAAAACTTGTGTTAGCATAGGGCATAGAGAAATAAATTCGGCGGTAATGTTCTTGTTCTGTTCAAAATTGCAAGCGCCTCTCCGGATCAAAGTCTCTGCATCATCAATTTCTGGAGAGTTTCATGTCAATCTACGTGGGTAATATATCCTACCAAGTTACACAAGAGGATTTAAACCAAGTATTTTCAGAGTACGGTAATGTCACAAGAATACAATTACCATTAGATAGAGAAACTGGTCGTAAACGAGGCTTTGCTTTTGTAGAAATGGCAACAGAAGAAGAAGAGACAGCCGCAATTAGTGCCTTGGATGGTGCCGATTGGATGGATCGGACCATGAAAGTCAACAAAGCCAGACCCAAGGAAAATAGAAATAATCGCTCTGGTGGCGGAAACTGGGGAGATGCACGCAATGGCAAATTTCACAGAAGCTATTAAGAACTCCAATCATCGTTTCGATTGAACAAATTTTTTCTCGATGAGATATTTCAAAAAGCTTAAATGCAAAATTCTTGTACACAGCAGTTCAGTAGATAAATAACTCTACTTATTATTGGCAACAAAGCAGGTCAGTAGATAGCTGACCTGCTTATTATTTGATTGCCATAGCATAGCAACTTCCAGAACATGAATCATCACCTCGTTGAAAGGGTAGATTGGAGCAAGATTTATTCATAAATACAAGATAGATTCATAAAACTTTCGGAAAAAACAATAGAATTAACTCAGTTGGTCTTAATGTCTAATAGCCAAAACCTACATAGTTCATGGATTTTGCTACTTTTGCATCCCAGCTGAATGCGGGAATAATTTTGCCAGAGGGTATAGTAATTATTACCCTGTTAGGGGTTTTGATTGTGGACTTGATTGCAGGACGTACATCCTCGCGCTGGATTGGATATCTAGCAATTGCTGGATTGTTAGCTGCAATTGTTGCTCTATATTTTCAATGGGATAGCACCAATCCCACCTCCTTTGGCGGTGCTTTCAATGGAGATGACCTCAGTATCGTCTTTCGCGGGATTGTGGCTCTATCTGCCGCTGTCACTATTTTAATGTCAATTCGCTACATTGAACAAAGTGGTACGGCATTAGCAGAATTCATTGCGATTCTACTGACTGCTACTTTAGGAGGAATGTTTGTCTCCGGAGCTAATGAATTGGTGATGATTTTTGTCTCCCTAGAGACTTTAAGTATCTCCTCCTATTTAATGACGGGTTACACCAAGCGTGACCCCCGTTCTAATGAAGCGGCGTTAAAATACCTGCTGATTGGGGCGGCAAGCACGGGAGTGTTTCTTTATGGAGTTTCCTTACTTTACGGATTATCCGGCGGACAAACACAATTAAGTGCGATTGCTAATGGAATTGCTGATGGCAATTTGGGTCAATCCTTGGTTATTGTGATTGCCTTGGTATTTGTAATTGCAGGCGTTGGGTTTAAAATTTCTGCTGCACCCTTCCACCAGTGGACACCAGACGTTTATGAAGGGGCACCTACTCCGGTGATTGCCTTTTTATCTGTGGGTTCTAAAGCGGCTGGATTTGCCTTGGCGATTCGGTTGTTAACCAATGTCTTCCCTGTGGTTGCAGAGGAATGGAAGTTTGTGTTTACGGCCCTTGCTGTACTAAGTATGATTTTGGGTAATGTAGTCGCCCTTGCCCAAACCAGTATGAAGCGGATGCTGGCTTATTCATCCATTGCCCAAGCCGGGTTTGTGATGATTGGCTTAATTGCGGGAACGGAAGCGGGATATGCCAGCATGGTGTTCTATATGCTGGTTTATTTATTTATGAATTTGTGCGGCTTTACTTGTGTAATTCTGTTCTCTCTACGCACAGGAACCGACCAAATTACCGAATATTCTGGTTTATATCAGAAAGACCCACTTTTAACCCTAGCTTTAAGCATTTCCTTGCTTTCTCTAGGTGGTATTCCTCCCCTAGCCGGATTTTTCGGGAAGATTTACTTATTCTGGGCTGGTTGGCAAGCAGGTCTTTATGGCTTAGTCTTGTTGGGATTAGTTACCAGTGTTGTCTCCATCTATTACTACATCCGCGTAGTGAAGATGATGGTGGTCAAAGAACCCCAGGAAATGTCCGATGTGGTGCAGAATTACCCAGAAGTGCGCTGGAATTTGCCTGGATTCAGACCTTTGCAAGTAGGATTAGTAGTTACTTTAATTGCTACCTCCATTGCCGGGATTTTATCCAACCCCTTGTTTACCCTGGCAAATAATTCAATTACTCATACCCCACTTCTGCAAGCTTCTATTCTAGATCGAACTCAGGTAAGTACGATTCCACCGACTACCACTGAAGATTTGTAAGTAAATACACTTGCAATCAACCATAATTTGTTACTTTGGGGACGCGATCGCGTCCCTTTTTTAAGTAATAAGTAATAAGTAATAAGTAATATAGCGGTTCCCACTAAGCTGTGGCGTATTTAATTTGTATATCGGACGCGGGCAAGATGCCCCGTTCGCGGAGCGTCTCCGAAGGAGTTAGTCGCTACAACGGGGGGAACCCCCGCAACGCGCTTCTCTCCGCACTACAATAATTTGAAGTTTTCATCTTATACAATTTAGCTGCACAGGAGCTTACTTGTCGGTTAAAGGTAAAAAGGGAAGTCACTGTTGCGTCTACACTCCTTCCCTCCTACTCTTCGAGAAGCCACTTCGTGTCTACACTCTTTCACTCCTCCACTCCTTCCCTCCTTCACTCCGGGCGGGGAAACCCCGCCCCTACTTCTGAACTCCGAACTCCGAACTCCGAACTCCGAACTCCTCCACTCCTAGGCTTGGTTTATCGACACAAATGGCGTAATTAATTGCCAACAACCGCAACCACAAGGCAGGATGACGGGGTTCCAACCAAGGTTCAATACGTTTGAGAAATTGTGAGAACCATCCATGTAACAAAACACTCACTAAAGCATGACCAGTGAAATTAATATAATTGCGACTCCAGCGCAGCATATCTTGTGTTCCTGCCATTTGCCAAATCCACAGTAATAATGCGGGGTTTCTCATGGCTGCTTTCAGTGCTAGACGATTAAAGGTTGACCAACTAAATTTATCTTTAATAAAGTTATCTGCCACCTGTAGAGGTTCATCTGCTAATAAGCCAAAGAAATTATTCAGCATGGCATTAATTCTTTGGGGTGGTAAGAATTTACCCGTCGGCACCATCATCCCCTTAGAAAACATCCAGGTAACGGCAATATTACTTTGAAAGGCGCGAATTCGATTCAGATGGGAAAAACTCAATAAATCATGCTTGAGAGCAATATTTAAGAGAGTGGTAAGCCTTTCCAAATTACGTACCAAAGAACCAAAGCCAGTAAATACCAAAGGAGATTGGAGAGAAGCCGCATCCCCCATTGCTAGCAAACGATCAAATGCCACGACGCGATCGCGACTATTTGCACTAAAATGACCAGGTATATAGCCAAAGGTGGGTTTTTTCCACACCAATTTGTCCAAATCGCACCTTCGATACTCTGGCAAAATGGTAAAAAAGTCTTCATACATTTCCAACAAAGAACCAGGATTTTGAGGATGAACTTGGTGGTAGTGAAACAAATAAACTGTCAGTTCTTTACCCCCACCAGGAAACAGTTCCCAAATCAATTGCCGCCCCCTGGAAATATCGCCGTGGCTGTTGAGTACATCACCATACTGGGAATCCCATACCCCTGGCTCAAATCCCCCATCAATTACCGCTCCCACTGTGGGGCAAACACTGTCAAAAGCACGAATCCCATTTAATTGCCAAGCAATGGGAGAAGCAGTACCCATCGCGTCTACTAACACTCGCCCACTCACTACCTTTTCTGTTTGATTGGGTATGTTTTTCACCGTCACTAACACTTGGTCAGGATCGATATCCGCCCGGAGAAATTCGGTTTCATCCCAAATATCTCCTCCTGCCCCTTGCAATTTTTGCCCACATAATTTCAGGAATTTTTCTGATTCTAAAGCTATATTTAATACTTTAGGTGTGTGTAAAATAGGCGATCGCAAATGTTGGGGATTGTTGCCATCAAAGAATTTATTAAATCCATCATTGTACTCTCGGGCAATTATGGATTCCACTTCGGCAGCAGTGAACAAACCCAAGTTAATTAAACTTTGAATTTCATCGCGGGAAATATTCCATTCCCGGTTCATGCGCCCAAAAGATAAACGTTCCACCAGCAGCACTTTATAACCCAGTTGTGCCATGACAGCAGCGTGAATAACTCCCAATGCGCCGCCAATATAAATTAAGTCATATGCCAAGTTTGGCTTGTGGGTGGCAGTTTGTGCATGTGAAAAAATTACCTGTTTGGGTTTTTGAGGATTTCTTACCCCTTCTCGCCACCTTTGTTCCCACCAGTAAACCCGTTGCAAATCATATTCACCCTTGGGCATTTGCTGGAAATACTTAACCGTTAAGGGGTAGTAAGGAGCTAACGCCTCAAAAATCGATTGTTGGGATAAGTCAATGGCTGGTGGTTCTGGGTGTTGGTGGGGAAATCGGTTTCTAATTGCCGCAGTCAGTTGGGTGAGGATTTCTCTCTCCCTAGGAAAGGGTGTGTCACCCCAGCGAAAAACCTTCAGATAGGTGGTACGCTGTACCGACCATATAAAAATAGAAAGTTCATCAGGTAATTTTTTCGTAATCAATGGCTCACCAGCTGTAGGTTTAGCTACTCTCAGCCGTATACCTGATGGCATACTTATTTTTTCTAAGGTTTCTGGCTGAAAATCGTATTGCAACCAACTGAGAACAATCTTTGTATCTGGAGTCGGAATTTCTAAATAAAGTATTTCTTTCATGGTTGCTCAAATATCGCAGTAAATCTACTCACAAAGACAGATTTAAAAAATGAATAAAGTACGCTACACTCCGCCCTATCAGTTAAATGAAATTTTAGTTAAGAAACGTTAAGATTCTCTCACACTTCTCATTCATTTTCAGTTTGCCCTCGACACACACTATGAATTATCCCATCCCAGACAAACCCCAGGAAATCTTTGCTTTAAGACAACAACCCATTGATGAGGAATTAGTTGCTACAGCCATTGCTGGAGTGATTAAAATTGTTAGTTCTCAAGGTCAATCCTTAGAAGAACTAACGGCTCAGGTACTAGCTGAAGACAGTGTATTAGATACACAGCAGCGTCGTTGGCTCAGTCAACTCGTGTCCCAAGCCTGGGAAAGTTTTTCGTGACAACACGCGATAGGGAAAGAGGGAAGGAGGGAAGGAGGGAAAGAGGGAAGGAGTGAAAGAGGGAAAGAGGGAAGGAGTGAAAGAGGGAAGGAGGGAAGGAAAATTGAGTGGAGTTTTCAGTTTTTCGTTTATTTATTCTCAAAGCTGTAGACGCGCAGCGTCTACATTCCATCACTCCTCCACTCCTCCACTCCATCACTCCTCCACTCCCCCACTCCCCCACTCCTCCACTCCCCCACTCCCCCACTCCCCCACTCCCCCACTCCCCCACTCCCCCACTCCCCCACTCCCTCAACCATCGCTCCTAAATTACACACACTCTGGCAACCATGAATTAAACTTATTAGTTGTAGTGTTGATGCAATTTCGTGGGCTAATTGTTTTATGTTTATTAGGCTTTCAGCCACAGTTTATGGTATGGCAACGGCACCAACTGTAACTCCAGAAAAAACGAATCAAGTTACCCAAAAACCCTATCCCAACTATAAAGTGATTGTGTTGAACGATGATTTTAATACCTTTCAACACGTAGCTGAATGCTTGATGAAATATATTCCAGGCATGACAAGCGATCGCGCCTGGGAACTGACTAATCAAGTACATTACGAAGGTCAAGCAATTGTTTGGATTGGTCCACAGGAACCAGCAGAACTTTATCACCAACAATTACGTCGAGCTGGTTTAACTATGGCTCCTCTGGAATCGGCGTAAAAACTATGACTAAACCCACAGCAGATACTCGTAAGACAAAAAATCAAAAAAGTGGCAGGCTTGTTTGGAATCATTCTACCCATCTCCCTGGCTTGATACCTCTTTTGGAGCGTCTTTGCAAGGTGGAAGGGATGCAAACTATTACACCAGGGGAAATTGGAAGGGTTAAAGGTCACTGTCCTCAGTTAAAGTTGCGGGTATCTGTCCCCATTAGGGGTGGGTTTAAGCTAATTGCTCGTTTAGGAAAAACTGTACAAGAGGTGTTTGTAATTACGTCTCTGGAACGGGAGCATTTACAAGATGAAATTGCAAAATTGCTTAAGTAGGTAAGGTAATCCCCGGGTCATTTCAGTTATCAGTTATCAGTTATCAGTTACCCCATCGATAAATCGAAGGGCTAATGAAATAAGGAAAACACTTTTTTCCTTTCCACGGATAAATCCGGGGGCTTGTATCCTTTTATTTTTTGGTCAAATCCCACAACCAAGCATGAAAATGCTTTGTGACTAACTCCTCAAGGGCGCACGCAATGCGCCCCTACTGCGGCTCCCACACCTAAGCTGTCAACCATCAACTAACAACTAACAACCATCAACTAACAACTAACAACTAACAACTAACAACTAACAACTAACAACCATTTTCAAGCTAGGTAATATCAATTGTCACTTCTCCTACCATCTTGATTAACGAAAGTTCCATTAAACTTTTGCGATAAATGCAACAAAGCCTGTTCTAATGTATGAGAGAGCTTAATGGGTAAATCTCCAGAACGGACGTGTAAGTCTTGTTGGGGGAAGGGAATTTCAATATCATGTTGGTCAAGGGAAGTGGCAATGAGAAAATAGATGTCGCTCTTGATGCTAGGTTGGTAACTAGGTTTATCAATCCAAACTAGAAGTTCAAAGTCAAGGGCACTATCACCAAATCCGGTGAAAAATACCTGGGATTTGGGAAATTTCAACACATCACTATGGGCATTAGCAGCATCTAAAAGGGCGATTTTTACCTTTTCAACATCAGAGCCATAGGCGACCCCCACAGGAATATGAATCCGTGAAACTGGGTTTTGGTGACTCCAGTTAATGACTTCTGTTTCTAGAAATCGGGAGTTGGGTACAATAATAGAGACTCTATCGAGGGTGCGAATTACTACACTACGAGCGCCGATGTGTTCCACTGTTCCCATATATTGCCCAACTTCCACAAAATCCCCTACTTGGATGGGACGCTCGAACAGCAACACGATTCCACTACCGAAGTTTTTGGCAATATCTTGAAAGCCAAAACCAATACCTACACCCAAGGCACTAGCAAGGATTGCCAGGGAACTCAAGTCCACTCCCCAAACTTGCAAGAGAATTACACCACCAATAGCAATTAGAGCATACTTACAAATAACAGCGATCGCTTCTTGTATCCCTAAGCTGATTCCTAGTACCCGCAATATGCGAGAACGTAGCAAATTTGTGGCTGCACCTGAGAGGATAATCAACCCCAAAAAGAAACCAATCAGAATTACGATATCTATCAGGGAGTAAGTGTTTGTCAGAATCGGAGAAGTTAAACTGACGATGATACTTTGACGAAGTTTGTAACTCCAGTACCTAGTAAAGGGGAATCGGTAAGTAATATAAATTACAACTCCAATCCAAACTGCCACCCGTGCTAATACGAGGGTAGATTTCAACAAAAAATTTAGGGTTTTAATATGATGATCGTCGGATGATGCCTCAGATGGTAACATTTGAGAACATTGGCGTTGTGTGATTTGCCACAGTCTGATCAAACCCCGATTGAAAAAAAATGCGATGATGACAATGACAACACTGAGTAAAGATGTGTTGCGAATAAACTTGATACTCCTTTCTTGTTGCGATCTTTGAACCACTGTACGAATGTTATTAGCCCAAGTTTCAGCTAGTTCTTCTGGAGTAGTATTAGGCGGGGCATTTTTGGAGGTATCTTTGCTAGTGACGGTTAATAGATAGCGATCATTAATCCAAAGGGTAGGAGAATTATTTTCTCGTATAATTTGCACCTGCGGGTCTTTTTCTGATTTGACAACTGATTTGAGTTGAGAAATGACGAATTCAGCCCTTTGTTTAGCCGTAGATGTTTTTGTGGCAGCACTTACCTGAAAAATTTGTCTTCCATCCACCACAACAGGGGCATATTGTTGAGATTGTCCTAGGGCTGGTGTTGCAAATAATCCGCAGATGATTACCAAGGCAATAATAGCAACTTGGAAGAATCGCTTATACCTGATCCGAATCCGAATATTTCTGTGATATTTCAGCATCTTTAGGGTAATCTACTAACTCAGCGATTCTCTAAAGAGACGCTAAGCGATCGCATTTAATAGTACATCTCTCTAGTTTAGTTGTTCTCGCTGTTAGTGGACGATTCCGTATATTCACCCACAGAAAATATTTCTGGAAATTTTCTTTAGTATTGCTCCACATTCAAAAAGCCCTCAGGCTAAAGCCTGGGGCTATACGAACTAAGCCCATCTTCATGGGCTAAGAGGGTTTTATTGCCCACGGAGGTGGGCTTTGTTCCTGTAGCGATACCCTTCCAGGGTATTGCATAAAAATTGGGATGCTCCCCTTCGGCATAGCTCCGCTTACCGCATTTCACGAACATAAACAGTGATCGCCGTCAGGCGGCTCCTCCAGAGCATCGCATCTAATCAATAGAGGTAGAGCAGGGGTGTAAAATTCCTCATTTCTTGACAATGGTAATAACCAGAACGATTGAGGAGGGTTGGGAGGCTCAAGAATGGGTGATGCCCGATATTTAATTTTACTTAATGTCCATCACAAAACTACGTTGCTACACTGAAGGGTAAAGTTACGTAATTCTCCCTATGAGTAGTTTACCGCAATTCAGTATCCGCATTCCGCCAGAGCTGGAACAGCGGATAAATGACTATGCCAAGGAAAACCGCACCACTAAGACCAGGGTAATGATTGATGCCTTGGCTTACTATCTCGGCAGTGTTGATGATGTGCCACTCAGTCGCAAATTCATGGAACTGGAGAAAAGGGTGACAACCCTAGAAGCGGAAGTGAGGGGGAAGTGAGATGAATTTAGAAGCATAGTCAGAAACTCTTGGTATTTATGACACCCAGTTATTTGTCTAGCATCTATGACCAGATTTATCAAAGCTTCACTGCTACCTCTGCTGTTGATATTAAGCAATGGTGCTTTGGGTTGGCTGATTAATCAATTGCCTACCAACAAAGATTTACAGATTTCAAATGCAACAATATTGCAGTGGACAGGTGGATGTATATTAGTACTTTTTATTCTGACTTTAGTATCGAGTGACACTCAGCAAAAATCAGCACCTGCGAATCAAAATTGTCTTGGTGGCTTGTTACCCTTGGTAGGAGGCATAATTCTCTTTGGGTTGTTGAAAACCAACTTTGTTCCTCGTGAATACAATGCAGTCGTTTTCCATACATCTCTGTTTCTGTTTGCTTTGGGGACTGTATTGCCACCTATGCTGCTGTTACCAAGAAGTTGGTTGAGATGGCTGTTACTGTTTCTTCCTGCTATTGGATTAGGGATAACAGTTCATTTTGCTAGAATTGGGCAATGGCTAGAAGCATTTGTGTCCTTGTTATTGACAGTAATTTTGACACTACTGATTGTTGCCGGCAAGTTTTTCATCGAATTTATAAATCGGATATCCCAGAAGTGGGACGCAGCAGGACAACAACTGGCATCCCGTCTAGCAGACTCAATTTGGAGTGAGCTTGAAGTCTGGGCATGGGAATTAACCTCACCATTCAAGCGCAAGTATTACAAAAGCTTGATTTATGCTTGCCGTGATTATCGAACTCAAGGGTTAAAAACTAAGGGACCATTTACCTTAGATTTGGAGAAGGTATTTGTGCCCTTGAGGGTTGCGCCAGAGAGTACAGGACAAATTTCTCCAGCAATGATTCAGTCTTGGGTCAGGGATTCTATACAGAGTATTTGGGATTTTTTAGCAGCCAACAAGGGCGAATTTGCTTATCGCAGTATGGCAATCATTGCCCCACCAGGTTCGGGGAAAACTACGCTGCTAGAACATTTAACCCTGATTTATGCTCAAAACACCCAGCACCAACAGCACCGCCAAGCACCACAATTGATTCCCATACTGCTTTATTTGCGGGATGTAGGCTCCGCAATTGCTCAGAAGCAACCCAGCTTATCGGCACTAATTGAGCAACTTCAATCAATTAGCCAGCTTAACCCACCTCCCCAGTGGTTTGAGAGAAAATTACATCGCTCCTCATGTTTGGTGATGCTAGATGGGTTGGATGAAGTAGCAGACTTCTCAGAACGTAAATCTGTTAGCCATTGGCTAAACCAGCAAATTCAAAATTATCCCCATGCCCGGTTTATCCTGACCTCAAGACCTTTTGGTTATCATAGTGCCCCTGTACAATCAATAAAAACAATTTTAGAGGTACAGCCATTTAATCTGGAGCAGATGCAGAAATTTATCCACAATTGGTATCTGCAACACGAAATCATGAGCCGACTGGGAAAAGACGACCCAGGAGTGCGGCAGTTAGCTGAAACTAAATCCAATGATTTGATAGAGCGGATTAAAAATAGTCCACCCATAGCAGCAATGGCAGTTAATCCACTGCTGTTGACTATGATTGCTACTGTTCACTGTTACCGTGGTGCTTTGCCAGGAAGACGGGTAGAGCTGTATGCCGAGATTTGTGATGTTCTACTGGGACGAAGACGGGAGGAGAAAGGTATTGTTGAACCGCTGACTGCTGAACAAAAGAAAGCAGTACTGCAAGTGTTAGCATTATGGTTAATGTCACAAAATACACGCGAATTTACTCCAGATATAGGCAGTTCTCTCATCAGTAATGAGCTAGCAAAAGTAGCAGGAAGTAGCACTGATGTACAAGCTTTTTTGGTAAATATTGAAACTGTTAGTGGGCTGTTGGTGGAAACAGAACAAGGTATTTATGAATTTGCTCACAAGAGTTTTCAAGAGTATTTAGCAGCTGTACATATAGAAAAATCAAATCAAGAACAGCTTTTGATATCCAATATCAATAACTCTTGGTGGGATGAAACAATTCGCCTTTATGCTGCTATTAGCAATGGGACTAATTTGATTAGTGCAGCTTTGAATAATCCAACTGTTGTTTCTTTAAAACTTGCCTTAGATTGCCAAGAAGAAGGCTTGAGAATTGAACCAGAAGTTAGTCAACAACTTAGCGATAAGTTAGAAGCTGCATTGGAGTCTAATGACCCAGAAATTTTTCAACTAGCAGCAGAAGTAAAACTGAGACGGCGATTGAGCAACTTTGTGTTAATTGACGAGAATTTAGAAATTGATAATAGTTATATAACTTGTGCTGAGTATCAACTATTTATTAACTCAGTGTCAGGAAAGATCAACCGCATATTTTCACCTGGAGATGCCAATAAACCGATAACTGGTCTGGATTTTTCAGACAGAAATTGGTTTTATGAATGGTTGCGTACAAATTTCACCCAAAGGACTTGCTATCGGCATGCTAATGCTTCGGAACTACAGCAGTCGTCCATACCAGAGGATGCTCAACAAGCTGGGGATGGAATTCGGCTAGTAAGATTTAAATTGCCATTCTTATACAATCAACTCTATTTTTACCTGGTTGCTGGGAAGTGGAAAGAAGCCAACCAGGAAACATTAAAACTGATGTTAAAACTTGCTGGTCGACAGAAGGAAGACAGATTAGATGTAGATGCCATTCAAAATTTTCCCTGTCAAGACTTACGCATGATAGATCAACTATGGGTAGCATATTCCAATGGTCGCTTTGGCTTTAGCGTCCAGAAGCGAATATGGCTCGAAGTTTGTGGTCAAGCTAAGAGGTCAAACACAGAACAAGCGTACAAAACCTTATCTTATCGCGTGGGATGGCGCAAAGGGGGAATCGATTTGCGTTATCATCAGTTGACATTCAGTATGAGCGCCCCGCTAGGACACCTTCCCATTACTTGGCGACTCCTCTATTTGTCTGCGATAGTTGAAACGCAAACGGAGCAAAGTATCGAAGCAGCGGAGTGGGGTATGGGGTTCTGGTTATTGGTTATTATTTGGTTCGCGGGGAGCGCGTTTGGAGTAAATTTAGGTGGATGGCTGATGATTATATATATATTAGGAGAATATTTGGAAAAAAGAATTAAAGAAAAAAAAGATAAATGGGATGTAGACCGCAGGAGATTCTCAGAATTTATGCAGAAACTTGTAGACTTTAACATATAGCCAATACAGCCTTTTGTAAAGATTTGTTGCTAGAAATGAGTTCTACGAATTCATAGGCATTTGAGCGATTTCGATACCTGGCACGGCACCATCACGCTAAAAAACTAAAAAGTATTAAACAGTTGCATCGCTACTTTCGGGTCATAGTAATTAGCCATCACAAATTTTTCGGCTACCTCGTTTACTTCCGAATCTAAAACTTCCCAATTATCCCAAGGTAGTCGCATTTGTCCTTAAACTTGAACTTTTCGATCGCTTTTTTCAGCACGTAGAGTAACACTTGACGGCATTCATGGCGAGTTAGCCGGAACTCACGGTTATTGCAACGGGTTGTAATGTGATAGCAGTATCCAGCCTTGATATCACGTGGCTTTCGGGACATTAGCTCCAACGGTAGGTAAATACTCAAGCAAGAATACCTCATCGATGAGTTTACTATTCCCGTCAAATATCGCAATTAGGAAAACAATGGATTGTTGGGCAGAGTGATATTGCGGCCAGTTCTATACACTTGCAACTGGGCTTTGTTCGTGTAGCGATACCCGGAGCATGGGTATTGCCTCAAAATTGGGATGCTGCCGATATGAAAACTAAGACACATGTAATTTAGTTATAGCTGTTTGTATCTGCTGGGAAATTTCTACTGTTTTTTGCAGAGAGGCAGAAAATTTACGAGATGAATTACCAGTCATTTTAGATACTTTGGCAATTTCTTTCATGGCATTGGTCACTTCTTTGGAAGTTTCTACTTGAGATGTGGTGGCTACAGCAATGGCCTGCATCAATTCATCAATTTGACTATATACATTGGCAATACGACTGAAGGAAAGCCTATGATTCTCCAATAAATTAGAACCTTCTGTAATTTCTGTGGATTCTAATTCCAGGATTTTACCCACCTCTTTGGCTTGTTGTTGCAGGTGACTGGTAATACTATCAATTTCAGTGGTTGCACTAGCAGTTCTGGCAGTGAGTGTGGCAATCTCTTCTGCAAGGAATGCAAATTCTTGACCCCTAGTACCACCCATACGAGTAGCTTCAATACCTGCGTTAATGGCTGCTAGGTTGGTTTCGATGGCAATCTGGTTAATGGATGACACCACCTGGGAGATTTCCCGTACAGATTCCCCCATCTCTCTAACTCGATCAAGTGCTGTGACTATGGTTGCTCCCAAACCCAAGAGAAAATCTATTATTAGTCCAATTGCTGTACCATTATTTTCAGTACTACAACCAGCCGCATTAGTTATAGCTAGTACTTGTTGAGTATTTGTAGCTACATCTTTGATGGAAAGTCTCATATTTTCCACCGCATCTAGAGTGCGCCCAATTTCCTCCGATTGTTTGAGTGCAGCTATTGCTAGTTGGGAAATGGCTCCAGAGTTCTCTGCAATCGCTGTATTTACTTGCCGATCTGCGAGTTTAATTTGGGTGACAATTTCTTGTAAACGATCTGCGATCGCATTTACACATTTAGCAACAGTACCAATTTCTCCATGACTGGGTTGAGCGCGTACTGTTAAATCTCCATTGGCAATTTCTGTGATGGAACTCAGCAATTGTTGGAGATGGAATTGCAATTGTTGATTAGTCTCTGTTTGCTGCTGTAAACTCTCTTCTGACTGGGAAAGAACTTGCAAACTATTCTCTAAAACATTAGCTCTCTCTAAAGCTAGTCCAATATGTCTGGCTAATTGCTCCAATAAATCCATTTCTGATTGTTGCCAAACTCTGATTCTGGAAACATCATGGACAATTAATAAACCAAATAATTGGTCATTTAGAAGAATAGGTGCCACTAAATTTCCATCAATGGTCATTGAATCTAATTGCAAACCATCAATTTCTTTGACTTCAACATCGCCTCCATGCAAATTTTCGACATATTTTTCTACCCATTCCTTGGGAAGTGGGGTATCCAAACCAATCGTTAAATCAGGAATTGCCGATTCCGCGCTCCCGTAGCGGTTTTGTCGGAACATGGCACTACTCTTCTCCAAGCCGCTATCACCTCTATGGGCGGCTCCTGGAGGAAGCATGGCACATATCACATTAGCTTGCAAATGTTCGTCTAATCTGCATAGCAATACTTGTTCTACCTGCAAAGCTTTTTGTATATCTTCAACTGCTAAATTATAAATATCCTGGGAGTTTAAAGAACCAGACATATGGGTAGCCAGTTCCTTCAAAGCCTGGGTATGTTCCAACAAACTCACCCGTTCTAGACTAAGTCCTACCTGAACAGCCAGTTGACTCAAGAAATTAATTTCAAAATACTGCCAAATATGGGGTGCCCAGCAATAATCAGCCATTAAAAACCCAAATATTTGGTTATCTTTCAGAATTGGCGTTACTAAAGTTGCTTTAATTTTTAATTTTTGCATCAGCTGCAAATATTCAGGAGCCAACTCGTTTTCTAAAACATTATTAACTGCAATTAAACCATGTTGTTGGCAAATATCTATTAATTCCCGAATAGCTGCAATATTTTCGATACTTTTCCCCGATTCTATTTCTACTCCTGGAGCAACTGACTCAGCTAAAACTTGTAAACTATTACGAGAATTAAAATGATAAATTACTACTCTATGAGCTTCAAGTGCTATGCGTGATTCTGAGACTGCCTGATTTAATAAATCATCACTATGTAAGGACTGGCGAATGGCAATCAAAATATTCGTAAATAGCTCTAATCTTTCAGCTTCAGCTAATTGATTATTTTGCAAATCTTGTAGTTGATCTGCCATGCGATTAATGCTCGCACCTAAGGCCGCTATCTCGTCTTCTCCTTTTATATTTATGCGAGTTTTTAAATTACCTTGGGATAATTTTTTCACTGCCATCGTAGCAGTGACAATGGGTAAAGTTAGACGATTGACTAAAATTATTACTGCTACTCCCACCAGCAAGGCTGTAACTATAGTCCCCATTCCTAAAATTAGCAACAATTGCCCTTGAGTATTAAAAGCTATTGCCTTATCTGTACTCAAAATTAATTGCCATTGTGGAGCTGACAATTCTTTAATATGATTCCAAGGTATAAAAGTAGTTAATTCTTCTCTATAATTAATTTTATTATTTACAATTCGAGTAAATATATGATTTTTGTTTTTATGTTGCCAATCATCAAAAATTTCCTCTACATTCTTACCCATGTTTTCTTTATGGCTAGACAAGAAAACTTTGCCTGTAGCATCAATTAAATAATATTGGTCTTGCTGTATTTGAGGATGCTGTATTATTGACTTCAAAGCTTGTATCGGCATGATAGCTTTGATAATATAAATTATTTTCTTACTAGCAGTATCTTTCACAGGTACTGCCAGATAAATTTTAGATTCTTTAATTTTTTTATTATTCAGTACATTCCCAATTTCCGGCTTTTTTGTATTTAATACTCTTGGAAATAATAATTCTTTACCTTGATTGGATACATTCGCATTAGGCGTTTGTATAACTACATTCCCTCTAACATCTAATATAGTAATACTCTCATATATCCCATGAATATTATGCCAACTATTTAGCTGCAATCTTTTTTTTGCAAGACTAATTTTATTCCTTGTTTGAGGATTAGTAAGCCAATCTACATTAGCAAGCAACTGAATTTCTTTTTCCCTTGCTTTCAGATAATGATCAACATTATCTAGTATCCATAATGCATTTGCTTGTTTATTATTTGTGATTTGCCTCGTAACTGATTTATTAACTAGAGAATAAGTCGCTATGCCAATACCCAATATTGGTAATACACCAATGACAACAGCAAAAATAATTGCTTTAGTTCTTAATCCTGTATTCTTGAGCCAAAAACTTATTGTATTTATAGATAAATTTCGAGAATATATCTTCGGTTGGATTACTGTTTCAATTTCTGTGGCAGAGTTTTTTCTTTTGTGGTTAAACTTATTTCTCCGTAGTGAAATATTTGTCTCTAAGTTTATCCGATTAATCATGAATTACCCTCATTTATAATCACAGATGTAATGAAAATATTTTTCATTTTATATAAAAAAATAGGAATTATTTTTTGGAATAACGAATATATCTTACTTGATTTGATTGTTAAATAAAATTAGGTAATTATAGAACAGATTATCAGATGGTGCCGTACTCTTAGGTATAACACATCCTACATGTTTTAAGGGCAAGCGTAGGCTACGCTAAAAAAATCAAATAGTAATCCTATAGGAATCTGGTTTGAATATTGAAAAAAATTAGGTAGGGTGTAGGGTGTATTATGACGCTAGTCTTCAGATTAAAATACTTGGAATTAATCCCCCTTGAGTTAAATATTTAACCAGCTCAATAAGTATAAAAATGTTACATATAAATTTCCAATACTCGCATTTGATATACTTAAGATACAGGTGAACACACATGAACAAAAAAGAATTATATCAGCGAGATTATAGTATTTCTGTGGGTTGAGATACAGTTATATTATGATTCTATCTCTAGAGTAAAAAAACAAATTTTTTTGACAAATCAAGGGATTAATACACTGCATCTAATGTAACAATATCTTTGCCAAGATAATTAAAATATTTTACTCTGTACACATATAGAGTAATGCTACGTCACCGAACAAGTATTTATTTGTCCCATTCTCTTTTATTGTTATAGAAATTCGGTTCGATGATTGAATGCAATTAGCTGTTTGTAGCGTGGGTTATAGTAAGCGCGTAACACACTATTCATCTCGACTTTGGTGCGTTGCGCTGCGCGACAACACACCCTACTGGACTGACACGCCTAAAAATGTAGGTTGGGTTTCATTCTTCAACCCAACACCAGTAAAGCTTTGTTGGGTTTCCCTACCGCTCAACCCAACCTACACTTAATGCATCATTTTAACCTTGCCATGCCACTACACATATCTTGCACTTTCTCAATAAGCGTAAGGTGGGCATTGGTGGGTTACGAAATAATAAGGGTTACAGACGATAATTTTCGCAATAATCATGTGGTGCAAGATGTGAAACTACGTATTTTTTCAAAAATCAAATATGATGACTATATAATTATTATGTGAATCCTCTTTCTTGAACCAAGCAAAGTTTAAAATTTATCCATAAATAAATTTAGGAGCTTGCACCATTAATTATGTAAAGCCTATGACATAGCTGATTCCTAGCGGGCACGCTCCACGAACGCTTAGAGCGCAGATCCTCTGTAAGAAGGATTATAAATTAATTGATTACACACTTTACAGTAATTAATGTACCAGTTACAAATCCTATTAAAAGAATGTAGAATGAGCGAATTTAGAATGTAGAACTACGTTTTGCAACGGGGATTTTACCACGATGCAAAACGTGCTGCTTGTAGAAGCAGGGGAATTTAACCCCCAAAGTTGGTTAATATTTAAATATTTAGTTTTTATAAATGCATGATGATTTATTAATTACAGCTTTATAAGTAAAAATAAATGTCTCTATAATTTACTAAATTATAGTCTATCGGCTGATAATTCATTAGAATCAAGCTGGAAATTTTCCTAATTCAAGGAAATAATTATATTTATATCTATTACCACATTGTTACTTAGCTAATGATTTAATGACATTCAATAACTGTTCGCGACTGTAGGGTTTAGTTAAATAAGCATCAGCACCTTGCTTTATACCCCATACTTTATCGATCACTTGATTTTTGGAACTGCTGATAATAATTGAAATATTGACAGTAGCAGGATTTCTTTTTAAAGAACGACATAGCTCAAAACCACTCATTCCAGGCATTACTATATCAGTAACTATAGCATTTGGTTGTTCGTTGATGGCAATTTCTAAAGCTTCTTTAGCACCAGTGGCCTTGATGATTTCATAACCACTATCTTGCAGATAATGACTCATCAACTCCAGCTCACTAGGAGAATCTTCCACAAGTAGAATTTTTTGCAATAATGTTGTAATACTCATTTTTATCTCCATTACAATAATTTAGTTATTTGTTGATCTAAAATGATAAAGCTAACGAATATGCTGAAAAACTACTTTTAATAACTCACTTTGTGTAAAAGGCTTAGTTAAGTATCCAGAAGATCTAACCATCTTTGCCTTAGCTCTGTCAATAAAGCCACTGCGTCCTGTTACCATAATCACAGGTATATTCTTTAAATCAGAATGCTTGCGTAGTAAGGAACATAATTCATAGCCATCTAAATTAGGCATTGTGATATCCAACAAAATTAAGTCCGGTTTTGTGCGGATAATTTGCATCAATGCTTTTAAAGGATCTTTGATCGCAATTACAGAAAAGAACTCTTTATCTAAAAATCTTTTCATGGAGTATAATACTGTGGGGCTGTCATCAATACAGACAATTTTATATAACTTTTTGTCAGTAGGCGATTGATAAAGTTTTTTAGTATATTTACTGCTTACTTTATTCTCGGTGTAAACTGCCACATTTTGTCCATTAGCTTGTAAAGATTCTTGATTTATTTCTGTTGAATTGGTTGATTCTAGATGTTTAATTGTTGGAACTTGATTTTCTTTGGTTACTAATAGTTGTATTTTTTGATGTTCGAGACCAGGATTTTCACATTTGGCAATTACTAAGTTGATATCCAAATGACAAAATTTTGGCATATCATCTAGAGGACTTTTGGAAATAAATTCATAGCTACCTTCATCTACCTGTATGAGCGAACTCATCACTTCTATAGCTACTTTTTCAATCAGTATTCCAGCTTGAATATGACTGATAAATTTTTCATTGACTAGCCAACAAATTGCCAAATAATCTAAATTTAGTACTTCTTGATATTCGAGAGCTGTTTCAAATCTGGTTAATAAACGTTTATAAATATCGCCATAAATAGATGAGATTTGCCTACTCAATTGTTGCAACTTTTTATAGAGTAATTCAAACATATTGTCTGAATAAGCTGCATAAATCAATTTTCCTTCTTCTATATAAATTGACCAAGAAATAGAATCATTAACCATTCTCAAGCAACCATTATGGTACTGCGTGATAATTTGCTTGATTACTGAAAGTGATTCTGTTCTGTTACTAAATTTATATCTATTAATGGTCTGCATATCTATCTCAATATTTTTCATAGTATTTCCTATAATCATCTCGATATTTCCGATATCGGAATCAATATTTTAAATTGAGGTTAATAAATAATGATGCTTGATATTTAAATATTTTTATTTATGTATTTATTAACATTACAATTTTGGTATAAGTAAAATTAATTTTTATACGTATATTTAACACCACAAATGTGTTGATAAAATTACCTATTTGTTTTAAACATCAGTAATTATTCTCAGGATATATATTGCGGCGATCGCATCGCAATGTCCAATTATCAGATTACATATCCTAGACATATTGATTGGTATTGATTCATAAATTTGACGATATTTATAAATTACAGAATATTTTTGTTCAATTAGGAATTAATCTTTGATGGTTTTACCCGCCGATTTATCCTGACAGTATGTAATGCCAATTTATCTTTGTTACTTTACTTTTTAAGCATTAGAGCATCTGATTGATATTGGAAACATGAAATTGTGCTGATGACAGCAATTCTTTCTCCTTCTCTAGATTACTATAAATACACGCAAACAATAGTAAATGGTATGTAAAAAAAGGATAAAGCTTCTACGAAATAATAAAATTTATATGAAGCTTATGGGTAAATGCAATTATCAAAATTTAATCTTGATATTTAGGTATAAAAAAATACTTTTATCAATCAAACTAATTTGATGTTAGTGTTTATTGAAATAATATTAGAAAAATAATTACTCTGATACCTGATATTACTAGTTCATAGCTGTTCAATATAGGAATCTGGTTTGATTATTGAACAAAATTAGGTGTTTGTAGCCTGGGTTAGGGTAAGGGTGTAACGCACCATTCATCTCGACTTTAGTGTGTTGCGCTGGGCGATAACATACCTTACGTATTTTTTCAGAAATTGAGTATGATGACTATATATACTTTTAAATTTGATAGTTAATCAAGTCATATAAGACTCCTATTTGATTTTTGTTGGCGTATCTTGCGCTTGCGCTTACAAAACATTGATGCCAATTTTGGGTTTGAAAATATGCCCTAGGCGCAAGTTATGCATTAGAGTATTTTACTGATCATAGGTTTGAGTATTCTACAATACAGTGGACATAATTAATTTAGAAGTTTCAACTACAGGGGAACGCTTAGATCGCTATCTTTCCCAAGAACTTACTGATTTATCCCGTTCTCGGATTCAACAACTCATTGAACAGAGTAAGGTGCAACTGAATGGCAAAATTTGTACCTTAAAAAAGGCGAACGTCAGAAATGGCGATCGCATTATTCTGGAAATTCCGCCACCGTCAGCGATGGAATTACGGGCACAGGATATTCCCTTAGATATACTTTATGAAGATGACCAGTTGATAATTATCAATAAACCTGCGGGGTTAGTAGTCCATCCCGCACCAGGCCATCCAGATGGTACTTTGGTTAATGCTTTGTTGGCTCATTGCCCCCACTTACCGGGTATTGGGGGGGTACAACGTCCGGGAATTGTTCATCGACTAGATAAAGATACCACAGGGGCGATCGCTATTGCCAAAACAGAATTAGCCCATCAACACCTGCAAGCACAACTGAAATCTAAGACTGCGCGACGGGAATACTTGGGTGTGGTTTATGGTGCTCCGAAAACTGAACGGGGTACCATTGATTTACCCATAGCTCGCCATCCTGTAGATCGGAAAAAAATGGCTATTGTGCCAGTGGAAAAAGGGGGACGCATAGCTGTAACTCATTGGCAAGTCAAGGAGCGTCTGGGGAACTATACCTTAATGCATTTTCAATTAGAAACTGGACGTACCCACCAAATTCGCGTCCACAGTACACACATCGGTCATCCCATTGTGGGCGATCCTATTTACGGTTCTGGGCGTTCTGTGGGGGTAAATTTGTGCGGACAAGCATTACACGCTTGGAAACTGAAGTTGAAACATCCCTTGTCAGGAGAATGGATTGAAGCGATCGCTCCTCTACCAAAGGAATTTACTAAACTGCTAGAAGTACTACAAAAACGTAATTAATAGACGTGAGCAAGATACTGGAATCATTAGTCCCTAGTCATCAGTGAAAACCCTTCCATCAAAAGCCTTATACCAATGACTAACGACTAATGACTCATTACTCATTACTTAAATACCAACCAAGAGATAAATAAAAAATTATCTACCGGCAGTAGCTAACTCTTTAGTTTCTCCCATCTTACGATAAGGTACTTTACCATCGATGTCGATATTAAATGAAGATATCCTTGGTGGGGGATTACCTCCAGCATTGTTCAAGTCTTTTGCCATTGCTAGGTAATTAGCCGGATCGCCTGCTTTAGCTTTCTTATCTTGTGGGATATAGCTACGGGTGACTGTCTGCCAAATTATTTGTGGGAAGCCTAGTTGAGCGCGATGGTATTCATTGTAGCGTGGAGATTTGATGTTGAAGGGTAACTCACCTTGGGCGCGACCGGGAAGTACTCGACGACGTTGATATGGCACTGTGTCGTAGCCAAAATTATCCACATACTCTTCACTATCGAGAAGTTCGTCTACAAAGCCTTCAATGCCTTTAGTCGCAACGACAATAGACCAAGCCAGCTTTTCCCGCTCGCTGTAAATATCTCTTCCTAATACGCGCTGGACGCACTGTTCTACAAAGCGATAATTGCTATTGAGATTGTAGAAGCTTCTCTTATATGTATTTGAAAGTAATAAACCCCGGATAAAGTCCCGTACTGTGATTTGTCCATTACGGAGTTGGGATTCTAAAAATGGTTCGCGATCGCTCGCAAAAGCATGGAAGTATATCTGACGATATGCTGCTTCAATTAGATTATTCATATCTGCTGTGGAAAGCAGATTCTCTGTAGAAAAAATCCTTGGCTGTTCGTCGCCAGCCGCTTCAAAACCAGCTACCCGTGGGTTTTGGGTTGAAGGAGCGTATGATAACAAGGGTATGGACACGCAAGAGCCTCCAAAGTATTGTAATTAAAATTAACAACTTTACAACATATATTAAGGTAGTACCTCCACCAGAAAATAGGATTCTGATAAAACTTTACGAAACTTAACTTATACACAAAGTTAAGTTTCGCTCTTAAGTGGGATTTAGCCCATGGGATTCAAACCATAGCCGATAAGCAAGGTAAATACGGTAATGGCAACAAATAGCATAATTACGCCAGCCACATTATTCCAATTAGCCTCACGTAAAAATGTAGACCAATCAAATGCTGCAAACTGGTCATAAATAGATGCCTTAGGTAATTTATTGCGATAGTATTCATCATACCGAGCCATGCGAGCAAAAGGTAAATCACCTTGAGTTCTTTGGGGTAGTACCCGTCGCCGTTGAAAGGGGACTGTATCGTAACCAAAGTTGCTGACATACTCTTCGCTGTTGAGTAAATCGTCAATAAACCCTTTTAATCCCTTAGTAGCAAGTACAATTGACCAGGATAATTTTTCCCGTTCATTGTATACTTCCCGTCCCAGAATTCTTTGCACACACATTTGTGCAAAACGATAGTTGTTGTTGGTATCATAATTCCGGGTGCGGAAGACATCAGAGGTAGCTAGTCCCTGAATAAAATCCCTAACAGTAATTTGACCAGAACGTAGCTGGGATTCCAAATATACTTGGCGACTACTAAGAGTCATTTGTTGTTCATTAAAAATTTGCCGATAAGCAGCCATAATCAAATCATCCATTTCCGATGGGGATAGGAGATTCTCGCTGCTGTATGTCATGGGTTGCTCGTCCCCAGGAATCTCATAACCAGTTACACGCTGATTTTGGCTAGAAGAGGGATAAGTTAATAGAGGAATAGCCATGCAAATATTTCTCCAGTTGCTACTTCCCGAACAAGGAGAATAATATAATGCAATTAGCGATCGCCTAACAGTTAACAACTCACATTCTGCCGATAATAGCAGCCAAAGCCTTGATACTTAAGACTTATTATCAAATATATAATTTTATTGACAAATATTGCGTTTTTTTACAAATTCAGATTTCGACTATGACCATTACACGCTGACCTCATGCCATCAATCATCAACCGGGTGAGGGAAAAAAGGTGTGGGGAGTGTGGGGAGTGTGGGAGGTGTGGGGAGTTATTTTTTGGATACTTAGCTAGAAATCCCACGCAAAATTTCGTTCACCCTCATCAACCATCATCCCACTACTGGTCTGTCCCATTAATTTTGATAGTTTATCTATACTCAAGCGGGGTTTAAAACCCCATCCCCTACGGGTTGTTTGTTTTGTGTTGGGGTTTAAATCCCCATTACAAAACGTAATTACGAATTACGAATTACGAATTACGAATTGTTTAATGTAGTG
>JASJCJ010000231.1 GCA_030066045.1 Calothrix sp. MO_167.B12
GTAGGCTTACACGGCTGAGCCGTCCGCGTTTTCAGATATTAAATTATTTGCGGATCTCTCGATCAGTGCTTGGTTTTTGCATATTCATCAAGAGATTATTCGCTAATGAATCAGGTTGATTTTAGCAAAAATTATGCATCAAACACATGAAAAAACGTTGACAATTGTCTACAAAAACAGTACCTAGGTCAAAGCTCAATTAATTGATACCTTTGCCGGTTCAATGAGATTAAGGTTTTTCTCTAGTTCTGCTGATATTTTTTTAGGAATTAACCACTTACCAAACTTAGCGTAAAGAGCAGGAATTACCAGCAAAGTCAAAGCAGTGGAGGTAACCAAACCACCCAATACTACAATAGCCAAAGGTTGCAAAATTTCGTTTCCGGCTCCACTTGCAACCGCCAATGGTAACATCCCTAAAGCTGAGGTCAGAGCGGTCATGAGGATAGCGTTTACTCGGTCTAGAGAACCGTTGATAATTGCATCTTTAAGGTGGATTCCTTGAGCAAACTTTTTATTATAGTTGTCTACTAACAGTAAACCATTGCGGACAGCAACCCCAAATAGAGTAATGAACCCAATTAGAGAAGCAATGGAAATTACTCCACCACTAAAGATAATAGAAACAATACCACCTACTAAAGCCAAAGGTAAATTTACCATGATGGCAATGGTAGCAGGAAGGGATTTAACTGAGAAGAACATCAAAATAGCAATCACAATCGCTGCAATTATGCTGAATACCAGCAAATTATTAGAAGCTCGTTGCTCCGATTCAAACTGTCCACCATATTGGATAAAATACCCCTTGGGTAACTGTACTTGCTGACGAATAGTACCTTGAATGTCTTCCACTACACTACCCAAGTCCCTTCCTTGGACGTTAGCAGAAACCACAATTAAACGAGATACATCCTCCCGGTTTACCACATTTGCCCCCATACCGTAGGTTACATCCGCAACATCGCCCAGAGGAATGGTTTCTCCGGTGGGGGTAGAAATAGGAATAGCAGCGATCGCATCTAGATTACTCCTAGCCGATTCTGGTAATCCTACGGTAATATCAATTAACTGTTGATTTTCTGCTACCTGGGAAACTACTTTACCATTGAGAGCTGTTTCTACTACCGTCGAAATTGCCTCCATACTTAAACCGTAATTGGCTGCTGCCTCTCTTTTATACTGTATTTGTACCTGACGGATGGGTAGCTGTGGTTCAAGCTGTAAATCTACAACCCCGGCAATAGGTTTAATTGCATCCCTTACCTGTTCCCCAACTTGACGCAGTTCCTTGAGGTCAGCACCAAAAATTTTAATTGCGATCGCACTTCTGACCCCCGATAGTACTTCATCCATGCGGTGGGAGATAAATCCGCCGATATTGGGCACAACTCCCGGTAATTTTAAAAATGTTGAGCGCAGTTCCCGAACGCTGTTTTCCCGGTCTTTGAGAGCAACATCACTCAGTTCCACATCAACATGAGCAATATTGACTCCTGCCCCATCAGCATCCCCTGGAGCGCGTCCTGCTCGTACCTGTACCCATTCATAGAGGGGATTATCTTGGATAGAATTAGAAAGTGCTATCCCAGCTCTACTAGTCATATCCAGAGAAACACCAGGAAATAAAACCATTGAGTTGACCATAGATTTTTCCTGAAATTCCGGTAGGAACACTCTTCCCAGAGACGGAACAATTGCTACAGTAGCTACCAGAGCAGCGAGGGATATACCGAGAATCAGTTGGGGTAACCGCAAAGATAAATTCAGTAGAGGACGGTAAATTCTTTGGGTCCAGCGCGACACAAAAGTTCCTTCTTGGGGTAGGGTTCGATTCGCTAATAAAATCGCACACAAAGCAGGAGAAAGGGTCATTGCAACTAAGGTAGAAGCAGTAATTGAGAGCAAATAAGCTAACCCCATAGGAACAAAAATTCGTCCCTCTACTCCCGTCAAGCTAAATATAGGTGCAAATACCACAATAATTATGGCTGTAGAGAAAATTACCGCTAATCGTACCTCCACCGAAGTACTATACACCACCTCAAAAGGATGCTTGGGGTTACCCTGAGACTGGTTATCACGAAGTCCCCGATAGCAGTTCTCCATATCAACTATGGCATCATCTACTACCGAACCGATGGCAACTACCAATCCCCCCAAGGTCATAGTGTTAATCCCCAAACCAAAGGCTTTCATGAATAACAAACCAATTAACAGGGACAGGGGAATTGCACTCAAGGTAATCGCTGCGGTACGCCAATTCATCAAAAACAGCAACATAATCGCCGAGACGATAACTATACCCTGAACCAGAGAACCACTGACATTGCGGATAGCAGAATCAATAAAATTAGACTGACGGAATGTCCGAGCAATTTTGACATCAGATGGAAATGTTGCTGACAAGGACTTCATCACCCCTTCCACTGCTTTGGTAACCGTAGGAGTATCCACATCCGGTTGTTTATTAATCATCATCACCACAGCAGGTTTACCGTTAAAACTGGCATCCCCGCGCTTCAACTCAGACCCGGTTTTGACCTCCGCTACATCTTTCAGCAAAATAGGTTTACCGTTGCGAACCTTCACCACCGACTGCTGTAAATCTGCAATGGATTTTACCTGACCCATACCCCGTACCAGCAGTTCCTGTCCTCCACCAACCAAGAAACCACCGGGAGCATTGGAATTAGCACCCCTAGCAGCATCGGTTACTTCAGTCAGAGAAACATCAAGCGATCGCAATTTATCGGCATTAACCAAAACCTGTTCTTGGCGCTTATCTCCACCATAAATAGTAACTTGAGATACTCCCGGTACGGAAAGAATTTGATTACTAAGGGTAACTTCTACCAATCGATGCAGTTCCATCAGGGATGTTTGTCCTTCCTCCCCGACAGTAAAGGCATACTGTAAAATTGTACCCAGTGGAGATACCAAAGGTGAAATTTCCGGGGTTTGAGTACCTGCGGGAAATCCCTGAGCCACCTGTTGTAATCTTTCCGTCACCAATTGTCGTGCTTTGTATATATCTGCATCTTGGTCAAACACCACCTGCACCATAGACAAACCGACCTTAGAAGATGACCTGACGGTAGTTACTCCAGGTAAACCATTCACGACACTTTCGATGGGAACAGTAATTTGGGATTCCACCTCCTCCGGAGCTAATCCCGTCGCTTCAGTTTGAACGTCAACTTGGGGAGGAGCAAATTCCGGAAATACATCCAAAGGCATTTGAGTAACGCTAAAAACACCCCATACCGTGACTAAAATTGCCCCCACCACAATTATCCATCGCTGGGCAATGGAATTTTTGAGGATCTTATTCAGAATTGAGTTGAACATTTTACATTAATAATTCTTTTTCTCCGTAACTTCACTATAGGAATCCGGTTTGATTATTGAAGGAAATTAGGTGTTTGTAGTGGACTAACACGCCTAAAAATGTAGGTTGGGTTGAGCGGTAGGGAAACCCAACAAAGCTTTACTGGTGTTGGGTTACTCTGCTCCAAGCCACTGTTGCGTCTACATTCTTCAACCCAACTTACACTTAATGCATCATTTTAACCTTGCCACGCCACTACGTATTTTTTCAGAAATCAAATATGATGACTATAGATAAGTAACTGTTAATTAAGGCTTGCAGCAAAAAGTCTTTTAGTGGGGGTAGGGAACGGGGAACAGGCTATAGGGAATAGTTTGTGCCTCTTTTTTTCTATTATTTTGACCGGAGAAAATTAACAGATGCAAAACTTTTAAACCTAAAATCCTAATTCCCTTGCACTTAATTCCCCAAAAAATAGCCCTTATGCATTGGTAAATTAATGTTTTACAGTTATTCAGCAGACCCTAATTAACCTTTACTTTCACCTTTACTTTTAGTAAAAGTAGTTGCTCCAATTCCCCCAATTAAAAGTACTACTCCTCCTCCAATCGCAGCGAATAATCCTACAGGTAGTTTTGCTGATTCAGTAACATTACTTACACTTCCGCTATTACTGGTAACCTTTTGAGTATCTCCTACTTGAGTATTAGTACCCTCAGCTTTAGAATCAGCAACTGTTCCTGTACTAGATTCCTCACCAGACTTTGCTTTGCGAGACTCAGCGTATAAAGATAAACCACCCTGAGTTACTAGCTTCTCCCCAACCGTCAAACCTTTAGTTACCTCAATCAATTCTCCCTTAGTTGCCCCAGTAGTAACTTTTACAGGTTCATAAAAATTCTTATACTTGACAAAAACTAACTGCTTCCCATCCGCTTCTACCAAAGCTGTAACAGGGATTTTCACAGTAGAACTACCATCAGATGCTGGAGCAATCGGCTTCACAGCAATTCCCAAGATCTGGTCAGTCTCAGCTTTTACCGGCACCCGTTCAATCCCACCTTCTGCCTTAAATTCATCTCCATGACCAGCGTGAGCTTGAACTACACTAGGGGTAGCTACTGCTAAACCAACAGCAAGAATGGAACCAACCACTTGAACGGCTTTCATATTATCTCCTCACCACAAATAAACTTGAGATTAAACAAAAATCTTCTCTAGGTTGACATAAACTAGATGAAATTCAGATGAAATAGCAGTGATTTTAGTGACATTAACTATAAGAAAAAATTATGACTTATTTTTTTGTAGGCAATAATACTATGAAAGGGGTTGGGGGTTAGGGATTAGGGGTTAGGGGTTAGGGAACCCCATTATTAAAATAAGGGGTTTCTAACTTCGACGGAGTATTTTTTCGTACTACGTATCTCACCCTCCGGGTATCTCCTCCGGAGAGGCTACGCCTTTCTTGAATGCCCGAAGGGCTATACGCCACTTGACGGCAGTTGCTTTATGCCGGGGAACCCGTCCACCGCACTGCCTCCTTTATGCCGGGGAACCCTTTCGGCAGTTACTCCATTTGGGGGTCTCCCCCATGAGCGACTGCGGAGGGCTTGTATCCATTGACTTCGGGGTTTGATCCCTATCCCCCATAACCTCCCATCCCCTACCCCGTTGGCGCAGCCGCCCTGAAAGGGCTAGGGGTTTGGTCAGTAAAACATTCAAATCAAATTCTGGAAAATGATTTGGTAAAATTAGTTTCATAACTCAGGTGTCAAGTGCAATGCGAATTCTATTAGTAGAGGATGAAGAAGATTTGGCACTAGCAATTAAACAAGTCTTAATTAATGAGAAATATGTAGTAGATTGGGCCTCAGACGGTATTCAAGCATGGGAATATCTAGAAAACCAGTGGACAGAGTACACTGTAGCAGTTATTGATTGGCTGCTTCCCGGATTATCAGGGCTAGAACTATGTCAGCGACTCAGGGCAAATCGAAATCTTGTACCCGTACTAATGCTTACTGCTCTGGGTCAACCTGAAAACCGCGTCAAAGGTTTAGATGCTGGTGCAGATGACTACCTAGTCAAACCATTTGTAATGGACGAATTACTTGCACGGTTGAGAGCTTTGCAAAGGCGATCGCCTCAATTCCAAATTCCAACTTTGAGCATCGGTGACTTTTACCTAGATTATGCTAATAATGCTCTACGTATAGGTAAAAATTCACCACCTACAATGATTCCTCTGACCAATAAAGAATTTCAAATTCTTGCCTATCTGATGCAAAATCCAGACCGGATTATATCAGGTAGTAAAATACGGCATCAACTTTGGGAGTTTGAAGCAGAACCCATGAGTAATGTAGTTGCAGCACAAATGCGATTGCTGCGTCGTAAATTAGCTAGCTATGGTTGTGATTGTCCCATTGAAACAATTCCTACACAAGGTTATCGCTTCAATTCAAACTAGTAACCATTCCCAGCTCTAAAGAAACTGGGCTTTATCCCCCGCCCTAAGCTACTCGTAAATAGGTACGTACTCACTTGGTTTGCGGAACTTCAGGCGTGGTTACAATTATCTAGAGAGTGTAGACTCACCGCCACGCCCCATGACTCAATTTTCGTAGATACTCGCAATCGCACTTGGCTACGTGCCCTTAAAGCCTTGAGGACGAGTCAATCCCCTGCGTTGGGTCATTCACCATGAAGAAATTATATCATTTCACTGCGAATAAATGAGCCACTGTGTTGGGCGGGTTTCCCAACTTGTAGCAAGTGGCGTTCGCTCGTGGCGTTTTTCCTCCCAGCTATAAATAAACTGGGTTTCTAAACTACCGAGTATTTCTTATGAACGGTTATCAATTATTTCGCCGCAGTCGCATCCGTTTAGCATTTTGGTATGCTTTTGTTATGGGAGTCATTTTAAGCCTGTCTGGGTTGGGAGTGTATCGCGCTCTAGTTCGATTCAAATGGGCATATTTGGAACGAGAAATCGAATCAATTGCTGGAACGCTACATGACAGCTTAGGTGTGATTCGTTCTGTCTAAATGAGTAATAATACTCAGGGACGACAGGCAAGGTTAATGGAACTTTACAATTAGTAGGGGTTAATTACCGAAATAAATTTGTAAAGAATACCGAACCTTGACAACTTGATTTTCGTAATGGTGAGACTAATAGTCAATTCCATTCCTCCAAGGTACTGGAGTGACAGCGAGTCCCCCATTTAGTTAAAGTGGCTCTTTAACTGAATGAAGCGGGGAATCACGGTGGTAACTCAAAATCCGATTGGGAATCCCATCTAGCATAGTTAGTTATGAGTAGGAATACAAACTCTCGTCTGAACTATCGTCATCGTGAACAAGCCAACACGGATTAACCCTCGAATTCATCGGGGTCTCGTCAAGAGAACCAGGCTTGCCCAAAAGGGAACGGAGTAGAGGTAACGTATCTATGCGACGTTACAAATGTCCTAAAAATCGATTAGTTTTAGGAAGTACCCAATACACTCCCGGTAGATAGAGAGACTCTAAAACTAACGCAACAACGAAAATCAGGAACGAAGTAACCTACTCACCTGCTCTTAAAATAGGTCGATATTTTAAGTAGTTGCCAGCGCAAGCAGTGAGTTAGGAAGGATTGTTTCAAAAGCAAATGCCTTGAGTAATGCCAAGGATAAGCTGACAGAAACACGGTGTTTTGGAAGGTAAGGCTACAATTAGCAGTATATAAGTTATGAGCGAGTTAAAGACTACGTATAAATGGAATAAAATCCCCTGGCGAAAGCTAGAACGGAAATTATTTAAGCTGCAAAAGCGGATTTACCAAGCCAGTCAACGTGGCAATGTCAAGAAAGTCCACAGATTACAAAGGCTTGTTATGAACTCATGGTCAGCTAAATGCGTTGCTGTGAGAAGAATATCTCAAGATAATCAAGGAAAAAAGACAGCAGGAGTGGATGGGATTAAATGCTTATCCCCAGAAGCTCGTCTTAACCTGGTAAAAGCACTTAAACTCGGTCATAAATCCACCCCTACAAGAAGGGTATGGATACCAAAGCCAGGGACCGAAGAAAAGAGAGCATTGGGAATTCCCACAATACACGACAGAGCGACACAAACTTTAGCTAAATTGGCTTTGGAACCCGAATGGGAAGCAAAATTTGAGCCACATTCATATGGTTTTAGACCAGGACGTTCATGTCATGATGCAGTCAAAGCAATATTTGGAGAGATAAGGAAACCAAAATACGCTTTGGATGCCGACATCTCGAAATGTTTTGACAGCATTAACCACAAAGTTTTACTAGAAAAACTGAACACGACTCCTACAATACGCAAGCAAATAAAAGCTTGGCTGGAATCGGCAGTTATGGATGGTAAACAACTGTTCCCAACCCAAGAAGGAACACCGCAAGGAGGATGTATTTCTCCTCTGCTTGCAAATGTGGCTTTACATGGCATGGAAACGTTCATTGAAAATACTTTCCCCACTAAATACTATCGAATTAACGGCTCCGCAAGAAAAACACCTCCGCCAACCTTAATTAGGTACGCGGATGACTTCGTCATCTTGCACCCAGACATCGAAGTTATAAAAGGTTGCCAAATAGCCATTAACCAATGGTTAAATAACCTGGGATTGCGACTAAAACCAAGTAAAACCAAGATCACACACACACTTGAAAATTATCAAGGAAATGTTGGTTTTGATTTTCTCGGATACAACATCCGACAATATGACTGTGGAAAAAACCGAGGTATCAAAGATACCAGAGGAAATAAACTTGATTTTATTCCCCTTACAAAACCCAGTGACGAGGCTGTTAAAAGACACCTCAGAAGGCTAGGAGAAATTATTGATGCCCATGTATCAGCACCTCAACAGGCACTGATAGCAAAACTAAATCCAATAATAATGGGTTGGGCTAGATATTTTTTCCCAGGAGCAAGTAAGGAAACATTCACAAAGGTTGACCATTTACTTCATAAGAAGTTAAGAAGCTGGGCTAATAAACGTCATCCCAATAAAAACCTTCATTGGATTAGCAAGAAATATTGGTTAATCGATACCGAAGGTTGGATATTCGCTACCAAAGACAAGAAATTCCAATTGTGGAAACACGCAAAAATGCCAATCAAAAGGCATACAATAGTGCAAAGCAACAGGAGTCCTTATGATGGCGATTGGGTATATTGGGGTACAAGAATGGGTAAACACCCAGAATTAACCACAGCAAAAGCCAAATTGTTAAAAAGACAAAACGGCAAATGTAACAGGTGTGGATTGAATTTTAAACAAGAAGATTTGATCGAAATCGACCATATAATCCCTCGTCATAAAGGCGGCAAGGATAGATATGAAAATTATCAACTTCTTCATCGACATTGTCACCATGAAAAAACAGCAGAGGATAATTCTGCACCTATAGCAGAAGCAAAATAATACTTTGTAATCCAATGCTTACTGGTATACATGAAAAGTACCAATGCACTGAGGAGCCGTGTGAGGTGAAAGTCTCATGCACGGTTCTGAAGACGAGTCAGGTGAAGCGATTCCCTGGCTTAGTTCAACAAGACCAAGGGGGAAGTAAAACCCGTGGGGAAATTCGAGAAATCTTTGGCGATGGGGTTGTGGAAATTATCGATGGTTGTACCGAATGCGATACGGTTCCCAAACCCCCTTGGAAGGAGCGCAAACTCAAATATCTATCTCGGCGGGAAGCCTCCCGCCTACACGTAGTGAGGCGGAACAGATGAAAGCCGAGCCCGAGACTGTTGTACAATAGAGTATAGATGGCAAAGCCGAAAATGCTGGTCATCTGTTTGACAGAACCTTGAAAACTCAGAGTATGGGGTTCTACCCAGTAACATCTGTGGGTAGGTAAAACACTGACAGTACAAGGAATGAACTTTTTTGTATTGTTCAACTGCGCGGAGGGGCATCTCGTGCAGTCTAAGCAAAGCTCAGTTAATGTCCGACGGGATACCGGGAGTCGCTGAGAAGCCCACACTCACCGCTTGCGAGAGTGTGGGAGTATGTCACAAAACATTCGTCATGGTTCCACCTCGGTAAGATTGATTTCCATCGCAGATAAGTTACATAATGCGAGGTCATTACTTGCCGATGCACGCCAATATCAAACCACCCAAAAGTCTATCTGGAGTGAGTTTAAAGCGGGGAAAGAGGGAACTTTGTGGTTTTACCGGGAGTTATTACAAATTTATCAAAGCTTTAATACTGGGAATGATGGGGAATATCGCACCAATTTGTTAGTGGAGGATTTTTCTCAAGTGGTTGATGAATTGGAAAAGCTGTAGCCTTATACTAACGGTAGTTTTTGTAACTATATATGGTTATAAATCAGTATTTATTTGCAAAAAAATCGGGATTTTATTTTTAGATATAGTATTTAATAATACTTTATTGTAAGTGTATTGATGCGATCGCGCCTTCTCCTAATTTATGTTTCCGTTCCCTTGCGGGGAAATTGAGTTTTAGAACCTCGGGGCTAGGGCGTGTTTTCAAACCCCTAAACCCTCACCTCTTAGCCTGGGGCTACACGAGCACAGCCTGCCGGGAGCAGGCTCAAAACCTTGATTTTTCATAGTCCGCGCAGGCGGACTTAGTACGTGTAGCCGTACCCTTCCAGGGTGACGGCTACTTTGAAAACACGCCCTAGTAGCAGGCGGAATGTGGGAAATCGCATCTGAGTTAAATGTCACAGAAGATACAATCACCATCACAGAAGATGTGACTGTTTGTAATTCAAGATCAAGATGAACAGCTATAGTGCGATACGCCACCAGCGTTTAAAAACGCCTTAGGTTTTAGACGATAGTATTTATCTTCTACCTCCTGTGATTGCTCATCATACGGATAGCTAAGTACTTCTTGCAACTCTTTGACTAAGGTGTAGTCACCCTGCATGGCTTGTTGGTAGGCGGGAACAATCAACCACTCTCGCCATGTATATTTTGGGTTAGTCTGTTTCATATTTTTTGATATCTCAGCCAAATTACCGTCGTTAATGAGGCCGCGCCAGCTTTTTAGCCAAGATTGCCATTCTTCATCGAGTTGTTGTGACGTTTTACCATAGAAGCTCTTTTGTAATGGTTCCACATCGTCTGGTATGTGGGATAACTCGCGGAAGAAAATGGTGTAATCTACCTCTGACTGGGTCATTAACTGCATTAAGTTCTGAAATAGCTTTGGGTTATATTCAGTCAAACCAAGTTTGGCCGCCCACATTTTTTGAATTTGTTTTTGCATGGCTTCTGAAAAGCCACTGCGTACTTGGTCGAAATGTTCTAAAGCTTCAGCATCTTCTGCAAGTAGCGGTCTCACAGCTTTCCAAAACATATGATAATTCGCTTCTGCTGCGATTGGCTGATTGAAGAATGAAAATTTTTTGCCGCCGCCAGTCCAAGGTTGAAACCAAGGGTCAAAAATTTCACAAAACCCAAATGGTCCATAGTCGAGGGTAAAGCCACCAGCGGCGCAGTTGTCACTGTTAAAATTACCCTGGCAATAACCAATACGTAGCCAATTGGCCACCAGTGAAGTAAGACGCTGACGAAATAGCTTAGCCAACTCAACCAATTGATCTGCAAAACCAAGGTTGTGATTAATGTCGCTTTTGTATTCTCGCTCAATTAAATGCGACACAATCATGCTCAACTCTTCTAATGCTCTTGGATGAGCATTGCTGCGAGCGCGGCGGGCAAATAACTCTAGCTGACCAACGCGCAAAAAGGATGGTGCAACGCGAGTTGAAATGGCCACAGGATTGTCCACCAAAATATCAGGGTCAATGGAGTGGGAATCTTGAGAATACCAAGGCCGGGTAACGGTCTCAGATTTAGAAACATACAGTGTCAAAGAGCGCGATGTTGGCACACCTAAAGCCTGCATATATTCTTGCGCTAGAAACTCACGCACACTTGAACGGAGTACTGCGCGCCCGTCGGCACCACGGCAATAAGGCGTTGG
>JASJCJ010000232.1 GCA_030066045.1 Calothrix sp. MO_167.B12
TAAATGGGTAATGAGGTATGCATGAAAAGCACCTAATCATTGAGGAGCCGTGTGAAGGGAAACTTTCATGCACGGTTTTGAAGACCAACGGGGTTGGTGACAACCTCGTTGAGTTTAATCCATTCACTTTAATACTCAAGGAAGCACGTCCAGAATCGACCATATCACCTCTGAGATTAAAAATTGACCCCGGCGCAAAATATACAGGGATGGCGTTAGTTAACGATTCTACTGGTGAGGTTGTTTTCGCAGCAGAATTAAAGCATAGGGGTTTTGCGATTAGAGATGCTTTAACTTCCAGAAGACAGCTAAGACGTAGTAGAAGAAATCGCAAGACTAGATACCGCAAACCCCGATTTTTAAATAGAACTCGTCGGTCAGGATGGTTAGCTCCAAGTTTACAAAGTCGTGTTGATAATATTAAGACTTGGGTGGAAAGATTGCGTAAGCTTGCACCAATTGAAGCAATTAGCCAGGAATTAGCACGTTTTGATATGCAATTAATGCGTAATCCAGATATTCAAGGTAAAGAGTATCAACAAGGAACTTTGGCTGGTTATGAGACTAGAGAATATTTGCTTGAAAAATGGAATAGACAGTGCGCTTACTGTGGAATAAAAGATGTTCCGCTTCAAATAGAGCATATTCATCCAAGAGCTAAAGGAGGTTCAAATTCAATCACAAATCTCACCTTAAGTTGCTGCAAATGCAACACCAAAAAAGGAACTAAGGATATCAAATATTTTCTCAAAAAAGACCCATTGAGGTTAGAAAAAATTTTGAAACAAGCCAAAAAAACATTAGCAGATGCAGCAGCAGTCAACACAACTAGATTTGTATTGCTAGAGGTTCTAAAAGCAACTGGTTTGTCTGTAGAAACTGGTTCTGGTGGACTCACAAAGTTTAACCGCAATCAACAAAGTCTAGAAAAGCAACATTGGATTGATGCCGCTTGTGTTGGTAAATCAACACCTATTCTCAATCTTAAAGGAGTTAAACCATTGTTGATTACAGCAAATGGTCATGGCACACGCCAATCGTGCCGTACAGATAAATACGGCTTTCCATCTCGCTATGTTCCTAGACTTAAATTTGTAAAAGGTTTTCAAACTGGAGATATCGTCAAAGCCATTGTCGCCACTGGCAAAAAAGTAGGTGAATACATTGGGCGTGTCGCAGTTAGAACCACTGGCAGTTTCAACATTTCAACTGCAAAAGGATTAGTTCAAGGAATTAGTCACAAATATTGCACACCTATTTACAAAAAGGATGGTTACTCGTATGCAGCGTAGACCTTGCCCCTCCTTTCTGAACACCGCTAATTGGAGTACCAATATAGCGGGAGTCTCCAGGAGGGAAGACAGATGAAATTTACTAAATATTTGGTTATATCCACATTTTTGACTTTAATATTTAATGCTTTACCAGCTAGCTCTCAAACGGTTAATAACTGTATTACAGAAGCGAAAAAAGCACCAGAACCCCTGACTAAACTTATGGCATTAGGTAGGGCAAAAAATGTAGCACGTCAGGCGGCCGAAGCTGCCAATGGTGGTATTAATAAATACCGTGCTAATGATGCCATGCATGGACCAGTTGCTCAAACTCCCTGTGCAGACAATGGTGATGGGACGTGGACATTCACTTTTCAGGGGACAGTTCCTGGGGATAAAACACCAGCTTTTGAAACAGCAGTCACCATTAATAGTGATACCTTCGAGGTAAAGGTTGATCGCAATACGGATTTGAGGACAGCAGGGGGCATTTAGCTGGAGTTATGGTAAGAGAGGGGTGAGGGAAAAGTAAGAAGTAATAAGTAATAAGTAATAAGTAATAAGTATTTTGGCTCTCCCACCCATTTTTTCGTTCACCTGTAATAGAGTGATCCAAAATAGAACATCTAAAATCTAAAATTCCATGACTACATCCACAATATCGAACCCGGAAGTTTATCAAGGTCAATTCGGTGAGTTTACCATAACCAAAAGCGATCGCACTGAGGTAATTATTTACCGTAGTGGTTTAATGGTAGGGGCTTTGTGTTTTGCCATTGGTGTCTATTTGGTCTTGCAATACCATCATCCCACTGTTTTGCGATCGCTCACCTGGCTATACGCTGGTTTTAGTATTGCCCTTGGTGTCAGCCTCTGGAATATTCATATCTACATGGTAGAGTTGCACCGGATATTACAAGTATTTTGGGGGATTGGTTGCCTGAGTGCTATCATTCTGGCATTTTCTAGTAGTGAGCCTTTAGCCGTCACCGTTTATAACCAACCATTAACTATTTTCGGCATTGGTTTTACCTTCGCAGCTTTGACTGGTATCTACTTCAAGGAAGCCTTTTGTTTTAATCGCCTAGAAACCAAGTTCTTAACTCCCATGGTTCCTTTATTACTATTGGGACATTTGGCTGGGGCTTTACCCCTGTATTGGGAACAATTTTTATTAGGACTGTGGGCTGTTTTATTTATGATTTTTGCCATTCGCAAAATATTCCAAGCAATTCCTCCTGATATTGGTGACAAATCTGTGTTTGAGTACTTAAAGACACAGCGTTTAGCTAAAGCAGAATCAGGGAATGCCAAGAAAAATTTACAAATCTAGACCAAGAGCAAAAATACGACTCATAAAACGGCAGGAAATCTGGATGCTAACATTCCAAGGTTGGGTAATTGCGATCGCATTAATTGTAAGCTTGATTATGTTCGCAATTACCCAAGTCCATCCCTTTCTTGCCGTTAATTCTCCCATCACAGCAGATGTTTTAGTAGTTGAAGGTTGGGTAACTGATTACACTATCAAAGCCGCATTGAGTGAATTTACAGAGGGTGATTATCGTCACTTAGTGACAACGGGTATTCCCGTAGAAAGGGGTTCCTATCTGGCTGAGTATCAGAATTTTGCCGAGATTGCAGCAGCTAGCCTGAAAAAGATGGGTTTAGAGTCCGAGAAAATTGCCATTGTTCCTTCCCCAGAAGTGAGAAAAGACAGGACTTATGCATCTGCGATCGCTTTTCGTCAGTGGTTGGAAAGTAGGGATATACAGCCTCGGGGAATCAATATTGTCAGCGAATCAACCCACGCCCGTCGCAGTTGGCTAATCTACAAAAAAGTACTGACACCTAAAATTAAAGTAGGTATAATTTCTATCCCATCAAAAAACTACGAACCCCAAAAATGGTGGATATATAGTGCTGGTGTGCGGGCGGTGATTAATGAAACCGTAGCCTATCTTTATGCCTTAATTGTGAATTGGCGAGCCTAGTGTGGGCATACTCAACCAAGAAGGTTTGAGGATGGGGCGTTGTTACCAGAAGCTGCATATTGGTTAGTTTGGTCACAAATTTCTGGCATTGGTCCAGTATTAATACGGCGGTTACAACAACATTTTGGCACCCTAGAAGCAGCTTGGAAAGCGAATCCAGCCCAATTGGGAGAGGTTGAGGGTTTTGGCTTCCAAACACTGCAAAAGGTCGTAGAACAGCGTTCTCGTCTTCATCCCCAACAAATATTTCGCAAGCACCAGCAGGAAAATCCCCAATTCTGGACACCAGCAGATACAGATTATCCCCGTTTGTTGTTAGAAATTCCTTCTCCCCCTCCCCTGTTGTACTATCGCGGTGAGATAGAGTTATCGGAGAATTGGGGACAAAAACCCTTGGTAGGGATAGTGGGAACCCGCAAACCTTCCGATTATGGCGTGCGTTGGACGCGCAAAATTAGCGCGACTTTGGCGAAAAATGGGTTTACGGTAGTTTCTGGATTAGCTGAAGGAATTGACACAGAAAGTCACTCCGCCGCAATGGATGCTGGAGGAAGAACCATAGCTGTTTTGGGTACGGGGGTGGATGTTGTTTACCCAGCCAAAAACCGGGATTTATATAAGCGGATTTTGACACAGGGACTAATTGTGAGTGAATATCCTGCTAAAACCCCTCCACAGCGCACCCATTTTCCCCGTCGCAATCGGATTATTGCTGGATTAAGTCGCGCTGTATTAGTGATGGAAGCACCCATCAAATCAGGTGCTTTGATTACAGCTAATTATGCCAATGAGTTTGGTAGGGATGTATATGTATTACCAGGAAGAATAGACGATAGACCATCTCAAGGGTGTTTAAAGTTACTTAGCCAAGGTGCAACGCCGATTCTCAAAGAACTGGATGAGTTGTTAAGAATGTTGGGAGCAATACCCCAATTAGATGGGGTGGAAATATTTCCAGAAGTAGAGCAAGTACCATTACCCGAATTATCTCCAGAGTTGCAAAGAGTGATGGATGTAATTGCAGCAGAATCCTTACCCTTAGATTTAATTGTGCAACAAACGGGTATGCCTACCGGGGAAGTTTCTAGTGCTTTATTGCAGTTGGAATTAATGGGTTTGGTTTCTCAATTACCAGGAATGCGTTATCAAAGGGTGAACTAATAGAAAAAGTAATAAGTAATAAGTAATAAGTAATAAGTAAATCTCATCCACCTTGATAACTGGAATTTTCCCTCTAGGAAATACCAAAAAGGAAATTCTCCTGTAGGGGCACGGCATCTACAATATTCTTGTATAGGTCATAATCTTAATGATGCCGTGCCCTTTCATCCGATTGAACATTCGTAAGCAAAAACTATGGTTTTCCAAGTGGACATGGTTTATTAAGTTTAATGTTCTGTTTGTCGCCTGAACTTGACTCAAGTTAACCCCTCATGTGTAGGTTGGGTTAAGCGACAGCGCAACCCAACAAAAAAGCCCTTGATGTTGGGTTTCCTGATGTCAACTGAGCAGTATTGGAATTAGTATTACTTATTATTTTCACATTGGCGCGGTCTGCCCCTACATCTAAGGCTGCTATATGCTACGCTCTATTTAGAGACTCTTGTTTGAGAATTACGTTTTCGCCTTTGGAACCACATGGTAATTCCTGTAATAGCAAGTACCAGAAGCCCAAAAGCATTTAAAAAAGGATAAATCATCTCCAAATTGATGCGACCAAATTTACCTCTGTGCCATGACAAAAGCCAGAGAAACTCTTCACTTTTACCTGTAATTGCTGCTATCTGAAATAAAGAACCTGTAATCAGAGTCAATAATACAGGAAACAGCATTAACGGAGCAAACCAAGAGTGTAATTGACGAATGCGAGCTTTATTAATAGCCATGATTCAAGTAAATAATTGACATTCAATGTAGTTTTACTTAATGTTTTTTCTATACATCCATCGCTTAACGTAAAATAGTAAAAAAGTTCCAAATATAAGTAATAAAAATACAACTTCTCCTGGTTGAATCAGAATGTTTATCTCATTTGATTGGACTGCGTGAATTGAATTAAAGACCTTTTCCTGGGGTGGATTTGAGGACTCCTCCTGCACTTGCACCTCTGGCATTACTGTTGCTGGAGTCTTCTGTGTCTGTGCTGGTTCCGATTTAGGTTTAGTTGTTTTATTTGGTACATGAAACCGCTTTTCATGTGCAAGTAAGGGTGTAGCTTGCACTAACCCTGCTCCCACTAGCGTGGAACCGATACCAATGGTTTGCTTCCTTTTTGATTTCATTTTCTCTGTCAAGGGTACTTAGAAATCTACATAGATAATCTCCACTTGGGTGAAAAATCAAGTTTTGAGTAACAGATACTTAGTATTACAGGTATTAAATATGATAATAAATATTAATGAAATTAGGATGAAATCAAGTAATTAAAGGCTGGTTTAGTTTTTGTATAGGACTCCGACTTGAATTTTGAACGCATACTGAGACTAAAAATCCTGTTTTACAAGGGTTATAGGTCAAAACTTGTTCAATAATCAAATAGGATTCCTATATTATATTCTGACAAAGTATTAAGTTTTACAAACAATAGTCGCTATTTATGTGAGAAGTTTGACCATAATTTGCTGGAATCCCGAAAAATTTCATCTCAATTTCATACTTATGAGCGAAGCTGTATCTAAGTAGAAATATTGTTTGCTTTGCTGACAATGGAATTGAATAATCATGGGAAATAAATCTATTAGAAAAGTAGTGGCTTTAGCTCTTGCAGCCACAACCACCATAATCAGCACTACCACACTTACCGTACAAGCAGTACAACGAAATTCCGTAGCACATCCTCGTACTCCCTATAGACTCGCTTTTTATAACCGTCACAGGTACAGTTACCGGGTAGCTAGTGCTTTACACTTTGCCCACAGCAAATTACATGATGTTTTACTTTTAACTCCCTTCAAGGATCATAGTCAGGAAGATGAAAAGCTGTACCAACAGGTTCTTAAGTCCTACAAAAAACCGCCCCGCATCGAACCAACAATGGAGTTATATGCACCTTACAGTGCCCGTGCAACTTGGCGGTTATTCCGCACCATCGACTCAATTCACTTACTCCATGAGATGACTGAAGATGTCATGTCAGATGAGGATATTCCTTGGAATGAGAAAGGAAAGACACTCAAACAAGCCTATGAATTATATAGAAAAAAATATCAAGACATTGCTTTTTCTCCCGCACCTTTAGATGTAACTATGCGTCGTGCTGGGGTAATGATGAAGCCTTATTTTACCCTGACTCGCAACTATTACCCAAAAAATAATAACTTTTTCTATGCCGCTCATTGGTGGCATCCTGCGGTTTATGAGTCAATGATGATTGGCGGAAATGACAAAGAGCAGGACATGATGATTCAGAAAATGGAAGAACGGTTTAAAAACCAAGTAATTCCTAACCCACCGATGCGGATGATTCTGAGTAGGGAAGGTTCGCCGCGCTACAGTCGCCTGTCTCCGGAAACAGCCAATGTTTTTGACAACCTACATATGCTTCACGGCATTACTTACGACATTTTTGCCTATGAAGGTTGGACAATTAAGCAAAAACGAGCTGAACTTTATCGTGTTCTCAAAGCTTTAAGTTATCAACCAGGAGATGAAAAACTGGTTCGTAAATTCACCACTCCCAAGCCTAATTTTAATCCCCTAGTTTATGACGATTGGGCAAGGAGTTCTGATGGTGCAATGACGCGGATGATGATGGAAATGATGCAAGAGATGATGCCGATGATGCATGGAAATATGCAAGGCGATATGAATTCGGAAATGTCATCTCCAATGCATGGTAATATGCATCAGAAAATGATGGCGCAGTTAAAGAAAAAGCTGACTCCCGGTATTCAAGAAGGGGAAATTCCTGGTTCGTGGATGGATGCAATGAAAGTTTTGATGCCAAATATGAAGATGTCACCATCAGCAATGCAACCAGGAAAGATTAATCCCATGATGGTGAAAATGATGCTCAAAGGTTGGCAGGAAAAATATGGAAATTTACCTGATATTGAACCTATTTCTATGGAGCAAGAACCTTCAGCAAAAGATATTTTGTCAGGGGGAGTTTAGAATTTAGAATTTAGAATTTAGAATTTAGAATTATTACCCCATCAATGAATCGAAGGGCTAATTAAACAATGACAGAACTGTTTGCTTTTCTCCACGGATAAATCCGGGGGCTTGTATCCAGGTTATTTTCTGGTCACAAGTAAGAGAGTGATTTTTTTGGGTATTTTTTATTATTTTGAGCGAGACGAAACTCTACATATATGAAGACACAGCCATTGAAATATAAAAGTAAATTTTTAGCTAGTTTCTTTTTAGGAATAACTGCAACCATTAGTTTATTTCCTCAAATTGTTCAAGCTGCTGACCATTTAAACCTAGAGGAAGGACTACCGACAGAAGTTGAAGATGCTTATCCTATACCTTATCAGGGAATTGAACTGCAAGGAGCGGTAAAATACGATCGCATTAATGGTAAAGATAGTTTAATAATCGAACCGCGTATCGAGTATGGCTTTGCTCCTAATTGGCAAGGTAGAATAGCTGTTCCCTTTCAATTTGGTAGTGCTGAATCAGATGGGATTGGGGATGTGGGAGTAGAGGTGTTTTATAACTTTAATACTGAGACGTTGAAAACTCCTGCTTTCGCGCTTTCTGTTGGTGTGGATACTCCCACAGGGGAGGATAGTGTCGGGGTTGACCCCACTGTAAAGCTAATAATGACTAAGACATTGGGAACTGGTGCAAATTTAGATCGGCTACACGTCAATGTCGGCTATACTTTCAACGATGCCAAAAAAGATGATGAAAGAAGAAATGTAATTAAGGCAGTTGCTGGTTACAGTCGTCGTTTAGATCCCCAAACTATTTTAGTGACAGATTTCGTTTACGAACAAGAAAAGGAAGAAAAAAAAGACGCATATATTTTAGAATTAGGTATCCGCCGGCAGGCAACACCCTTGACAGTCTGGTCTATTGGTGCAGGTCTAGGTATTGGTCGTGATTCTCCTGATTTCAGAGTTACCGCAGGAATTCAGCATTCTTTGTAGAGAGGTTACATACAGCACCACATCTCTGTTGCGGGGTGATTATTTAAGAGGTAATGTGACTGTAAAAATACTACCTTTACCTAATTCACTCTCTACGTGTAAACTCCCATGATGTGATCGCACAATTGCTTTAGCGATCGCTAATCCTAAACCAGAACCACCAGTATTACGGGAGCGATCGCTATTCACTCGATAAAAACGGTCAAAGATCCGGCCAATTTCGGTTTGGGGAATACCAATACCCGTATCTTTCACTTGGAGACTTGCATAATTATCACTACGGTCTAAAATAACCGTTACCTTTCCTTCTGCTGGGGTATACTGAATTGCATTGACAATTAAATTAGCCACTAAACGATACAATTGCTCCGAATCACCGACAATATTAACCTCTTCATTCACCCCCATTACAGATATTAGCTTTACCTGAGCCGCCATAGCCATTGCTGCAAATTCTTCTACTAAATCGCTGACAATATCATTTAAACAACAAAGCTCTCTTCCCAGGGGAATAGATTGTCTATCGAAGCGAGACAGCATCAATAAATCTGCAACTAAACTAGTGAGTCGCTGATTCTGACGCTTGATAGTTCGCAGAATATCCCAGATTTCTTTATTATCCAAATCCGGCGTTAAAAATGCTGATTCTACCGTTGCTTGGGTTGCAGCTAAAGGTGTTCGCAATTCGTGTGCCGCATCTGCTGTAAATTGCTGAATTTGCCGGTAAGATTGGTAAATTGGTCTCATGGCTAACCCTGCTAACCACCAACTAGCAATAGCAACCATGAGCATCGCCATTGGTAATCCCACCACTAAACTCAATTTTACTGCATACATATAATCATTAATGTCTGCAATATTGCGCCCTACTTGGATATATCCCCAGTCTCGATTATCTTTGGTATGTAACGATAATGACATTTGGTGATAGACATTACCCCCATTATCTTTGATAGTTTGCCAAAGTTGTTTGTTTAAAGCTGGGGATATTTGTTCTGGATCAGAACCTGCGATCGCAATTAAGTTACCTAGTTTATCAAATAAACGTACATAATAGCCTTGATGAATAGCATTTAAAATATGACGTTGGGAACTAGATTCTTTTTGAACACAACCAGATGCAACTACACAAATATTTGGTAAAAATTCTTTAACAACTGGTTCTAATTTTCCTGGCTGTTTTAGCTTTAGTTCTAGATTATTATGTAAGGTTTTGGCAATAAATTCCAATTCCCCATCTAAAGCTACCGCATGGGCATGAGATACTGTGATATACAGACCAAATCCGCATACCGCTAAAATTAAACCCATAACAATGGCATACCACAAAGCCAAACGAATCCGGGTGCGCTGAAACAGTTTATTTTGGTTCATGGCTCAGATTGAGACGATACCCCATACCGTGCAAAGTTTCGATGGGATTTCCACAGCCACTACTAGTTAGTTTGCGTCGCAAAAGCCGCATTTGTGCTGCCACAACATTACTACTGGATTGTGCCCCTACTTCCCAAATCTGATTGCGAATTTGTTCACTGCTAAGAATTTGGTTGGGATGCCTCATAAAATACTCTAATAGCTGGAATTCTTTACTAGTCAAGAAAATTTCCTCTTTATCTCCCACGGCATTTTGATGAATCACCTTACTGCTACCATAATCTAATGTCAGGTTACCGATAGTTAGTTTTTGGGGTTGAAATTGAGGGGAACGCCTTTGTAAAGCCCGTAACCGTGCTAGCAATTCTTCCATGCCAAAGGGTTTTACCAAGTAGTCATCTGCCCCTGCATCCAAGCCAGTAACTTTATCCTCCATACTATCTTTAGCTGTCAGTATTAATACAGGTAGGGAATTGTGATTTTGACGCAGTTTTTTACATAATTCTAATCCTGAAATTCCTGGAACCAACCAATCAAAAATTGCTAGTGTATATTCTGTCCAACTACTTTCTAAATATGCCCATGCTTCGTTACCATCCATAACCCAGTCAACCAAATAGTTATGTTGGTGCAAAACACGTTTAATAGCTGCACCTAAATCTGGTTCGTCTTCTACTAATAGTACTCTCATACAAAACTGACTTGTCAACTGGGGCTATAATTGGTAACAGGTTTTACCTTAGAAATAGATTGACACAATCTGATGAAATCAGGATGAAATCTAAAATTTTTTCATCGGGACTGCCTTCTGCCTTTAGAGTTAACTGACAATCTCCAGATTCCCCATCATCCCCAAATCTTCATGGTCAAGAATATGGCAGTGATAAACTGTTTTACCCGTAAAATTGCGGAAGGGAATCCGAATGCGGATCGTTTCACCCCGGCGCACTAAAACTGTATCTCTCCAAGGGCGGAATGGTTCTGGTGTTCCGTTGCGGCTGATGACTTGAAAGTGATTGACGTGGATGTGAAAGGGATGATCCATGACTCCGGTATTCACGATTTCCCAGTCTTCTACTGTATTTAATTTAACTCTGGTATCGATTCGCTGGTTCTCATAAGACTTACCATTAATCAGAAATGCCATACCCATGCCGGGATACATCCCGTGATTTAACTCAAAGCGGCGCACTTGTTTGGGTTTGGGTAAAGTTGGTACTGATAAAAGTTTAGTTGGTAGAGAAACTTTTTTTACAGGGGAATCGTAGTTAAGAGTTGCTAAAACTGTTGGCGCGTTACTATTTCCGCCCATCATTCCTCTACCACCCATCATTCCTCTACCGCCCATCATTCCCCTACCACCCATCATTCCTCTACCACCCATCATCCCCATTCCGCCCCGATTGTAAGGCAAATTGAGCAAGCGATATTGTCCTGGTTCTTTATCCCCTCTAATCAAGACTTCTACTCTTTGTCCTGGAGTCAGTAACAATTCTCTCACTTCAACGGGTGCGGCTAATGTATTTCCATCGATAGCAATTAGATAAAAAGGATGATTTTCCAAAGACAATCGAT
>JASJCJ010000233.1 GCA_030066045.1 Calothrix sp. MO_167.B12
ACCTGAGCGTTAAACAGCTTTACGAGGGGTAAGGCAGTGCGAAATGGAAGTGCCGACTGATAACATTGGCGTTAGCGAAGCGGGACGAAGGGAGGCGCACTTTACGCTTTGTAGCAAGGCGATTCCCGGCATACAGGGAAGTGGGTAAATACTACTCCTGTGCTTACCCATCCCCGAAAGGGGTACGGCTAATTTATTAGCCGTGTCGTGTTGACTCCGTGGTCTCAAGACACACGGTTTCCACACTCCCGGAGATTTTTAGATGAAAACTATTGAACTGGCTCAGTCTAATTTAACAGTGATGGAGTTAATCGAACTAGCAGAACAAGATACTGTTATCCTTTGGTACTTGCTTCATTCCTCTGTTGTTCAACATCACTCAATCCCATAATGAAGATAATACTAACTTGCTTGCTATAGCTGCTTAATTTTTGAACGTAACTCCAGTAAATCAGAATACCGTGTGATATCAAGTTCAGTAATCGCCCAATTAAAAAAATGTTTCAGGGAAATATATTTACTATTTTGCTTATTCATCATTTTTTGCAGGTCTTTACCATGAAACCAAATTAAATACTGTTTATTGTTCCAAAATTTTGGTTGAGTAAACTGATTTCGGTAATTGGTAAGACTTGTTTCAAATTTTTCTTGAGTTACTGTGTCAACAACTCCCCTAAATTGGTTAATTAAATCTAAAGCCTGAACACGACAATCCTGTAAAGCTAGTGAAGATGGAAGATTACCACTACCAACCGTCCATGTGGTTTTCAGTTGTACTCGCCTCTGTAACAAATCAGCTAATGCCCATCTTACAGCTTGGTAGTCCTGTAATTCCTTGGCACTATTTTCAATCCATTGGGCAATCGTCTCGATTCCTGGTGAATTTCCATGTCCCCATTTGGAACTAGGATTTTCCAGCTTCTCTGAATATTTTAAATCCCAGTAGCGATGAATTAAATCAGCATCGATAAGATAGTTTTCAACACAAGCGCGATGGGTTAGAAACGCCAATGTTTTACCTTTTTGATTATTCAATTCGAGAAGTTGTATGTTTTGAGTAGGGTAAACATCAAAATCCCGATCACGGAAAACAATATATTGTTGATTACTGATTTCGTCAGGATAAAAGTAACCCTCAGTAAACACAGAAAAAGTAAATTTACTACCAGAAGCCACAATTGTAGGCTTTTCAACTGATAAATTTTCAACTAATTTATTAAGTAATTGAGAATCTAAACTCTTTTGCTTCCCTTCACAAAAAATAATTTTTCTACCGCTAACAACACTCACAATTACACCTCTAACCTGATAATATGCGCTTCAGGCACTAATTGCTCTACATAATCAGAGTGAGTTGTAATAATGAACTGATTATTGTTTCCCAGTTTCGGTAAAGCTCTAAGTAACGCCTGTTGCATTGGTGGATGTAAATGTAGTTCTATTTCATCAATTAAGATGACTGAATTATGAATATTCCAATTAACGAAATCCATGATAATTGGAAAGACAGCACGTTCACCTCCAGACATTTCAGAAATTTCGTACTGGTTTTTTCCATCGTCAAGATAGAACCAAGGCTCGCTTAAAATATCAGCTATATTCTCTCGTAGCACTGGGCCTTCAAAACTACGTTCTGGAAAAACTGCTTGATATGCTTGTTCTATTTCAGCGTATAAATCTTTTTGTCCCGGACGAAGTTGTGTAATTCGTCCTCCTGGTTGGACATCTTGATGAAACTGTCGCCATTTTGACAGGCGATCGCGTAAAATATTATCTGTAATTTCAACTCTGCGAGCATAATCTTCGGTTGTTAAACTTGTTGATGTTCTCTGCTCTGTGTACCAAAGAATGGTTCCAACTCGCTTAAATACTTGAAAGCCTTCAGAGCGAAGTAGTTGCTTGGCATATTCTCGCCCTTTAAATTGGAAGAATTCTGCATCTGTATCTGCGATGACACGCTCACCATTCCATCTCAAGGAAACGATATGACTTTCACCAGGAGGAATGGGTAATTTATGTCCTGTTTCTCGCAACTTATGGTAAAAATCACGGATTGCTTGTAATTCTGGGGTAGAAAACTCAATCTGGAGATTAACCTCCGATCCAAATCGTCCCCAATTACTGCTTAACAATTCATAGTTATACCCTGACCATTCTAAATCAGAAAGTTGCTGTAATCGCCCAGTTGAGACTCCCAGTGTTGCTGCAACTGCTTGTAAAATGCTGGTTTTCCCCGCACCGTTCATGCCAATTAGGACTATGAGATTTCGCGCTAATCCAGTTTCTGGATCGGTAAAGTCAAATAATCGATCCCGGAATTTTTTGAAATACTTTAACTCAACAGATTGAACCTTCATAATCAAACATTTTGAGGTGGACAAAAGACTGTGCGGAATTGCTCACCTCATCTAGGCTAACTTCATTAGTACATCTAAGCCATCTAACTAATCCATACATCATACAAAGCACTACTACCTTTGATAGTAAATTGTTGTCCACCCCTTAGTTTTCCTTAACCCACCCATAGGAATTTTAATAATTATTTACAATCGACCTATGTCACAATAAAACTAGAGAAAAATACTCACTACTCAAAGGAGGGGAGTTATGGTAGTAATCACCGACAAAACCAAGAAAAAGCTCACCATACAGACATTAGACATCGCTCCTGAAACCACCACCATTCGTTCATTGGATTGGGATCGCGATCGCTTTGACATTGAGTTCGGTTTACAAAATGGTACTACCTACAACTCCTTCCTCATACGTGGGGAAAAAATAGCACTGGTGGATACCTCCCATGAAAAGTTCCGCCAACTATATTTAGATACCCTCAAGGGTTTAATTAATCCTACAGATATTGATTATTTAATTATTAGCCATACGGAACCAGACCACAGTGGGTTAGTTAAAGATATGCTGCAACTGGCTCCGGATGTAACTGTAGTTGGTTCCAAAATCGCCATCCAATTTTTAGAGAACTTGGTACATCAGCCCTTTGAGCGGAAAATTGTCAAAAATGGCGATCGCTTGGATTTAGGTAATGGACATGAGCTAGAATTTGTCATCGCCCCCAATCTCCACTGGCCTGATACAATTTTTACCTACGACCATAAAACCCAAATTCTCTTTACCTGTGATGCCTTTGGGTTACACTACTGTACCGATGATACCTTTGATGAAGATTTGGAGGCCATATCTCCAGACTATCAATTTTATTATGAGTGTTTAATGGCACCCAATGCCCGGTCTGTGATGTCCGCGCTCAAACGCATGGATGCATTAGATAAAATTGATACCATTGCTACTGGTCACGGTCCTCTATTGCGCCATAATGTAGAAGAGTTGACTGGACGTTACCGTAAGTGGAGTCAAAGTAAAGCCAAGGCAGAAACTACAGTTGGCGTATTTTATGTTTCTGAGTATGGTTATAGCAGCAATTTGGCACAGGCGATCGCTAAGGGTATTATTAAGACTGAAGTAGCGGTGGAAATGGTAGATTTGCGCGGGGATGTGGACTTGCAGGAACTGCGGGAAATCGTTAGTCAGTGTAAGGGAATTGTCTTGGGAATGTCACCTTCCCATGGAAGCGCGAATATTCAAGCAGCACTGAGTACCATTTTAGGATCAGCTAACGAAAAGCAAGCGATCGGTATCTTTGAAACTGGTGGTGGTGATGATGAACCCACTTATCCCCTACTCAACAAATTCCGGGCTTTGGGTTTAGCAGTAGCTTTCCCTGTGATTGAGATTCGGGATACTCCCACAGAGAACATATACAAACTATGTGAAGAAGCGGGTACGGATTTAGGACAGTTGGTAACTAGGGATAAAAGCATTAAACAGATGAAATCCCTGGGTGCTGACTTAGATAAAGCCCTAGGTAGAATTAGCGGTGGTTTATATATAATTACCGCGAAAAAAGGAGATGTTAAAAGTGCCATGTTGGCATCCTGGGTAAATCAAGCTAGCTTTAAACCCTTGGGAATCTCCATTGCCGTTGCAAAAGATAGGGCGATTGAATCACTGATGCAAGTGGGTGATAAATTTGTCCTTAATGTCTTGGAGGAAGGTAATTACCAAGGCTTAATGAAGCACTTCCTCAAACGATTTGCCCCTGGTGCCGATCGCTTTGCTAATGTTAGAACCCAGGAAGCTGAGAATGGTTCCCCTATCCTTACCGATGCCTTGGCATACGTCGAATGTGAAGTTGCCAGTAGAATGGACACCGGCGACCATTGGGTTGTTTATAGCACAGTGTATGCTGGCAAAGTTAGCAAACCAGATTCCCTCACCGCAGTCCACCACCGTAAAGTCGGCAACCACTATTAAATTAGTTGTTAGTTGATGGTTGTTAGTTGATGGTTGTTAGTTGTTAGTTGACAGTTGACAGTTGACAGTTGACAGTTGACGGTTGACAGTCTTTAATTCATCACTCCCTCACTCCCTCACTCCTTCACTCCCTCACTCCCTCACTCCCTCACTCCCTTCCCATGTCAAAAAACAAACCCCGCGACGTTCAAGTTTTTCCTGTAGGTACCGATACTAGAGTACTGCGATCGCGCAGTTGGGCAAGATTAAGGTTCGAGATTGAATATGCCCTTGCCAAGGGTACTACAGCGAATTCATACCTGATTGAAGGGGATAAAATTGCCCTGCTAGATCCTCCAGGGGAAACATTTACGCAAATTTACTTAGAATCCCTCAGTCAACGGTTTGATGTTACTAAAATTGATTACGTAATTATTGGTCATGTCAATCCCAACCGAGCCGCTACCTTAAAAGCATTACGGGAAGTTGCCCCCCAAATCACCTTTGTCTGTTCTAACCCAGGAGCAATCAATTTACGTCAAATCCTAGAGGATGAGAACTTACCAATTATGGTGATGAAGGGGGAAGAAACCCTGGATCTAGGTAAAGGGCATCATTTACAATTTATACCTACACCCAACCCCCGCTATCCCGATCACCTTTGTACCTATGACCCCCAAACAGAAATCCTGTACACAGATAAGCTGTTTGGGTCACATATCTGTGGTGACCAGGTTTTTGATGAAGGTTGGCAAGTATTTCTGGAAGACCGACGCTATTATTTTGAATGCCTGATGGCTCCCCATGCCCGTCAGGTAGAAACAGCCCTAGAAAAATTATCTGAGTTCCCAACCAGACTTTATGCTCCTAACCATGGACCCTTGGTACGGTATGGCTTAATAGAACTTACCAAAGCATATGGGCAGTGGAGCCAACAGCAAACAATCCAAGATACAACCGTGGCATTAATTTATGCTTCAGCCTACGGAAATACCGCAGTAATTGCCCAGGCGATCGCCCACGGCATAACTAAGGCTGGAGTTAGGGTAGAATCAATTAACTGTGAATTTGCTGAACCAGGGGAAATTCAAGCCGCAGTAGAAAAAGCAGCTGGCTTTATTATTGGTTCTCCTACCTTGGGTGGTCATGCACCGACACCAGTACAAACCGCTTTGGGTATTGTTTTATCCACCGCTACTAACAGTAAATTGGCTGGTGTCTTTGGTTCTTTTGGTTGGAGTGGGGAAGCGATTGATTTAATCCAGGGTAAGCTGAAAGATGCTGGTTATCGTCTTGGTTTTGAACCCATCCGAGTCAAATTCAAACCTAACGATGTCACCCTGCAAATGTGCGAAGAAACGGGAACTGACTTTGCCCAAGCATTGAAGAAAGCGAAGAAAGTCCGCGCTCCCATTCAACCAGCTACCTCCGTAGAGCAAGCAGTAGGTAGAATTTTGGGTTCCTTGTGTGTGGTGACAGCCAAACAAGGGGATATTTCCAGTGCCATGTTAGCCTCTTGGGTATCTCAAGCCAGCTTTAGTCCCCCTGGATTAACCATTGCAGTGGCAAAGGACCGCGCCCTAGAACCCCTAATGCATTCAGGTAATCAATTTGTCCTCAATATCCTTAAAGAAGGTAATCATTTGGGGTTAATGAAGCATTTCCTCAAACCTTTTGCACCAGGGGAAAATCGTTTTGCAGAAGTTGCCTCCCAAGACACTGATAATGGTTGTCCCATCCTCAATGATGCCCTGGCATACTTGGAATGTTCTGTGCAAAGTAGGATGGAAGTAGGCGACCATTGGTTAGTTTATGCCTCTGTGGATAATGGGGATGTACTCAACCTTGATGGTGTTACTGCTGTGCATCATCGCAAATCAGGAACCCATTATTAATTTTGTTGAAAAAAGTGCAAGAGAATAGGGATTTGAATTAAGTAATAAGTAATAAGTAATAAGTAATAAGTTTGTTTTTGTGACCGGGATTCAAAACCCGTCCTAAAAACATTCTGCCTCAAAAAACAGGGCACCAGACCCCAATATTTCGGTAAGGCTTAAAAACCTTACATTTCCAATTTTTTGGAGTCTAAAAAATTGGAAAAAATAGGGGTAAAACTGTTAAGAATTCCCTACCCCCACAATCATGACTTTTACAGCTAACGCTGCGCTGCGCGAACAGCAAGCCCTAGTTAAACCAAGATTATCAGGGGCTTTGGATCTGATGAGGAGCATCCCAATTTTTCAAAAAAATAGCACTACGCAATCAGGTTAGGACATTTTTGAACGCACCAAAGCTATGAACAGTAAACTTATTACTTATTACTTATTACTTGCGCGTAGGGGCTATCCCACCGAAACCCTTATATAATAGTGCGTTGCGCTACGCGACAACACAACGCCAGTCGCCTTATGTCGGGAAACCCGCCAACAGCGCTGGCTCCCCTACGTATATTTCAAAAATCAATTAGGATTCCTATATAACTATTTATTATACGGAAACTTTCCAAACAATCTTTTTCTAGATCAAAAATATATAATTATTACGGTCTCTTCCTGTGGGAAATTTTGAAAGCTTATAGCACTAACGTTGAAAAATCAAAGACCGATCAATCTGGCAAATCTTTTTTTTGAGCTTACCAGAACTACTGTGATTCAGAATGACAATATAACCTTGAGTGGGGAACTGCAAATTTGTAGCGAGGAGGTCAATCAACTTTTGAGTTGCATCCTCACTTTCAATTAAACCTCGTTTACGAACAATTCCTAGAACACAGAAGCGCTCTTCGGGGAAGTAAGTAACGACCTTCTCTACCAGATAAGCTTCTTTAATCTGTGAATAGGTAGCCACTTGCTGTTTTAGTTTATTGACCTCTGATGCTTCTAGGGAATGAGGTTTGAATCGGTCACTATCAATCACCCTGGATCTTTCCTGTTCAGCTTTTAGCATCAGTTGATAATGCTGCTCGGCTTGTTGACGATATTTTTGTGCTGCTTCAGTTTGACCTTTGTGACAGAGGAAACTGTAAACTAACTGGCAGCCGTCTATGATCCAATCCATTCTTTGCTTTATAGCCTTTTCAATGCAAGTAATACCTGCTGCATCAGCTTTTTGCAACAAAATTTGTCCAAGGATGTAGTTTGCTTCTGCATGATCTGGCTGCTTTTTTAATACATCCTGCAATAAGGGAAGCGCTGCTTCATGACCTCGTAATTCCAGGGTGTAATAAGCTCGTTCCCATAGTTCTTGTTCAGTAAGTGTCTGGGTTTGTGTTTTTGACTCTAAAGCTTGCAGTTTGCCCTTCCTTTCGTATAAGTATGCATAGCGTTGTCGCCAAGGTGTCGATACTGTTTGTTTCCAGTCTTGATTAAACTGGGTAGCAAACTGTTGTAAGGTTTTTCCCAGAAGATGTTCAGCTGCGGTGATTTGTATTGCTGCTGGCTGGAGTAGCTTTTGTGCCTGAACAGTCGAATAACCCAGGGATTTCAGCCGATCCGTAAGACAGGGGTGGGTGTCGGCGTTATTGGTTTGTTCTGCAAAAGCCTGCTCTAACCACTGTTTGCTCTTCTCTTCAGAAATCGGACGATGCAAGATTGTCAACATGGAGGAGTAAACATTGTCTGGTGGATCAGCCTGATGCTCTACCTGTTTCTGAATATCTGTCCAGAAGGAATTTTCCAGAAAACGAGCCTTGACTTCTACGTTCATTAGAGCCTCAGCCATATTGTGTGCTCCAGTAAGTTGAGCAGCACAGCTATCTGCTTCATACTCATTCATTCGTGCCAGGACAAAAGAATAGGCATTAAAGGAAGGCCAATACCAGTCTAGGAAGCGATTAAACAAAATTAATGCTCCCTTTTGGTCACTCTGGTGCAATCGTTCATAAATCTGCATCCAGGTGTTGCGGATTCGATAAATCCATGCCGCAAAGCGAGAATGATTACCAGACAGATGCCCTAACTCATGTGTCAGAACGGCTTTAAGTTGCTCTAAAGGCAAAGACTGCATCAAGGGAAGTCCCAAAAGTAAATAGTTTTCCTGCCAGCCAAAGATACCCAGTCGTGGAACTTGAACGACTGCTGCATTGAATTCTTGATTTAACAGGATATTGTGGAATTTGGGAGCTTGGAGTTTAGTCGTCAATTCATCGACCAGAGCAAATAAGCGAGGAACTTGATGGCGGCTGAGTCTCAAACCTTGGGGAGGAGTAAAAGTGACCCAAAGCGATCGCAAAATCACCCACGCTGGAATCAGTAGTACAATACAAAGCTTGATAATAGTAGAATTTATACTGCGACTAAAAACTGCAAGTGAGAATACTAGCCCGACTAGTGCTAATAGTCCAGCAAACACTAGAAAAATATAGACATACCCTAATACGGCAAACAGGGCAACTCGTAGACGGTAATTCCTTGGATGACTCTTCGAGAAGTCTTCCAGCTTTTCGATTAATGCATCAAACTGTTCCTGTGTGATTGTCATAGGAAATAACTATGCGAACTATCAAAATAAGTGGTTAATTTAATGATTCCAAGATTTTAGGACTTACGCACTGTACAAATCCACCATCATGTGTATGAACGAAATTACGTTGTTTCAGGCTTTTGAGGATGAAGTTCAGATAAATAGCGATCGCTATTTATCATTGCAAAATCACGTTTAAATGCCTGAAACCCATACCTCATATTTGGTATCTTCTGTCAATACGTAAGTCCTAGATTTTATTAAGTTGTAGCTCAACTGGATTATTACCCGCAAGGGAAATCTTTTAGATATGCAAAAAATTATAGTTGTTTGAGCTGGTAGCTCAACCCAATCCCTATTACATTATTCTATTAGCATTATCTCCCGGGAATTAATTTTAAGCTCAATGTGAGTTCCATATTGGAGTCCAGGTATAAATGGTGCAAGTATTTCAAGGGTAGAAGGGTTTTGGAAATGAGTTATTTTGGTCTCTGGATGGGGATAGTAGATAAAACCATAATATCGATTGGCAGCAAATATAATTTGACAACACGAAAACGAAAAATTCTCTGGAGGATAGGTATCTATCCACTTAACATTAAGGAAAGTGAATTCTGGATTACTAATAATGAATTTCTTAGGAGATATTGAAATATTTAATGTGCCATTAAAAAGTTCACTCAAATCAAGACCCAAATCTTTGAAAAAAGCTTTTTGAATTTCAATAGTTCCCTTGGGAAAGGGTGTATCTTCTGAAATTCCAGAAGCAACTTGATGCCCTTGCTCTACAACACCCCTAACAAGTATCCAGTCTTTATTCACTGACTATCTCCTGAGCTGCATTTTTGATACTTAACCATCGTTGCTCAGTATCCTTAATGTTTATATCTATATTTTTCAAAAGTTAGCTAACTTTCGTTAATTCGCTTAACTCAAAGTCAATTATTCCTTCAGGGATGCGATCGTAAAATTTTTTGATAGCTGCACCCTCCATGTGTTTTTGCCATAACTCTCTATTTTCCCATGTTTCAATAAATGTTAGTTTATTGGGCTGATTGTTGTCTTGATGCAGTTCGTATCTAATACAGCCCTCTTCTTTGAGGGTATCCGCGACTAAATCAAGCATGGCTTGTTTTATCTCGTCAATGCGTTCTGGATCGACAGTTGGACATGCAATTATGGTTAACATTTGGATAAATAAATCTTGAGTTTGGATTTGGAGCGATCGCAAATCCCATGAAATGCCCCACGTAGTAATTATTGTTGCATATTGATAGCATTTTTCCGCATATCCCTTGGTGTTCGACCGTGCGCTAGAAAGGTAGATGTTCAACTACATTTAACCATTCACTAGGTTCAGAGGTTTGTGCAATCAGTTCTAAATCCCTAACATAATGCCCAATCGTACCTCCTAATTGATGACCAAAAATTAACCCTGCAAATGGCTTACTCTGACGTTGCCAGTTCTCAGCTAGCGCCTTGAAGCGAATATCCTGAGTAAAAAGTACTCTTCCAAGCAGATAAACAGTCTCTAAAAGCTGATCATCTGGCAATTCATCTGAACCATCCTCGATTGCAGTTAGGACATCAATACCTCGGCGACGGAGCTGGTCAGTAATAGCCTGGGAAGGACATCCATATACAACTGAACCGTCACCTACAAAAGCCCTCTCGCTCTCATTCGTACAGTAAATGGCGATGGCAGAGCCTGAGCTTTTGCTTGCTGTGCTTGCTCCCATTCAAGATGAATTTCGTTATCAATCTCGTCTTGATGGTCAAAATAGTATCCCATTGCTGCGTAGGCTTCTGCGGGATGTAAGTAAGAATGTTGACGACACATTTCGTCAACTGACCAACCATATGCTAAATAATCCATTATAATCTGAGCAACCCTAATACGAGGCAGCCTTTGTAGATAGGCGGGTTGGTTTTGCTTTTTTTCTATGTGAGGATAAACAATTTGGGAGGTCATCTTACTCACCAACTGATATAAAACTCAACCTAGCACAAGCAGCGCAAACTTGGATGTCAATTTATATTTCATACTTTTATAAAAACTGTTGACCCGGACATGATATCAGTCATTGTCCAAACCTTCCCAAATTTGAGCTACAGGAATAGTTTGTCCAGTCATCGCTTCATGCCAAGCTTGCCGGAAGTCTGCTAATATTTCTGCTTGAGAGGTGTCATCTTGGTCTGTTTCTTCTGGGATTAAAACAATAACCTCTACCCGACTATTTTTATTAGTGATAAGAGGTTGATCTAAGGTAAGTTGTCCCTTCTCATCGATTGTACCCATTACTTTCAGTGCTTTCATTGTTACCCCCATATAATTTAATCAAAGGTATATTAGGCTGCTGGCTCAACCAGGAGTAATGTTTTGCCACAACAAAACTCTTATCTTGTAAGCTTCTCAGGCGATTTTTGTCAAAGGTGATACTCGTTCACAAGCTAAATATTGCCCCATTTTTCGCCAGCCATTCTTTTCTCTCCCAGCAATCGGGTAAAATTCGCTCTACCCTGTCCCAAAA
>JASJCJ010000234.1 GCA_030066045.1 Calothrix sp. MO_167.B12
GACTGAACCCTCTTGCAGACTTGATTCTACTACTACGTCTGGCAAGTTTAAGAGTTGAGTAAGAACTCTTTTCATAATTAATTTTACTAAAAAATTAAGATGTATCCTAATATTTTAGCACGTTAATTACGCAAGAGCCAAAAACCCAGTCACCATAATGAGGTAAACAATCTGTTCAAAATTACTTATTTTAGCTAGCGGTTTTCTGTTAGCCGCTAGTATTTTTTCTCAAGGAACTAGTTTATGAAAAATCAGAATCTACCCTGGTTAATTTATTTATTTGGCAATGAAGAATGGCATTTTCACTCGGGATTCACACAACGTTCATCAGCAGAACATTGTATGAGGTTTATTGCCAAACACGTCCCTGACGTTCAACTAAAACTAGTTTTCAACCAACCAGCTAGATAAAAGTTATTAGGAGCAATTGTTACTAACAATCGCTCCTTACATGCATCTACAGTTTAGGAGTATACACCATGCAAATACAAACTATCACTTACAAACAGATAAAAAATCTAGGAAATTACCAAAGTGCAGCTTTAGAAGCTACAGCAATTGTAAATGAGGGAGAGGACTTGTGCGAATGTGTTGAAGCTTTGAAAAAATTTGTGATTGATCAGCTTTATCCGGAAGGACCCATACCAACACCAATAGTTGATGAAGATGACGACGACGATGATGAAGGGTTTTTTTAATGGAAATTAAAAACAATAAAGTAGTGATGGACAAAGAAGAATTTGCAATTAATTCTTTATATAGGGGAGTAGCTTTAGACCTTTTAGCACACGTTACCGAAATTAGTCTTGAGGAATTACATACCAAGATTTATTCTAAAGCACAACAACAATTTGAGGAGCTTAAAAACGCGCAAATGGTAGACGAATTGGTAAAAAAACACTTGTTATAAATTGGGTGGTTTAATAATGGAAATTAAAGGTGACAAAATTGTCATGGATAAAGATGAATATGTTGTTAATTTTTTAGCTATGGGGTTAGCAATGAACATCCTAAAAAGTGAATCGAAATCTGGCATAACTGCAAATCAATGGAGCGAATTTTTAGGTTATAAATCTCGTCAACATTTAGAGATTCTGAAAAGGGAACGACCACAAGAAATTGAGAGAATGATTCAAATCTCAGTAACATCATAAAATGCATCAAACCCCTAAAAATAAAAATCCCAATTGTCCAATGTGCAAGTCAAAAGATGTTTATCTTTATCGTAAATATGGATATTACGAATGTAAAACTTGCTTATACATTTGGAACAATGAAGATGGCGACCAAATTGCACAAGAATACAATGCAATGTTGATAACACCTGATGCGCCTGACGAGCCTATGTAACTACCCCATAGGCGAAACATCAACCCTTAAAAGTTGATGTCGCGTAATGGGTAGCGCAACCCATTCGCCTCTGGGATACCAGAGGGAAATAACAACAGTGGCACAGATTTTTAGACCGAAATGACCTAAATAGTTTTCTTTATTTCATGAATCTACCACTGTTAATTATTTCCATCCGTGCTGGGTTTAAAAGTGAATTGTTAAACGTTAATTTGGGTGATTCTTGACCTATTTTAGCACGGTTTTTGCTGCAATAAAACACCCATTACTGAACCTTGAAAAATGAAAATATTAGGTGCTGATGTGTGTAAAAACACCATCGTTGTTTGGGAATTAACATCAATTCCCAAAAACTTTAGACGCTATTTTAGGGATAATAAACGTCCTAAAGATAACGACCCTTTAACATTTAAAGCTAACGCTGATGGGGTCAAAAAACTATTAGCTCTAAAGCCTGATGCTGTTGTCATGGAACCAACAGGGGTACATTATTCCTGGATTTGGTCACACATTTGTGAGGTTGAGGGTATTAAAGTTTTGTGGGTTGGCCATGCGGAATCCACGCACTACCGAAAACAAAATAAGTTACCTGATAAAAATGACCAAGCTGATGCTTTAGCACTTGCGGCTTATGCTTTACTGCATTGGGGGGATGACGAATTTTTTTTGCAATTTGAAGCAAGTCAAGTAGCAACAATGCGCCATTTGTGGTTGCAATTGCAATCTCTCAATAAAATTCAGTCCCCAACTATCAACCGTGCTAGGCAACAGTTAGCAAGGGAGTTCCCAGAAGCTGCTTTAATGCGAAGCCCTCCATCTAAAACTGATGGCTTACCACCTCTGTGGGCATGGTTAGCAGGTAGAGAACGTCAAACCAAACGTCAAAGTAGGTACTATGACAACCTTTACCAAAAATCGATCGCTAACCAGTACGGGGTCGGAATTACCACTTTTACCAGGAAGCTGTCTAATATGGTGTGCGATTTGTGGGACTGGAAAATGGAAATTCAAAACGAAATTATCGAAATTTTGAATGCTCCAGAGTTTATCCCCTACCGTAAAACCATGACTCAGTTTGGTATTGGCATTAAACCCCAGGCGTTGCTGATTTCCCAAATTTACCCAATTACCAAATTTGACTCATTGGGTAGGTTTAAACGTCGCCTGGGGATGGCTAAGGATGAAAGCTCCAGCGGTGACAAGGAAACCATGAATACTGGTTCTGGTTCTAAGCTGTGCAGGTGTCAGTTGTACCTATGGATTTTGGACGCGATTGCACCCAAACACGCTCGACCAAATAACGAAATTGGTCAGAAGTTAGGGGATTTTTACGATTCCCGGAAGTCCCAATTTCAGGATAACCCCGAACTTTGGAAGCAAAAAGCAGTTGCTCGACTTCAACAGGAAGCTTTAGGGGAATTTAAGCGCTCGCTTGCCCAAAACCTCATTCCTATGGTTAGTAAAGAACTGCAACCGCAACTAGAAGCAACTTTGAACCTCACGCTGCAAACCATGCAGATGAGTATGACCACTTCTATGAATGCGGGTGAAATTGCTCCTGGGGTGAAAGCCAAAGATGTAAAAAGGGGTTTTGGTAATTTGGTTATTTCTCAAACTGCTGCTTACGGTTGTAGGTTGCTGTTTAAGGAGTTGAAGAAAGCTGTTTAACTTGTTAATTCCCCCTAGCGGGGAGTTAATTACCTTGCTAAAGTGAATACAAAAATAATGCAACAATAATGTAGATAAGTGAGATGTCACATTTCTACCAAAGAAGTTGTTGCGATCGCGCCCTCATTAACTAAGGCACAACTGTGATAGCCAAAAAGTGCTGATTTTATTTAGTAGACTCAACTAGAGCAACTCCTAATTTGAGACAATTACCACCATTAACTTGCAGTTGGTATTCCACCTTATCCATGAGACGATTCATAATTAACCAACCATAGCCTCCTTCTTGCTTGTCATCGGGGTTAGGTGGTGAGTAGGCATCCATATTGTATCCCTCTCCTCGATCCCAAACCTCTAAGGAAAGTTCTCCATCTTTGAGTTCTACCAGGATTTTGACTGGTAAATTGTACTCTTCTTTATGGGCATGGCGAACTACATTGGAGTAAGCTTCTACCAAAGCCAGTCTCAAACGGCTGGATTGTCTTGTCCAATCAACAGATTCCCCGAGTTCAGCTTTCAAGCTTCCCAACAACCAGTCTTCGACAATGGTGAGAAATTTTAAATCGCTGGGTACATTCAATTCTGTTCTCATAGATCTATAAAACCTCCAAAGAAAGTATAGTTTGGTCGTCTTCTTGAATTTGGCTATGTTCTTGTATACGAGCTAGCAAGTTTTGCAAAGAAAATGCTGATGATTCCTGTTTGAGAAGATTCCAGAGACCATCTTGATTGAGCATAGAATTGCTAGATGATGCTTGACTATTACCGACAGCTATAGTTTCTAATACCTCATTTGATACTCTCGCCTCAGTAATTCCATCACTAGTTAACAGCAAAGTCTCTCCCGATTTCATGACTAATCGTCCTGACTCTGCCTGCCACTGAGGCAATATACCCAAGGGAATACTACGGACTTTTAGGTAATTAGGTGTGTCATCAATTTGTTCTTGGCGCGACCAGATCAAGGGGTAAATGTGACCGGCATTCGCATAGGTTAATTCCTGGCTTCCAGGATTGTAACGAGCTAAAACCATAGTAATAAAGCAATTATTGCTAATTAGGTCATCACTCAGAGCATGGTTCAGATTTTGCATGACAATATTTGGTTCTGGTGGAGTGTCTTGAGATAATTCTCGACGCAACACCGAAATTGAACTTGCCATAAACAGAGCTGCTGGCACACCTTTGCCAGAGACATCACCTACAGCCAGCCAGATATCACCTTTGGGATGGGCAAAGACCTCGAAGAAATCTCCACCCACTTCACGGGCTGGGTGACAGCAGGCTTGTAACTTAGTTCCAGGGATTCCGGGTAATTCTTGGCGTAGTAAATTATGCTGAATTTGACGAGCAACTTCTAATTCCAGGCGAGTTTGCTCTTGCTTTTCTTGGAGGCTTTGATAGAGTTTTGCTTGAGATACCGCTATGGCTGCTTGCTCGGCGACACCAGATATGAGTTGAATATCTTCATCTTTCCAGGGGCGATCGCTACTCCATTGGTAAAGGTTTAAAATAGCTAAAACCTTTTGTTGATAAGTCAGAGGAACTACTAATTGATGGCAAGAATTACCATCATGGGTGGATTGAATTAACTGATAATCCTTGGTAGCCAAAACTTGTTCAATCGCCCCACTAGAGTCGAAGCACTCACGGTCAACGGTTGATTGGGGATCGTAGTAAGAAAACTCATCGTCTGTCAAGTGTTCGCCTTCTACAGGTCGCAACAAACAACAGCTTGCTGCAAAGGTTTGTCCAATGGTCGCAACTATCTTTTGCAACATACTGCCGTAGTCTAAAGACTCCCGAATTGCCGTAGTCACCTCATTAAATAGAGATTCCCGGCGCAGAGAGCGGCTCAGTTCATCAGTACGCTTTTTGACTAAACGATATGTTTCAATTGCTTGTTCGACTACTGCCTTTAGTTTATCGGGCTTCCAAGGTTTAGTAATGTACTTATATACTTGACCAGAATTAATTGCCTCTACCAAGTCTTCCACATCAGTAAAACCAGTCAGCAAAATTCGCATGGTATCGGGAAAACGTTCCACAGTCATGCTGAGAAATTCAGTTCCATTAATCTCCGGCATTCTTTGGTCAGAGATAATTACTGCCATTTCCCCTTGTTCTGCCAATATATCCAAGGCAACTTCAGCATTATGTGCCTTATACACTTGGAAGTCCCGCCTAAAGGTGCGGTAGAGCAACTCTAAGTTATCTAGCTCGTCATCTACAACCATGAGCTTCAGCTTACGGGTTTTATCTGCCATACTTTGACTTCACTTGTTTTTGCTTATTTACAAGATGTTGCAATGCTGAACTGAACTGAGAATACACAAACCATAAGCAAGCAAAAGTAAACAGTAAGCGTCCAACTTGGAAAACACTATCGGTTACCCAAAGTTGTAAATGTCTGTATAGTTATCTCAATTGTTGCCACCCTGATAACTTGACTTTATCCCACCAAGCCACTACGCAAAGCGCGTACAGCTGCCTGAGTGCGATCGTCAGCACATAGCTTGTTTAGAATATTACGGACGTGTGTTTTGACAGTACCGACTGTAATGTACAGCCTTTCAGCAATTACAGCATTGCTGCAACCTTCAACTATCAACTGTAACACTTCTAACTCTCTTTCTGTCAGGGTATAAGCATCGATAATTTCATCATTTTTCCCTTTAATTGCGGTATTTACAGAGGTTGTAGTTTCCTTGGTTGCTGATTCTGATGTCAGTGTAGATTGTTGCGCTTGTTGCAAGACTATCCGAGCAATTGCGGGGTCTATCCATGAATTACCGTTGTGAGTAACTCGCAAAGCTTCCAGCAAATTATCAAAGCGGATATCTTTCATACAGTAAGAGTCCGCACCTGCTGCAAAGGCAGCCAGTACCGCTTCTTTATTGTCCCGTAAAGTTAAAATTAACACCTTTGTAGCTGATTCCTCTCCACCAGAAGCAGATTTAATTTCCCTAGTTAATTCAATGCCATCTTTATCTGGTAATCCAATATCAACAATTGCTATATCTGGATGGGTCTGTTTTAACATTTGTGAGCCTTCGGTAGCATTGGCGGCTTCTCCCACAACCTCAATTTCTTCTTTCTGTTGTAATGCTGTCCGAATACCTACACGGGTGAGATCGTGATCTTCAATTAGTGCCACACGAATTTTATTCATGGTCAATTTCTGCCCTTTGCACTCTTAGCTCTAAAATTGAGTTTACGAACAAGTCTTAAAGATTAAAGACTTGGGTTATAAAAATATAAGTCAGTCACACATCATTAAGGCTGATACATACTCCCTAACTACCGTCTAGTAAATCCATATACTCATTACTACAACAAACCAAGCGTACTTACTATATATTTAACCTGTTAGTAGCATGCACAGGTTAAATCTATTTCAGAAAAAACCTCACAGAAATCTGGAACCCAGTGGCTAACTTGAAAATAGGGAGTGAAGGAGTGAAGGAGTGAAGGAGTGAAGGAGTGAGGGAATTATTTTCATAGCTTGGTTGTGGGATTTTCTCGTGAGGGGCTAACTTGAAAATAGGGAGTTCGGAGTTCAGAGTTCGGAGTTCAGGAGTAGGGGCGGGGTTTCCCCGCCCAGAGTTAGGGAATTATTTTCATGTGCAGGTTGTGTACCAAAGTTCATGAGGGGCTAACTTGAAAATAGGCGCGGAGGCGCGAAGTAGGGGCGCATTGCGTGCGCCCTTAAAAAGTTAGTCACAAAGCATTTTCATCCTTGGTTGTGAGATTTTCCCGTGGGGGACTAGCTGGAAAATTGAAACTGATGGAGTGTAGATACGAAGTGGCTTCGGTGAAGGGTAGGGTAGAGTAGGAGTAATGGAGGAAAAAATCTAAAATTCTATCCCTAAAGTCATGGCAGATTCCAACATATTTGATAAACTACTTGCCATATGGGTTGGTATGAGGGTTATTAAACACTGGCTATGTCTGAATCACATGGAGCCTTTTCCGTTTTAGGATTACCAGTTAACGTGATGAGTAACTATTCGGCTTGGTTGCTAGAACTATTGCAACAAGGCTCTGGAGGTCATGTAGTCACACTAAATGCTGAAATGACTATGCAGGCAGAACGAAACAAATCCTTGGCAGAAGTCATTCGTGGTGCGGAATTAGTGATTCCCGATGGCTCGGGAATTGTTCTATATTTAAAATTAATACTGCGTCAAAAAGTACAAAGAATTCCAGGAATTGAGCTATCAGAAGAATTGTTGCGTGAGCTAGGCACAGAAAATACTGATAAAAAGGTATTTTTCTATGGAGGAGCCGCTGGTATAGCCAGCAAAGCTGCTGAATTATGGCAACAGGAACTACCTGGTTTAAATATTATTGGTACTCGTTCTGGTTACCACTCACCAACAGAGGAAGAGGAATTACGGCAAACACTGAGAAAATTACAACCAGATGTGATTTTTGTCGGCTTGGGAGTACCCCGTCAAGAAATGTGGATTCATAAAAATCGCCATCTATGTTCCCAAGCGATTTGGATTGGTGTTGGTGGTAGTTTTGACATTTGGTCTGGGAAGAAAACCCGTGCTCCCCGCTGGTTGGCAAATAACCATTTAGAATGGCTGTACAGGCTTTACCAAGAGCCATGGCGTTGGCGAAGGATGTTAGCTTTACCAGAGTTTGCTCTTAAAGCCTTTGTTTCTGGTGTATCTGAAAAATTACATATTAGCCAATCATTACCATAATCGAAATTTTCAGTATTTCAACTCCCTTCGGTAGAGGGAGGGAAGGAGAGAAGGAGTGATAGAGGGAAGGAGGCAAGAGGACAAATTTCTCTTTAATTACTTATTACTTATTACTTGTTACTTGTTACTTATCACTCCCTCACTCCATCATCTCCACCCGACGGCACCACCTTTTGCTACATGAGCAACATTACTTAAGAATATTGCGTCAGTTGAAGTAAGAAATATTCATTGGGCTTGCAGACAGGAGCAGGTCAAATTTGGTATTACATTAAATGCCACTTTTTTGAATTTACGTAAATAGTTTTAGAATGGAATTATAAGATTATGCGTCAGCTTCTAAGTTCTCTATCCTTAGTAGCATTATTACAGTGCTTATCCATCAGCGCGATCGCTCAACAGAATAATTCTCCTACTCCTGAGCAATCATCAGATTATATTCAACAGGTAGTAGATGCTAAATTAATGAGCAATTTTGCCGATGGTAATTTTTATCCCCAAAGGTGGCTTGACCGGGCACAGTTGGCTACAATTATGGTCAAGGCATTTCGGCTGGATAAGCGTCGAGAGGCCCTACAAGAGAAATTAGTGGTGGTTGCAGATGTCTCCTCTGACCATTGGGCATTTAATGATATTCAGGTAGTTTTAAAGACCAGTATTATGAAGGGTTATCGGGGAAATATGTTTTTCCCTAATCAAAGGGTAAATAGAGCAGAGGCATTGGCAATTTTTGCTCAAGCTTATGGAGTGTTTCAGTTTAGCGATCGCACCGTGGATGAGTTACTTTCTCCCTACCCTGATGCTAAGTTTATCCCCCTTTGGGCAAGAAAAGCGATCGCAACTGTAGTAGCAGAAAAATTTATTAACACCCAAGATGGGAATATTGCTCCTTTAAAACCCATGACCCGTGGAGATATGGCATTTGTTTTAAGTAAATACCTACAAAGGCAGAAACCCCAACCAGATACCCCAGAAGCTCTTCCTGCTCCCAATCCTTCACAATCTCCCAATCAACAAGGCAGTCCCAATGAAAAAATTTTACCACCAACTATGAAAGAAGGTTCTTAAACTCATTATCCCATCATCTCTTTCAAATGAATAGGGTGTAGGGAATAAGGTGTAGGATGTAGGGGCTAATTCTTCCCCACAGGCTAGGGACTGTTTTCAAACCTCACATTAACCTAAATTGTAGGTTGGGTTATAGCTTGCTTCCCCGCAGGGGTGGGACGTAGATCCGTTCGCGCAGCGTGTCGCGAAAGCGACTCAGGGGCTTGGAGCAAACCCAACAAATCGACGAAGAATGTTGGGTTTGGTTTCGTTCTACCCAACCTACACGATAGTTTGAAAACACACCCTAGGCTTGGTCAGGGACAGGGACTCTGTACCATGAAATAATCCAGTTCTATCCAGTTTGTAAGAATTAGATGCTTTTTTTAGCAAAAATCTATGATTTTTCAAGATATAAAATATCTAATCGCAACTCAATTGTTTTTTAGGCAAACTTACCAGTTCTGATGGCAAAATCAGAATAATGAGAACTGAAACAGGAAAAAATTTATTCGTATGCATCTAAGCGAAATCACTCACCCCAACCAGTTGCATGGTTTATCGATTCGGCAATTACAACAAATTGCCCGTCAAATTAGAGATAAGCATTTGCAAACTGTGGCAGCGACTGGAGGACACTTGGGACCAGGATTGGGTGTTGTGGAGTTAACCTTAGGACTGTACCAAACCCTAGATTTAGATCGCGATAAAGTTATTTGGGACGTGGGACATCAAGCATATCCCCACAAGTTAATCACAGGGCGTTACAGTGATTTCCATACCCTGCGGCAAAAGGATGGAGTAGCAGGTTATCTCAAGCGTTGTGAAAACAAGTTTGACCATTTTGGTGCTGGACACGCTTCCACCAGCATTTCTGCCGCCTTGGGCATGGCATTAGCTAGGGATGCCAGGGGAGAAAAGTTTAAGGTTGCAGCCATTATTGGCGATGGAGCTTTAACTGGTGGTATGGCGTTGGAAGCAATTAATCATGCCGGACATTTACCCAAAACGAACCTCCTAGTTGTCCTCAACGACAATGAAATGTCCATTTCTCCCAATGTCGGCGCCATTCCCCGGTACCTGAATAAGATGCGTCTGAGCGGACCAGTACAGTTTTTTACCGATAACATTGAAGAGCAATTTAAGCAAATTCCCTTTGTTGGTGAATCCTTATCTCCCGAGTTAAGGAGAATAAAAGAAGGGATGAAGCGGTTAGCGGTATCCAAAGTAGGGGCTGTATTTGAAGAACTGGGCTTTACTTACATTGGACCAGTGGATGGGCATAATATTGAAGAACTAATTAACACCTTCCACCAGGCACATCAAATAGGGGGGCCAGTTTTAGTTCATGTGGCGACAGTGAAGGGTAAAGGCTATGAAATTGCAGAGAAGGATCAAGTGGGTTACCATGCCCAATCACCTTTTAACCTCTCCACTGGTAAAGCAATTCCTTCCAATAAGCCCAAGCCCCCTTCTTACTCTAAAGTTTTTGCCCATACCTTAGTCAAGCTCGCAGAACAAAACCCAAAAATTATCGGCATCACAGCAGCAATGGCAACAGGGACGGGTTTAGATAAACTGCAAGTGAAATTACCCAATCAATATATTGATGTAGGTATTGCCGAACAACACGCCGTGACATTTGCAGCAGGACTTGCCTGTGAAGGAATGCGTCCAGTGGTGGCCATTTATTCTACCTTCCTGCAACGCGCCTATGACCAAATTATTCACGATGTTTGCATTCAAAATTTACCAGTATTTTTCTGCTTGGATCGAGCCGGAATCGTAGGTGCAGATGGTCCTACCCACCAAGGTATGTATGATATTGCCTATTTGCGTTGTATCCCCAATATGGTGTTAATGGCACCAAAAGATGAAGCTGAACTGCAACGAATGGTAGTGACTGGAATTAACCACACCACAGGACCTATTGCCATGCGTTTCCCCCGTGGTAGTGGTTATGGCGTACCTTTAATGGAAGAAGGCTGGGAACCAATAGAAATCGGTAAGGGAGAAATTTTGCGTCATGGAGATGATGTGCTGTTGTTAGGTTATGGGGCTATGGTACATCCAGCTTTGCAAACTGCCGAAATCCTTAGCGAACACGGTATTGAAGCAACGGTGGTTAATGCCCGGTTTGCCAAACCTCTGGATACAGAATTAATTTTACCTTTGGCTGATAAAATTGGGCGGGTAGTCACCTTGGAAGAGGGTTGTCTCCCCAGTGGATTCGGTTCTGCAGTGGCGGAGGCTTTATTAGATGCTGATATGTTAGTACCCGTTAAACGTATAGGCATACCAGATATACTGGTGGATCATGCCCAGCCCAATGAATCCAAGGCAGAATTAGGTTTATCTAGTTCTCAAATTGCTGAAAGGGTATTGCAAGCTTTCTTTAATCAGCAAAAATCCGTTGTTGTGCATTGAAGAAAACAGCTCAAGCTGGAAGCAGGAGGCGCCTATCAAAGCATAATGGGAGGGTGAGAACCCCGCTCGTTTTTAACCAGGGGATGAAACCCGACTCAAAGGGATTTATCACGAGCGTTTCCCTCAAAAATATTATGACTACAAAATATGGTATTATAACCATCAACGCG
>JASJCJ010000235.1 GCA_030066045.1 Calothrix sp. MO_167.B12
CATTAAAACCTCCCAAACCTAACCCCCCTATCCCATTCTCTACAAGGGAATGGGGGTTTCAAAGACTCTCTCTTACTAGGAGAGAGGTTTACCAGAGAGGTTTTAAGTAACCTTTTAGACTTTCCAAACATCCTCTCAGACGCGGGGATGATTTGTATATAGTTTTGAAGATTTTAAAGCGTTTGGGTCAATTGTTTGTATAAAAGGGAAGAAGATTTGATCTGATATTTAATTTTATATTTCCCCGTCTTTCACAGTGCCCAATGCTTTGAAGGTGGCAATTTCCGTATCGGTTCAGGCTAATAAACCTGAGTTCGGGGTTAGGAGTTAAAATTAACGTGAACTCCATGTTTTAGTCGGTTTTTGTGCCATTGAACTTCAAATTGTTCGCAGAAATCGTCTACGTGGCAGTTGGGATACATCTAAACGAAACATAGTGCAGGTGCTGGATTTCACGTTATTTTCAGCTTACTACTTGCCTTTTTCCTGATCCCGAACTCAGGTTAGATATAAGGAGAAAAGTTAAAATATTTTACCTTCTCCCCAAGCTAAACCCAATAATATTCTCACAAAACTCCCAACTAACACATTTTAAAATCCTTATAGAGCAAGATTTTGAGCCAAGCAATAATGCAGGTGTTTGTTTGATTCGTTGCCAGGGGGTTTAATAATGGGTGAATGGGTGAATGGGTGACTTTCCCCTCCTGGAGCGCTCACATCTTGTATCAATGGATCTAAAATACCATTATTGACTCAAATCTAACTCCACTTGTACACCATCATTCCCATTAAAAGATTCTGCTGGCTGAAGAATAATTGGCGTGTCTGTCTGTGATAAGGACTCCTCTAGTTTACGGAATCGAATTCCCCCCTCATCTGCATTAGAATTGATATTTTCTTGCACTTTCCCGTCGATAACTGAGTCAGATTTATCGCTTAAGAAAAAATTACTGAAGTCATTCTCCGCATTTCTGTTATTAATGCCAGAGAGAGAATGTCCAGACAAAGTATATTGTCCAATATTTGTATTTGGTGCTACTGGTGACTGTGCTTGAACTTGGTTTGTTAACCCACCTATCCCGAAAGCAATTGCTAAGGTTAAAATCATCTTGGTGCCCATGATTTTTCTCCCAACTCTGCGAATAACCACAGTTATATTTGCGACTATTTTTACTTCTATTCTAGTTGTTTTTTGAGAAAAGTTACTAGATTCTCCTCCCCTTGGGAACTGCTAACAAAGGGAGCATCTAAATATGTTGAAAATTTTATTTTTGTTACTTTAATATCAATAAAATATAATAAACAAATTAATTATTTAAAATTCTTAATAATTAAATACACTTCAGTTAGAGTCAAAAATACTAACCGATTTTTACTATATTCACATCTTGTGTCATACACTCATTGACAAATTACAAGATATATGTGTGGATGTTTATCCTCTTAAATTCCTCAAAATATCAAACATTTTCTTCCTCCCTGGCAAAGGTAAAAAAGACAAAGCTAATCCAACCCATGTCTTAGTATTTGAAGCTGATTTAGCTGCTAAAATGAGTTCCCTTCCTTTCTGGGTATCACCCTTTTCAATTAATCGCAAGCCCAATAATAACTTCGTTTCATCAAGGCGGTGTAATCTACATTTTTCTAGCTTTGCAGATGCAAAATTGTAACTTTCTAAATATTGCAATTTATCAAATAAATAAGGAATAGCTCGATTAATTCCTTGCTGCTCTGTATGTACGCGATATTCCATCAATAATTCTGGCAAATAATATCCCTTTTTCCCTGCCAAAGCTAGCCGCACAAATAAATCATTATCCTCGCAATTTTGCCAATTTGGTTGCATAAATCCTAATTCATCTAGTATTTGACGGCGAAATAAAGTTGCACCGATTTGGAAGCTTTGATGAATAAAAACTACCTCCAATAAATTCTCTACTACTCCCTCTGATAAATTTTCTCTTCCCCAACGTTGAGAATTTGTCTTAGTTTGTGCTTCATCCCGGAAGTTATTAATATCAATAATCCAGTGATCTGTCCCAACGAAATCAATATTTAAATTATTCTCTAGAATATTTATCGTATGTGCTAAGAAATCTGGAGTTAGCCTATCATCATCATCAAATTTAACGAAATATTCACCCTTAGCTGCTGCAAATCCAGAGAGCATATTATTACTTTTGCCAATATTTTGAGAATGTTGAATATACTTAATCCTACTATCTTGATACTGAGAAATTAACTCTGATGTACCATCACAAGAACCATCATCACAGATAATTAGTTCAAAATTTTTGTAAGTCTGATTGAGTACACTCTCAATAGCAAAACCTAAAAGATGAATGCGATTATATGTAGGGATACAAATACTAACTTTAGGCATTTTTGAAACCAAAATATTTGCACATCATTAGTTACTAAATATCAATTCTAATCCTTTTTGAGCAGTCAGTAATTCATTGAAAATAAATTTATCAGGTCTGTGATATTCTTTAAATATTTTTTCAATATGTATTACTTCTAATGGTTCCATAAATTCTAATACTCTTTCCTGGGAAAGCATTTTAGTTTTATTTATATAATGTCCTATTTTAGAATTAATGTCTCCTATACCAATATTAGGCACCCCAAGAATATCAGCAAGTATTATTGAATGAAGGCGATTGCCAATATGAAAATCTATGTTACTTAATATCTCTAAAAAATCTCCAGGCTTATTCCATGAATATAGTCGATAGTTTGCCTCTGGGAGATACTTTATTAGTAATTTATGAAAGCGATTGTCATTTCTTTCATCTCCTATATGTGCAGGTAGTAAATGAATTACAGAATTATATTTATACACAAACTGCATTAATTGTTGTGCATAAAATTCTGCTCGACCTTCACCCCACCAAAATTTGCCAGAAAATGAAATATTTTTGATTTGATTCGATTTTTCTTTCTGCTTTATATATGGTTTGTATACATCAAGATTTAAAAATGCTAAATCACCACCTAAATGACAGGATTTAAGTAACTTTAATTTTTTGAGAGCTAAATCATAGGAATAGTTGTCTCTCAAATATAGAAAATCAGCATTTTGAAAAACCGGATATTTACTCCTTTTATTCCCAGCTTTTATAGTCTCTAACCCTACACCAATAAAGCAGAATTTTTTTCTAGTAATTTTAGCTATTTTTTGCAGTCTTAATAAATTTTTGGGCTTACCCTGTAAATTTAAACTACCTCCCCCCCAAATTATATAATCACTTTGTAAAATGATTGATAATCTCTTGAATCGAGAAAGTTTAGCTGTCGGCAAAATAATAACTTTTTTGCTGGTAAATTCATAGTAATCTTGTTGGCAAAATATAAAAATATGCTCAACATCTTCTTGAACACTTAGGTAATTAACTAACTGATTTACAAATAGGTCGTCGCCAATATTTTGAAATCCATAATATCCCATCAAAAGAATATTCATAAATAGATTACCATTATCTAATTAATTTAATGTTCCTACTAAATAGATATATAATAGCTAATTACATAAATACAGGACTTACGCAATTGCCACAATCGGTGATTGGTGCGTGAGGTTAAAAGCCTAATGACTACGTTCAAATATGAGCGCAGCGTTACGCAACGGCAATAATGCGGGCAGAAAATCTACACCGCATTTTGCCTCCCCTACAGAAAAAATATCCCAGTTGCATAAGTCTTAAAATACTAAGCACTTTATTAGTTTTGTTTTAATACCATTAGTTATGAACATCTTAATTATATCTTCCACCTTCCCCTATCCGCCAACTCGCGGAGGCACCCAAGTTAGAACTTTTAATTTATTCAAACATCTGGCTAAAAATCATTCTATTACCGTAGTTACTCAGCAGGAACCTGGTGTCACAGAAGCAGAAATAAATGGATTAAGGAATTTTGTCGATAATCTAGTTCTTTTTAACCGTCCTGCAAACATTTCAACTACAGGAGGAATACTGAAAAAAATCCAAAGATTTAATCAATTTCTCCTAACAGGTACACCACCCAGTGTGTTAAACCGCTATTCTATAGAAATGCAAAATTGGATTGATAATTTTGTCCAGAAAGAAAAATGTGATGTCATTACCTGTGAACATAGCGTTAATGAAATTTATATCAAACCCCATTTCCAAAAACAAGTAAATACCTTAGTGAATGTCCATAGTTCAGTCTATGGAACTTGCCGCAACCAATTAAAAACGGGTATTTCTGAAAATCCTCTGAGAGATAAAATTAATCTGCCATTATTGCGGCGTTATGAACGTAGTTACTGCTCTAAGTTTTCACAAATTGTTGTTACCACAGAAGAAGATAAAATTCAACTACGAGCATTCAACCCCAACAGCGAAATTACGGTAATTCCTAATGGTGTAGATTTACTTGCTTTTCCTGATCGTACCACCGATCCGGGAGGATACCGCTTAATTTTTATCGGCGCAATGGATAACTTGGCAAATATTGATGCTGTCTGTTTTTTTGCTAATCAAGTATTACCAAAAATTCAAAATTTGTACCCAGATACAACTTTTGATGTTGTTGGTTCTAACCCTGTATCTTCTATATTAAAACTCAAAAAAAGATGGGGAGTTAATATCACTGGACGCGTACCTTCAATGGTAGAGTATCTACACCAAGCTACCATCTGTGTAGTTCCAATGCGTACAGGGTTCGGGATTAAAAATAAGACTTTAGAAGCGATGGCTGCTGGGGTACCTGTGGTAGGGAGTACTCGCGGTTTGGAAGGACTTTCTGTAGATGATGTAGGCGTTCCTCCAAGGGCATTGAGAGCTAACACACCTGAGGAATATGTCAAAGCTATCAGTCAGCTATTTGACCATCCTCAATTGAGAAATGAGTTGTCTGCTAACGCCAGACAAATGGTAGAAACAGAATTTACTTGGGAACGAGCTGGTAAACTCTACGAGCAAGTATGTTTCAGTAGGTGAGAATTATTCTTTTTAAACCAAGAAATGTGGAAACATAAGGGTTTTCACTTGGATGCAATACAGACGCTTGCTTCATCCTCTTCTCCTCTGCTTCATAACTTCTAACTAACACATTTTAAAACCCTTATAGAACAAGGTTTTTAGCTAAATAAGAAAAATCTGTTTGTTTCATTTGTTGCTAGGGTTGAAAAAACGCGGATAGTTGGGTGTTTATATCTTGCACCTGTACCCTAGAAGAGTGAAACTATACAATTAAAGCCTGCTTACGTAGGCTAAAATACCTAATTTTTGGTGCTTTTGATAAAAAATACATTTATTAATAACATAAAAAACCAGTATTAATACTAGGTGTGCAAGATGTGTGATCAGGCTACCCTGTACACACATCTCTCCAATCCATGAAATCACCACCTCACCCTCGCTTTTTGCAATGCAAAAATCTTTCCCTCTCCTTGCAAAGGAGAGGGATATCCGCTTTTGTCAGAGTGAGGTTTGCTTTCTTAGTATTGGGAATTCCATAACTTGTGTATACACCATAGCTTTGATCAGGAGAGGGATGGCTTTAGCGGGGTTGAGGCTTGATTGTGTACTTCACTCAACCGAAAAAGGTTATGATATTGATTTCATATGATATTCTGATGCGGAGGAATACCCACATGTATATTGTTGAGGAGGCAGCAAGTAGCAGGTTGAACAACACTCACATATAAGCTTTTTATGACTGATTAGTGGTGGGTTGATTTATCCATACACCAGACCCGTCCTAACCAGTTAATACCCAAATTTGTGATTTCAAGACTAGTTTAAGTAATCATCATAGCTATCTAGTTTGGCAAAACAATTTAATTCATAGTATGTTAAAAACTTTTTCTCAGACCGCATCTACAGAAGTTTTAGCCCCGGTTGCAGAATATTTCAAGGTGCTTTCAGAAGTCAGCCGACTTCAGATTTTACGTTGTTTGCAGACTGGACCATTGAATGTCACAGAAATTGGCGAAGCAACTGGCTTAGGTCAAGCAAATCTTTCCAAACATTTAAAAGTTTTAACTCAAGTTGGTCTTGTATCTCGCCAACCTCAAGGAGTGAGTGTCTATTACTCCATCTGCGATCCTATATTATTTGAAGTTTGCGATTTAGTGTGCGATCGCATTAGCACGCAAATCCAAGAACGAGCGCGAGAGTTTGAACGTGTAAAAGCTTTTAATGCTATGGTTCCATAAATTATTCCCATCTTGCAGGCGATCGGTCCGTCATGGGAAAATTACTTTTCTTCCTTATTTTCTGTGTTTTCCCTAGTACCATGCAGCGTAAATACATATATAGCGTTTCTGGACCTAGTGGTCTGTCCCATTAGTTCTGATGGGTAAAAAAATGTAGTGGGAGCGTCTCGCTCCCTGCTGTAATCAGCAAGCGGGCAAGATGCTCCCTGCTGTAATCAGCAAGCGGGCAAGATACTCCCTGCTGTAATCAGCAAGCGGGCAAGATGCTCCCTGCTGTAATCAGCAAGCGGGCAAGATGCTCCCTGCTGTAATCAGCAAGCGGGCAAGATACTCCCTGCTGTAATCAGCAAGCGGGCAAGATGCCCGCACTACAATAAACTATCAAAATTAATGGGACAGACCACTAGTGAGGTGCAGATTAACCTCACCCCGATACAGCTATGCTTTATCTTTCCTCTCCTTATTAAGCAGAAGGATTGGGGATGAGGTTTTGATGTGTACTTCACCAGAGTAGGAAATGCTATACCATTTTTAAGCCTTGGAGAAATCTATTTTCGCTGCTTTTAATGGTCTACTTATTTCCGCAATGCTGTACTAGTTGTAAATTGACAATCTGCTGCGTGGAACGACGGCAGATTCTACCAGCGATTAGCTAGGGCGTGGCTGATATATCTTCAAAGAGCTTTCACCTGTCTAGCCGAGTTTCCAGGCATCCGCCATTTGAAGAGTGTGAACAGCGCGTCTGGTTTTACTGCTCTGTAAAGTCTAGAGTTGCCGGACATTACTTCCTACTTCATAAGGAGCATGGGAGCGGTGATCCCTCAGTAGGCTTACACGGCTGAGCCGTCCGCGTTTTCAGATATTAAATTATTTGCGGATCTCTCGATCAGTGCTTGGTTTTTGCATATTCATCAAGAGATTATTCGCCAATGAATCAGGTTGATTTTAGCAAAAATTATGCATAAAACACATGAAAAAACGTTGACAATTGTCTACAACTGTTAAGTCTTGTCTACAAAAACAGTACCTAGGTCAAAGCTCTCTGTTGATTCAGAGGTAGACATTTCAAACAGTCTAAAAAGCCTACGGAGAGAACTGACGCTTACCGCGCAGCCTTTCGCTCTGCAACGAAGGTGCTCACCGTAGGCAATGCTGCGAATCACTAAGTCTTAGGTCTTTCAGGACGGCTACGCCAACGGAAACGCCTCGCGTTTCTTAAATGCCCACAGGGCTATACGCGAACATCTCCCTCAGCGCAAGTGATAAGCCGGAGGCTTGACGTTTTGCGTATCGCATTTTTGAAAAAAGTCATTAATAATACATAGAAAATCCTCAAGAGGTAAATTATCTTTGTTTTTTTTGGAACCAGTTAATCTAAGTAATGTCTATATAATGACAGAGCGAAGAAATCGCTGCTAAATAAAAGGTTGTTTATTCTATTCCATGTTGGAGAAGTTACTCATGCAACGATTTCAAGTTGCTATTTTACCGATCGCTGTTTTGGTAAGTTTGGCGTTATCATCAACTACCCAAGCCTATGAAAATAGTAATCTGAGTATTAAAATTGATGGAATCAAGAGTCAGAAGGGGCAAGTGTGTTTTAGTCTTTTCTCCAGTAGTCGGGGATTTCCGGCTAATGGTAAGAAGGCACTGAGATCGAGGTGTGTTAAGGTTACGGAGAAATCTGTGCAGGCAAATTTTGCTGAATTGAAGCCTGGAAGTTATGCTGTTGCAGTCATTCACGATGCCAATGCAGATGGTACCCTTAATAGTAATGCTATTGGTATTCCCAAAGAGGGGTTTGGATTTTCCCAAAACCCGAGAATTTTGACTGGTCCACCAAAATTTGGAGAATCGGTATTTTTTGTTGCCGGACCCAATACTAATATTGATATTAAACTCCAATATCTTTTGTAACCTCAAGTCATATCAATTTTTGGCGTTGCTGATTAGTGGGATGATTTTTATCTCACGCAAAGACGAGCCAGTACGTTGGTGAGGCAGTACGGTCTTGGGGTCTCCCCAAGTGGAGTAACTGCCGAAAGGCTCCGCCGACTTGAAGCAACTGGCGTGCAAAGGCGCAAAGGAACAATGTTTTTTCTGTGCTAAAAATTTAAATTCATCCCGCATTTATGCAACGCCCAATTTTTAACTCCCCCACTGGGGAGTTAATTACCTGTAGAGTGAACTAATAAACAATTTCACTGTTCAGGCGAACCAGATAAACATTATGAGTTCAACCACCAATCTGTTTTCACCGATTCAATTAGGTCGCTATACATTGCCAAACCGGATTGTCATGGCACCAATGACTCGTCTACGGGCAGTTGGATCGATCCCTACAGATGTGATGGCAGAATATTACTCCCAAAGAGCCTCGGCAGGATTGATTGTTACTGAGTGTACCATGATTTCACCCATGAGCAATGGATACATTAACTGTCCGGGTATTTACTTACTTAAACAAATCGCTGCATGGCAACAGGTAACCGATGCCGTTCATCGTCAGGGAGGTAAAATTTTCCTGCAATTGTGGCATAGTGGGCGGGTAGCACATCCATCTCTACTGAATGGAGAATTGCCTATTGCACCTAGTGCGATCGCTGCAACTGGAACCCTACATACCCCTGTAGGCAAAGTTACCTTAGAAACTCCTCGCTCTCTAGCAACTGCGGAAATACCTGAAATTGTTGCACAGTTTCGTCAAGCAGCAGTCAATGCTATGGATGCTGGTTTTGATGGAGTGGAATTACACGGTGCTTTCGGTTATTTAATTGACCAATTTCTCCAAGATGGTTCTAATCAACGGACAGATGAGTATGGAGGCTCAATAGAAAACCGTGCGCGATTTCTCCTAGAAGTGGTAGAGGCAGTTTGCCAAGTTTGGGGAAGCGGGAGCGTTGGTATAAAACTATCCCCCAGCAATACTTTCTATGGGATGCATGATTCCAATCCCCAAGTAACATTTAGTTATGCAATTGAAAAACTCAATCAATTTAACCTTGCCTACATTCATTTGATGGAGCCAAATGAAGATGATTTAGGAACTGGCGATGTTCTCAATCCCGTTATTTCCATCTTTCGTCCCCTTTATCAAGGTGTGATTATTACTAATGGGGGATATGACAAATCTAAGGGAAATCAAATTCTGGGGACAGGTGGAGCAGATCTAGTTTCCTTTGGTAGGCCTTTCATTTCTAACCCCGATTTACCCAAACGACTGGCAACGGATGCTGCTCTGAATCCTCCAGACTTCGCCAAGGTATATGGTAGAGGAGAACAGGATTTAGATAAGGGTTACACGGATTATCCATCTCTGGAAATGCAAGGGAGTTAGATAAAGAGGGTGTGGGGTGTAGGGGAAAGAACCCTTTTTTATACTTGGTGATGACAAAAATTTTTATCTTTCTGCAAAAACAGCCTGAAAATTTTACAAGATAAGAGTTTTCAAGTTATTCAGCAAACCCTATCTCATACCAATTTGAAAAAAACAATGCAACAAATGATTGATTGGTAAGTAACTGGGTCAACCGCTTCGCGGAAGTCAAAAGTCAAAAGTCAAAAGTCAAAAGTCAAAAGTCAAATTAAATATAAAAACTCACCTCCGAAGTTTGGCGGGACGGAAACCGACACCGCCAACTTCTCTCCGCCTGACGGCACCCCTCTCCTTAATAAGGAGAGGGGATGGGGGTGAGGTTCAATCTTATATTTAATTATGCCTACCTACAATAAGGGCAGGGTAACGGTGGGATGACAATTGGATATGTTGCAAACATTTTTTGATTTGATATTAAAATCAAACTACCATATAAAATCCTCTTTTAAGTCATATAACTATGTCCTAAAAGAGGAATATATTTACGAAAAAGTTGTTATGTATGCGTGCAAGTTTTAATTAACAATTACCAGCCCAAGTAACCCATTTATGGGACAAGCCAGTATCATGCATCATTGTTTCATTGATATTTTCCTTAGCAATTTTTGCTCCAGTTAATTCTGCACCCCGCATATCAGCTTCATCAATGTTGCAACCCATTAAATTAGTATCACAGAGATTGGCTCCACTGAAATCGGCACCGCTAAGCTCGGCATCAGCAAGATTTGCTCCTGGCATAATTGCTCTAACTAAATTCGCACTCCTCAAATCTGCCCGATGGAGGTTAGCTGTTTTGAGATTGGCATTAATTAAGTCTGCTCCAATTAAATTAATCTCGGTGAGATCGCAACTAGTTAAATCTGCACCACTTAAATCAGCATCAGTTAAATTGGCACAACTTAAGTTACATCCCCTCAATTTAGCTCGACTTAAATCCGCACCACTTAAATCTGCACCACTTAAGTCCGCACCACTTAAATCTACTCGAGATAGCTTAGCTTGGTGTAGAGTTACTCCCTGAAAGTTTCTTTCTCCGGTTGCATATTCACTTAGGAGTTTCTTAATATCCATATTATCTTTCTCCCAATTTTTAAGGGTCAGTAAGTTAATACAATTGTTGGTATTACTCCTCAACCACACTGCAAACGATTCATGTAGTCGCTATTCACTAGAAGCAGAGATTCAAACTTGTTATCCTATTGTGCTTGAGTTTTTCATTTCCTGACCACTTCCTTAACGGAAATATGCATAAACATGAAATGCTATCCGTAGTCTACTTGTTAGTCTATTATACCTATTAATCAAAGAAATTTTTATTAATATATAAGATTACTATTTGATTTTTGAAAAACACGTAGGGTGTGTTATCGCGTAGCCTACGGCACCATACTATAATGTTTTCGGTGCGTTAGACTAAAGTGATAACGCAGCCTACAGATACGTAATTTTCTTCAACAATCAAACCGGATTTCTATATTTTATTTTTTGGTATTTTGAGAAAAAAATCCAGTGATTTTTAGGTTAGGTTGAGGAACCAAACCCAACAAAAGGCTAATTGTGTTGGGTTTGATTTCGTTCTACCCAACCTACATTGAGTGATAAGTGTTTAACCGGATATGATAAGCTGTGGCATATTTCATTTGTATATCGGACGCGGGCAAGATGCCCGCACTACAATAATTTGACGTTTTCATCTTATACAATTTAGTTGCACAGCAGCTTATGAAATATCTTCTCGTGAACTACCTACACCGACTCGAAGAGCGGTGTAGGCTTCTGGTACATCTTAATGCTTCCAGAACTTCCTTCGAGGTACTATTAGTAGTAGATTGAGTTACCACAACATTCCCTCTACGGCGTTTTATCGTTGGGAACAGTCCCAGCCCAACGCGCTTTATGTTGATAGATGCGTTCACATC
>JASJCJ010000029.1 GCA_030066045.1 Calothrix sp. MO_167.B12
CGTTGCAAAACGTAATTCTACATTCTAAATTCTAAATTCTACATTCTTTTAATTATTGATTAATTTGTTCGGGAGGAAAGCCCAGCTTAATTGCTTCTTGGTAAGATTGTTGTGCTTCTTGTTCCCGATTTAATTTTTTTAATGCATAGCCTCGATTAGCCCAGATAAATGGATCTTTAGGTGCAATTTCTTTAGCTTTATCAAACGCCCGTAGTGCATCAACATAGCGTTCTAATTCCAGAAATGCTAGTCCTTTACCAATCCAGGCTGGATGAAAAATACTTCTGAGTTTCGTGGCTTTTTCAAATGATTCTAGGGCTTGTTGGTAGTCTTTAATAACATGGAGCAGTATTTCTCCTCGGTTATACCAAACTAAATAATCCCTGGGGCGGATTTCAGCGGCTTGATTAAAGGTAGAAAGTGCAGCTTGATGTTCTCTGAGGATATTTTGTGCATTGGCTTTTCCCATTAAAGCCTCATATAATTGATTATTAATTTTGAGTGCTTTATTAAAAGATTCTAACGCCTCTTGGGGTGAATCTAATTTGAGCAATACAGAGCCTCTGTCTGTCCAATAAATAGGTTTATTTGGCTTTTTATCTAGAAATTCATCATAGGATTTCAATGCCTCTTCAAAGTATGTTTTTGCAGCCTGCTTGTTTTGCAAATTTTCGACTGCAAAACCGATATCTCTCCAAATTCGGGGATCGTCAGGCTGAAGAATTCTAACTTGCTCAAAACACGCGGATGCTTTCTGGAATTGGCGTTGACCCATGTAAGCTATACCTTTACCGCTCAAAGCATCAGGATTGTTAGGTTCTAGCTTGAGTACTGTCATATAGGTCTTTAAAGCTTGTTCGTATCTTCCCATCAGATATAGTAATTTGCCTTTATTAATTAAGGCTTTGACATAATTAGGTTCGATAGAAATAGCTTTTTCATAATAAGCTAGAGCCTTATTATAGCGACTATTCCTAAACAATACGTCCCCTTGACCTTTCCATGCTTGAGAAGAATTAGGTTTCAGAGCTTTCAGGTTTGCAAATGCTGTAAATGCGGAGTTTAATTTGTCCTCATCTAGCAGGCGATTACCTTCATGTAAATAATATAAAGGTCTAACCCAGGGATTGGTGAATTCAATACCTATAAATAATATAATTAGGAATATGGAAGATAATAATAAAAACTGATATTTATTATTGACAAATGTAGAGAGTGTTTGTGACTGTTGTGATTGGTAATTACCTGATGTTCCTTGTTGGCTGTTTACCCTAGTTCTATTACTTATTTGAGTTGTCGGTACATCATTTTCAATTAGTTCTAAGTCCTCAATGACTTCTGTGGCAGATTGATAACGCATGGAGCGATCGCGGTAAACCATTTTGATTAAAATACTTGCCAATGATGGATTCACTCCCTCTAAAATTACCTCATCTCTCTCGTTTCTAATTAATTCCCTGGGAGAGATTCCAGTTAATAGTTGAATAGCTGTCATTCCCAAAGAATATATATCACTATTCAGTCTGGGCTGACCTTCCATTTGCTCGGGAGAGCCATATCCTTGGCTATAAATGATGGTTTGAATAGGATTTTGTTCGGATACTAAATATTGATTATCTATTTTTTTAACTGCTCCGAAATCAATTAAAACAAATTTATTATCAGATTCTCTTTTAATTAAATTAGCTGGCTTAATATCACGATGAATAATATTTTTTTCATGCAAATATTCTAAAACTGCGAGTATCTCTTCTAGAAAAACTACAGTCTCTCTCTGAGTCCAACAATCAACCGCAAGCTTATCTAAAGTTTTACCTTCTATATATTCTTCTACTAAATAATAGTTTTGCTCGTCTTCAAAATAATTTAAATATTTTGGTATTTGTTGATTTTGATTTACATAAGCTAATATAGCTGCCTCCCTTTGAAACAATTTTTTTGCTGTTTCCACATCAGCTTTTTGAGGCTCTAGCTTCTTAACTACGCAAAGTAAATTATCTAACAGCTTATCTTTGGCTAAGAAAGTGATTCCAAATCCACCCCTGGATAACTCTTCGATAATTCTGTAACGTTCATATATTAGTTCGTTATTGTGTGTTGTCATATGAATCAATCAAATGAATTAGTGTGAAATTGACATTTATCATCAAATAATCAAAAGACATATTCTTAACATATCGAATCAGAGTCCTTAATAATAGATGCAGTGGGCTAATAGCTGGAAGATAATTTTAATAAAATTTTATATTATTTTAATTGTATAGCTTGTATTTGTATGAAAAACAATTATGTATATAATCTACACCCTTTTGTCAATCTCACAACCAAACATGAAAAACCTCACCCTCGCTTTTTGCTACACAAAAATCTTTCCCTCTCCTTATTAAGGAGGATGTCCGCTCTTGTCAGAGTGAGGCTCTTTTCAAGTTAGTCCCACTTTGCTCCAAGCCGCGCTTCGTTCATCTACATATACATATCTTGCACTTTCTCAATAAGGGTAAGGTGGGCATTGGTGGGTTACGAAAAATTAAGGGTTTCAGACTCTAATTTTCTCAATAATCTTATGGTGCAAGATGTGAATATACGTTTGTACGTAAACAAGGATGAAAATAGGCGCACGCAATGCACTCCCTAATGGGCGCTTATTAACTGTTTTCTAGCTAGTTCCTCATGGTCAAATCTCACAACCTGCCCATGAAAATATCTTGAGTGCGGTTCCTACACCTAAGCTGTCAAGCATTAACCGTCAACCATCAACTAACAACTAACAACTAACAACCATTTTCAAACTACTCCCCCACGGAAAAATCCCACAACCAAGGATGAAAAGGCTTTGTGTACTAACTCCTCAAGTTAGCACGCAATGCGCCCCTACCAATTATGCGCTGATTAACTATTTTCAAGTTAGCCCCCCACGGTCAAATCCCACAACCTGCCCATGAAAATAATTCCCTCACTCTGGGCGGGGAAACCCCGCCCCTACTCCTGAACTCTCTATTTTCAAGTTAGTCCCCCACGGTCAAATTCCACAACCTGCCCATGAAAATAATTCCCTCACTCTGGGCGGGGAAACCCCGCCCCTACTCCTGAACTCTCTATTTTCAAGTTAGCCCCCCACGGTCAAATCCCACAACCTGCCCATGAAAATACCTCCCTCATTCCTTCACTCCTTCCCTCCCTCACTCCCTCACTCCTTCCCTCCTTCCCTCCTTCCCTCTGGCTTCGCGTTGACAGCAGTCTTTGAGCAAACAACTTGCCATAATGGATCATCGAAAATCTGATAACAGCCTAAAATTAAGAAACTTGCACTGATTACTGAGTCAGTTAAAAATGTATAGGCAAAGCACGCGGGGAAACTAACGTGAGTCACGGATTTGATTATGATTTAGTAATTATAGGCGCTGGTGTGGGTGGACACGGCGCAGCTTTACACGCCGTTAGCTGCGGCTTAAAAACAGCGATTATTGAAGCAGGGGATATGGGAGGAACCTGTGTTAACCGGGGCTGTATTCCATCTAAGGCCTTGTTAGCGGCCTCTGGTCGTGTGCGAGAATTAAAGAATGCTCACCACCTGAAAACCCTAGGTATTCAAGTGGGGAATGTGGAATTTGATCGCCAAGCGATCGCAGATCATGCTAATAATCTAGTAGCTAAGATCCAAGGGGATTTGACTAACAGTCTCAAACGCCTAGGTGTAGATATCATCCGGGGTTGGGGAAAAATTGCCGGGACACAAAAGGTAAGTATAACTACAGATGGTGGAGATAAAACTATTACCGCCCAAGATATAATTCTTTCCCCTGGTTCTGTTCCCTTTGTTCCCCCAGGCATTGAGGTAGATGGTAAAACTGTATTTACTAGTGACCAAGCTGTAAAGTTGGAATCCTTGCCAGATTGGGTAGCAATTATTGGTAGTGGTTACATCGGTTTGGAGTTTGCAGATGTTTACTCGGCTTTGGGTAGTGAGATCACTATTATTGAAGCTTTACCCCAATTGATGCCGACTTTTGACAGAGACATTGCTAAACTGGCAGAACGGGTGTTAATTACTCCTAGGGATATAGAAACTTATGCCGGCATATATGCCAAGAAAATTATCCCTGGTTCCCCTGTGGTGATTGAATTAGCTGATTTCCAAACCAAAGAAGATGTGGATGTATTGGAAGTTGATGCTTGTTTGGTAGCTACTGGACGCATCCCAGCTACCCAAAATCTAGGTTTGGATGCTGTGGGTGTGGAACTCGATCGCCGCAATTTTATTCCTGTTAATGATACCATGTCTGTGTTGAGTGGGGGAGAACCCGTACCCCATTTGTGGGCGATTGGGGATGCCACTGGCAAAATGATGTTAGCTCATGCTGCTTCCGCTCAAGGGATTATCGCAGTGGAAAATATCTGCGGTAAAAGTAAAAATGTGGATTATCTGAGTATTCCTGCTGCGGCGTTTACCCACCCAGAAATTAGCTATGTGGGGTTGACAGAAGCTCAAGCCAAAGAAAAAGGTGAGGCCCAAGGATTTACAGTTAAGGCGACTAAGAGTTACTTTAAAGGGAATTCTAAAGCTTTAGCCGAAGGTGAAGCTGATGGTATGGCTAAAGTAATTTATCGCCAAGATACAGGGGAAGTATTAGGGGTGCATATTTTTGGTATCCATGCTTCCGATTTGATCCATGAAGCTTCAGCTGCCATTGCTAACCGTCAACAAGTACAAGAGTTAGCTCATTTAGTACACGCCCATCCTACCCTTTCCGAGGTTCTGGATGAAGCTTATAAACGAGCGATCGCCTAATATCCATATCCTAACCTGAAGTCCTTTGTTATTGTCAAGAAGTAACAAAGGACTTTTAATCTGAATGACAATCTAATATCAAGTCCGGGAGTAAGCCCATAATATAGCTGTAGCCATTTTGATTAGGACAGTATTGCTTGACTCAATGACTCCCACCTGTCAACTGTCAACTGTCAACTGTCAACATCAAAAACGTCCTAACTTGACTGGCTATAGCTATAAAATAACCTTATAACCTTTGCGTCTTAGGGTCTTTGCGTGAGTTTTATTAAGGGTGTGTAAGGGGACATAATATAAAATCTAAAATCCAAAATCCAAAATCCAAAATTACAATATGCAGATTCGTCGCCGACAACCTAATCCAGCCATTGCTTCTTCTTCTGTACAATATCAAGTAGCATTACCGGATGCCGAACCCAATAATATCCTTGAAAAAATAGTTTGGCATAAAGAAGTAGAAGTAGATCAAAGACGCTTAAAACAGTCTTTGCAAGATTTACAACGCCAAGTCCAGAATGTAGCACCTCCACGGGATTTTCTGGCTGCATTGCAACAAGGAAAAACCAAACCAGCACTCATCGCTGAAGTCAAAAAAGCTTCCCCCAGCAAAGGGGTTTTATGTGCTGATTTTGACCCCGTAGCTATTGCCCAGCAGTACCAAGCAGGCGGAGCTAGTTGTCTTTCTGTTCTCACAGATGAAAAGTTCTTTCAAGGCAGTTTTGATTACTTAGCTCAGATTCGCAATACAGTAGATTTACCACTTTTGTGCAAGGATTTCATCATCTATCCTTATCAGATGTATGTGGCACGGGTGCAGGGTGCAGACGCGGTACTGTTAATTGCTGCGGTACTGAGCGTGAGCGATTTACAATACTTCCTGAAAATTGCTCATGCTCTGAATATGACTGCTTTGATAGAGGTTCACACCCTAGCAGAATTGGATCGTGTGTTAACTTTAGATGGTGTTTCTTTAGTAGGTATTAATAATCGTAATTTGTCAGACTTCTCCGTGGATTTACAAACTACTTGCCAGATTTTAGAGGCAAGGGCTGAAAAACTACAAGAAAAGGGAATTCTGGTTGTCAGTGAGTCTGGACTGTACAACAAAGAACACCTGGATTTAGTGCAAACAGCCGGTGCATCTGCTGTACTCATTGGAGAATCTTTGGTTAAACAATCAGATCGAAAATTAGCGATTGCTAATTTGTTTACTCCATTCAGTACTCGCGCCTGAATCAGCATAGCCCCGATTAACTGATGTTAAGTTATTAACTCTAGTTACAATGGGTATAAAGCACCCCTCTATCTCTCTGTAAAAACCTCAAGAGTAGCTTTTCGCTGCAATAGAGGTTTTACCTAGAGATTTCTCAAGTAAACTCAAATTCATTTGCACCTTACCCACTACTCACACAAATTGCCAAACTAGAAATTATCAATCAATTATATGGAGCAAATTCCTCTACCTGCACCAGTTCACTATGAACTGATATTGCAACTGTTAGAACGACAAACAATGGCAGCAGTCAGTAATGACCCCAATCTGAGAAATCAGGTCAATCAACTAATTATTACTTTACGTAAAGCTGCCGTTCAACAAAAACAATTGGAAGAAATTTGCCAATTTTCTTCTGTGAACATAGATCACCGTTGGTCAATCAATCATCATCAAGCTTCATCAGCTAATACTGGCGATTAAATTCTCTTGTTTTTTTATCTTCTCACACTTCCAGGGTTCGCTCCCACATTGATTACTTGATTATGTATAGCGCTACGCGCTAGGGAACAGGGAACAGGGAACAGGGAACGGGGAACAGCAGGCTGTCAAAGGGTTTGCTAGATTTAGAAATGTCCGCGCCCCGTCAGGCGTAGTGCTATATCGCCCACCCCATACAGACAATGCAAACAAGGTTGGGCTGATTCACTATTGAGACAGAATAGAGGCTAAATAGGTTCAGAATAGCTGTAAATTAATAACTAATATCTGCAATTATTTACATTTATTTACTTATTGACTAAACAGTATTGATTCATAAAAAGTCAAAGCTAGAGAACGCAATACTTTTGACTTTCCTGCATCAGTTTCTGGTATGGGGGTGAACAAAAAAATGTGTGGGAGAGCCAAGATACTTATTACTTATTACTTATTACTTATTACTTAATAAAGAGCCAGTTGGTGATGCAACTGGCTCTTCGTATTGGTATTTTGCTTAAAAGGTGGAAATTATCGCCAAAGTCAGAGTAAACGAGCTGATAAATTAATCTTCGTTCAAAATTAAGTAGATATGACATAAGCCAATTCTCCCAAATGAACTACTCATGTCTAAGCAGTCTCCAGCCAATCATAAATTTTGTCTAACTGTTCTAGAGTAATTAACCCATACTGCCAAAGAATCATAGGTAAGGGACCAGGATCTTGTTCACAGTGTCTCAGAGCAACGGAAATTGAAGCCGTGGAAATGGCTAGGTCTTCTTGCAAAAAATCAATTAATCGAGAATAAGAATAGGTTGATGGTAGCATTTACGTCTCACCTCCTTGTGCAGAAAGTATTGTCATATATAAATTCACAATTTGCTTTTACAAATAGCCAATATTTGATCTGTCACTGTAGCTGGGAATACCTAGTAGTCTAAAACTACTGATCTAGCATTGGTTAATGGAAATACCAGCAAGAAATTCTGATTTACATTTTCCTCGATTGCTTTCCCTCATCACCAGCATATTTAGCAATGGAAATTGGCTACATTGTGTTCCAGGCAACTCTTAACTCTTAAGAGGGAACAGTGAAGGTGTGTAGCGGGGGATTAAACCCTCGCCAACCCATACCGCCTATAGGCGGGGAACTTAAACCCAATAGGAGGGGAGAGTCAACATAACAGCCAACAAATTTGTTGATCTACTCGCAAACTCTCACTGTTGCCTGTTTCCTGTTGCCTATTCCCTCTCCCGTTGGCGCAACCGCCCACTCAAGGGCTAAGGAGTTGATTTGGGCGATTGATTTAACAACATATTGGACAACAGAAATTCCGTAGCCTCTATACTCCCCTATTGGAGGATTTTTATATGTATGCCAAAAGGTAGATTTTTCGTTACCAAACCTGAGAGGTATGATCAAAATCTGGTGACAAAAAAACTACATATGACCGATTCAGTATTTTATCTTATCCCTAAAATTAACTTTTTTACCAAGAGTTATTTCCTTTTTTTGATGAAAATACTGTAAAGCTTTGACTAGTCTACTACGTAGCTATATTCATAATACGATTTATCTACGTAATAAATCGTATTATAAGTAATTAATTGTTACTCTGTCTCCTACTTTTAATCCTAATTCAACTGCTCTACCAGAGCGAAGTTCGATTACTTGATCGATGGGTGTATTAGGACCGTAAGTAGGACAATCAATTTTTTGGCATGGAGGTACAGAAGCAGCGATCGCCTTTACTTTATTTTTGTGCAAAAATATCATATCTAAGGGAACGGGCACGTTTTTCATCCAGAAACTCACCGCTCGAGGGGAAGGGAATGGAAATAACATTCCTCGGTCATCTGGTAAAGCAGGACGATACATGAGTCCCATAGCCTGCTGTTGGGGGGTTCGTGCTACTTCCAAATTGATTTTAGTCCCATTCGGCAGGGTAGCGATCGCGGAAATTGGTAATTGTTGACCCAGTTGTGTGGGGCTGGGTGTGGGAGAGTTAGTTTCGCTCATGGGTGCTTCAGCTAGTGTGGGAGCAGAACAGCCAACGATAATTATACTCAGGGTGATTGAGAATAAACTGAACCAACGAATCATACAATTTTGGATTTTGGATTTTAGATTTTGGATTTTGGATTTTAAATCACTGGGTCAAATTAAATATAAAACCTCACCCTCTTGGGAGTGGGAGAGTGGGGGAGTGGGAGAGTGGGGGAGTGGACTATTCAAGAATCCCCCGGCTTTTAGCAGTGGGGAGTATCAAGGTTATAATATCTCATCATTTATAGCTAAATATATATGGTTGATTATCTGATTTTTTTGGCAATCTCCACGTCGATTTTTGCCTTATTTGGTCTGGGACTAAACTTACAATGGGGCTTTACGGGGTTAATTAACTTTGGTCATGTAGGATTTATGACCTTGGGTGCTTACACCACAGTATTGTTAACCCTCAAAGGTGTACCCCTATTGATAGCGGCTATTGTGGGGGCGAGTATAGCTGGCTTACTGGGTTTAGTGATTGGCTTATCTACTTTACGCCTGCGGGAGGATTATCTAGCCATTGTCACCATTGGAGTGGGAGAAGTAATTCGCCTGATAATTAATAACCAGGAATTACCTGTGGGTGATAGTTGGGTATCTGGAGCATTTGGCGTACAAAGTTATCCGATTCCCTTAGCTAATATACAACCCAATTTATTCTGGAAAATAGTCATGATTGGGCTATTAACCTTAGTCGCACTTGCAACTATGTTTGCCCTGTGGCGGTGGATTCGTACTGCTCAAAAATTACTGGTAACAGATGCTCCTCAACGCTCCAGTCGTCAGCAAGAGTTTTTATCCCGTTTAATCATTGGTAGTTTGTTAGGGGTGCTATCAGCAGCAATTTATATTTCTGGGGTGATATCTCTATATAATTACACCCCCAAAGCAGGGTTGATGCTGTTATTATTAATAGTATTAGCCTTCGTATTTTGGCGTTTAGAACTTGTATTGCGATCGCCTTGGGGAAGAGTCCTCAAAGCCATCCGCGAAGACGAGGAAGTACCCAAGGCTCTGGGAAAAAATGTCTTTTGGTATAAGCTACAATCATTAATGTTAGGGGGAGCGATCGCTGGAGTCGCAGGTGCTTTTTTCGCATGGCAGTTAAGTGCTATTTACCCCGATAATTTTCAGCCACAATTGACCTTTGATTGTTGGATTATGGTGATTTTAGGTGGCTCTGGGAATAATATTGGCACTCTGTTGGGAGCAGTAATTTTCTTTACCTACGACACCTTAACTCGGGAATTTTTACCGAAAATATTTACCCAATTGAATGTAGAACAATTAGGTGCATTTCGCATCATGGTAATTGGTTTAATTCTGATGGTACTCATGGTTTGGCGACCCCAAGGTATTTTAGGAAAAAAGGAGGAACTAACCCTTGGCAAATAATCTATCTGCCACACCTCTACTTGCTGCTAGTGGAGTTTGTAAGAGTTTTGGCGGCATTCAAGCAGTTAATAATGCAGAGATTCAAGTTACTCAAGGTAGTATCACCGGCTTAATTGGTCCCAATGGTGCTGGTAAAACCACCCTGTTTAATTTACTTTCTAACTTTATTCGTGCCGATAAAGGCAAGGTGGTATTTGATGGGGAACCGATTCACCACTTACAGAGCCATAAAATTGCCCAACAAGGGCTAGTAAGGACATTTCAGGTGGCCCGTGCCCTATCCCGGTTATCGGTGCTGGAAAATATGCTCCTGGCAGCGCAAAAACAAACTGGAGAGAAATTTTGGGCTGTGCAATTCCAACCCCATATGGTTGCCAAGGAGGAAAAGGAACTGCGGGACAAAGCCATGTTCCTCCTAGAATCTGTTGGTTTGGCACACAAAGCCCAGGACTATGCCGGAGGTTTATCGGGGGGACAACGCAAACTATTAGAGATTGGTAGGGCATTAATGACCGATCCGAAACTAATTTTGTTAGATGAACCCGCAGCGGGGGTTAATCCCACCCTAATTAGAGAAATTTGCGATCGCATTGTCGCCTGGAATAAAGATGGTATGACTTTCTTAATTATTGAACATAATATGGATGTAATTATGTCCTTATGCGATCGAGTATGGGTATTAGCAGAAGGGCAAAATCTAGCAGTAGGTTCCCCAGAGGAAATTCAAACCAACTCGCAGGTTTTAGAAGCTTATTTAGGTACATCGTGAAGAGTGAAGGAGTGTAGGAGGGAAGGAGTGAAGGAGGGAAGGAGTGAAGGAGTGAAGGAGGGAAGGAGTGAAGGAGTGAAGGAGGGAACATTCCATATGTTTACAGCAGTTTTCATCTATTTGAACCACATCTTCATGTAGGGGTTTAGCAGTGCTAAACCCCTACGGTGTGGTCTATTTACCTGAAAATCGCTGTAAATTTGTAGTGCGGGCATCTTGCCCGCTTTGTATCCCACATTCCGCACGTAGATGAAAACTTCTCAATATTTTTAAAATGCTTGTATGATAAGCTTTTCGGCAATTAGGCTTGATTGCATTCAACCTGCAATACTTCTGCATAACTGCTACTTAGGACTTGCTGAAAAAGTTTTTTGATGGGGGTAGGGAATAGGCAATAGGCAATAGGCAATAGTTCGGTGCCTATGGGTTTCTATTCTTTTTACCATCAAAAATAGCAGATGCAAGGATTTTAGGTTTAAAATCCTAATTTCCTTGCACTTATTCCCCAATAAAATAGCCTCAAAGCATTGACACATCAATATTTTTCAGTTATTCAGCAAACCCTACTTAACGCCAAGTTATGGCTTATTAATACTATTGTCTATTGTTCCTGCAATCGCTAAATTCACAATTTCGGCTTAATGCCTGAAAGCCTTATTATCAATGGTTTCTAAAAATACCAATATTTTTAATTGAACCTGCGGAATGTGGGTAAATAGCCAAAAACTTCAGATTCTTTGAATTGCCCTATAGCGATATCACAGTTTCAGTAGATTGACCCTGTGGGTGACGAGAGCGAAGATGTAAAGTGATTTCCGTATCAAGTCGCTTGAGGAAAATCAGCAACTTCCCCTCGCTGAACCTTTGAAACTCTCCTCTCATCAAATGGGATACTTCTGGCTGGGGAATACCAAGAAGTTCACTGATTTCCCGTTGTTTCAGGTTGCGTTGTTTCAGAAGACGCAGTACCTGAATACCTATTTTGCCCCGCGTAAAAAATTCATCTGCATCGGACAAACCGAGGTCAGCAAATACGTTACCACTGCTTTCTTCAAAAATGGGTTCCTGTGTCATTCTTGTTTTTCCCTTGCTACCGCATCCTTATAACGTTGTTTAATCAGTTCAATATCAGCCTGTGGGGTTTTAATACCCTGTTTGGATTTCTTTTGAAAAACGTGCAGGACATAGATTTGTTCTCCAATCTTTACCACATAAACAGCCCTGTAAGTATCGGTATCGTAGCGTTTGATGATTTCATACACACCACTTCCAACACCCTTAAAAGACTTGGCATCCATTGGCGTTTCTCCAGCTTGCACCAATTGCAATGCATAGCCTAGTGATGCGCGTACCTCTTCAGGAAATGAGCGGATATTTTTGAGAGAGTCTCCCATCCAAACAAGAGGTCGTAAAGGAATTTCTATAATATCCTCATCTTCGTCCATTTTATATGAAATTTCCTATAAAACAAGTGAGAAATTACCATTAAATGTACCCCACCCTATCTTTGAGGTAAATAAAATTTACCTTTCTCCCTACTCCCTGCCTCCTTCCCTCCTTCCCTCCTTCTTGTTTTCCGATTATGCTTATTAATATATAGTTGTATGGGCTACATCTGCCTCTACTTGGAGCGTCATGACTAATAAATCCAAGAGAACCACCAATAAAATTAATCTTAAAGACCCCAAATACTACATCAATCGAGAGCTAAGTTGGCTTGAATTTAATAGTAGAGTCTTGCATGAAGCTTGCGATCCGCGCACGCCACTTTTAGAGCGGTTAAAATTTCTTGCCATTACTAGCTCTAACCTGGATGAATTTTTCATGGTGCGGGTAGCAGCATTAAAGCAACAAGTAGAAGCAAAGGTGAGCCAGTTAACCTTTGATGGACGCACTCCCCAACAACAGTTAGAGGAAATTAGTTTAACCCTCCGTCCAGTGGTAGCACAACAGCACCAACACTTCGATCAAGCTATTCAACCACTACTGGCAAAACATGGTATCCATATCATTAACTACATAGAGCTAAATCAAAAGCAGCGTACCTATATAGACAAATACTATGAAGAACAAGTTTTTCCGGTTCTTACACCCCTAGCCGTCGATCCCAGCCATCCCTTTCCCTATATTTCTAATCTCAGCCTGAATTTAGCAGTAGTCATCCAAAATCCAGACACCAAAGAAGAATTCTTTGCTCGGGTTAAAGTCCCTAAAGTTTTACCCCGGTTTATCCAATTACCCCAAGATTTAGGCATTCGCAACAATGGGAAACCATCGGTATGGACTGGCGTACCCTTAGAACAAGCAGTAGCTCATAATCTAGAATCCCTATTTCCGGGGATGAATATTCTCGAATATCACCCCTTCCGCATTACCCGCGATGCCGATTTAGTCTTGGAAGAAGACGAAGCAGATGACCTATTATTAGCAATCGAACAGGAGTTACGCAAACGTCGCGTGGGAGGGACTCCAGTCAGACTAGAAATTAAATCTCAAACCCCCGCAGTAATTCGTAGCCGTTTGTTACAAGATTTACAACTGGCGGAAACTGATATCTATGAAGTAGAAGGATTGTTAGGGTTGGGAGATTTGATGTATTTCATGTCTTTGCCCCTATTAAACCTGAAAGACTCTCCTTGGAAACCAGTAGTACCTATTCGTCTCCAGCGCCTGGGAGAAACCAACATAGACCCAAATATCCAACAGAGGTCAGAAGCCAAAGATTTTTTTGCCGTCATTCGGGAACGAGATTTACTAGTACACCACCCCTACGATTCTTTCTCCGCATCGGTGGTACGCTTTATTACCCAAGCTATGCAAGACCCCAATGTCCTGGCAATCAAGATGACCCTTTACCGGACTTCTGGGGATTCCCCGATTATCAATGCTTTAATTGCGGCGGCGGAAAATGGTAAGCAAGTATCTGTGCTAGTGGAATTAAAAGCCAGATTTGATGAGGAAAATAATATTTATTGGGCTAGACGTTTAGAAAATGTGGGAGTACACGTTGTTTATGGTCTTTTTGGTCTGAAAACCCACAGTAAAATAGTCATGGTGGTGCGACGAGAAAAAGACCGCATCCGTCGTTATGTCCACATTGGTACTGGGAATTACAACCCCAAAACTGCAAAACTATACACGGATTTAGGATTATTTAGTTGCCGTGAAGAATTAGGTGCTGATTTAACCGACTTATTTAACTTCCTTACAGGTTACTCCCGTCAAAAATCCTACCGCAAATTGTTAGTAGCACCCGTAAATATGCGCGATCGCTTTCTGGCATTAATTCGTCGTGAAATGGAAAATGCTGAAAATGGATTGTCTGGAAGAATTGTTGCCAAAATGAATTCTCTTGTAGATCCAGACATCATCGCCAATTTATATGCAGCTTCCCGTGCTGGGGTGCAAATTGACCTAATTATCCGGGGTATTTGCTGTTTGCGACCAGGTATAAAAGATATCAGTGATAATATTCGCGTGATCAGCATTGTTGGTCGCTTTTTAGAACACTCCCGGGTTTTTTACTTTTACAACAACGGTGCAGAGGAAATTTTCATCGGTAGTGCGGATTGGATGCCTCGCAACTTAAATCGCCGAGTGGAGGCTATTACCCCCATCCTGGAGCCAGAAATTGCCAAGGACTTGCAAGAAATTTTGGGTATCATGTTGGCAGATAATCGCCAAGCCTGGGAACTACAAACAGATGGTAGTTATGTACAAAGAAGACCAGGGGAAGACTGTCCCGAAGCTAGTTCACAAGTAGCTCTGATGTCTATGGCATTAGGTTCTACTGGTGGTGCTAACCCTTTGGTAAATACAGATAATGTTTCTCCCAAGTTGAAAATAGGGAACTCTTAACAGGGAATAGTTAAAGCAGGCGGAAGATGAATGGGTAGCGGAAAGGTTCATCGGCATTACTCAAACAATGTATTAATGCCACAATTGTTAGTCCCCAATGAATGAGAAAACCAAGGGCAACTATGGGGAAAAACAAGATCCCACCAATCCCAAAGGTAATCCAAGAGATAATCCCAATGGGTACTCCTATTACAGTTGCCCAGAACCAAACATTGAAATGAAAATTAATTGATTCTTTGGCATTGTCTTTGACTACAGAATCGTCGGAAATGATGCTAATAATAATGGGGATGCCAATGGAAAATAAAGTAGTACTGAAGAATATTGCTCCATGACATAAACAGGATAGCAGTTTGCGCTTGTCGGAATTATATGTGACTTGCATCCTGGTAGCTCCTTAATTACCTTGATATTTTTGATTTTAATGGGTAAATTAGCGATTTTGTATTGGAGTTTACCGTACATGACATGGCGATATTCGTTTTCATGAACTACCTACGCACTCCGCTTACGCTACGTGCGAGGTTTCTGACGTTTCACCTGCTGAACTTTCCTAAAACCTCCACAATTGTGCGTGGTCTTAGAAAGAGGTTCAGCATCCACGTTTATGAGGCTAGTTCCTAACCCCAGTGCATAATTAAGCATTACTATAGCTGCCGACACATCTCGGTCAGCAACAAAATTACAAATCTCACAATTATGCACACGCTCGGATAACTCTTTTTTCTTTTTGTGTCCGCAATTAGGACAGGTTTGAGATGGGGCAATCTTCAGGGGAACATCAACAAATACCCCATCACATTCACTAAGTTTGTATTTGATCAGTGAAGTTAGATTACCAATTCCAACATCCAATAAAGACCGGTTAAGTCCCGTCTTTTGATGTTTTCTTTTGCTGCCCTTTTTGGCTTTACGAGTCATCTGAGTGATGTTCAACTTCTCGGTAGCTACCAGTGAATTACTCTTTATTATCTGTGCAGACACTTTATGTTGCCAATCCTGTCTTTGGTTAGCAACTTTGTTTTGAAGTTTACTTATCTGTTTTCTGGTTTTTCTCCAATGTTTAGATGCTTTGATTTTCTTTTTGAAATTAGGCGCACGTTTGCGGCGTAATTTCTTAGAAGCCTGCTCTATTTTTTTTTGGGTATTACCTAGGAATTTTGGATTATTAATGATCATGCCATCTGAACAAGCAATAGCATGGTAAGTACCAAAATCTAAACCAATAGCACCTGTGCTGGTTTCTCTTTTTGGTTCGCAATTTACTGTAATTGAGGCATACCATTTACCTTGCTTCCAAATAATTGTACAGGTTGTTGGTGTACCCCAAGTTCTAGCTTTACCCCTCATTTGAATTTGCCCTAAATTGGACAGTTCCAAATAACCATTATCCCCTGTTGTGTGTGCCTTCCATCCACTTATCCCTGGGTAAGTCCAACCACGATAATGTCGCGCTCCCTTGAATTTTGGATATCCACTTAACCCCTTGAAAAATCTTTGAAAGGCATAATCAACACGTTTAACAGTGGACTGTAAAGCTTGTGAACCTAACTGTTTATATTCAACCCAGCACTCTTTGAATTCTGGCAAACTGTTTTGTTGGTCATAGTAACTAATAGAATTACCAAAACGCTGATATTCTGTCTTTCTATGGTAAAGACAGGCGTTATATAAATCTTTGTGAAGTCGTCGCCAATAATGTAATTTGACTTCTTGAGATTTAGTTGGATATAAGCGAAAGGTTGTTCTACGTGTTACTATCATGGGTGTGATTATATCATTCACCTAATATCCAGTGCAACCCTCACTCAGAAAGAGTTCTCATGCTGTATTCTGTATTCACCTACATATTGTGTTGGGAACCAAGTATCGGCGCAAAGTGATTACTTCTGAAATCCTCACTAGACTGCAAGCAATTTTCACGAATCTCTGTGAACAACGAAAAAGTATTTTAATTGAGTTCAACGGCGAGGAAGACCATGTTCACTTGTTGGTCAATCTGTCACCAGACAATCATATTTCTGAATTCGTAAAAGTCCTAAAAGCTTCGTCAAGCAGACTAATCCGCAAGGAGTTCAAATCACACGTAGACAAATACTACTGTCAGCCTGTTTTTTGGTCTAGTTCATATTTTGTGAATTCTAGTGGTGGGGTATCCCTCGATGTGTTGAAGAAATACATCAAGCAGCAAAATTCTCCGCCTGGATAACTAGACCCTGCCCTTGCTTTCATCCCCAGGTTCCGAAGACTCCACCTGGGGACTTCCCGCAAGGAAGGTTAAACATAGATTAATTTTGGATTAATTTTAAGTGTTATTCTCTACTTCCACACCCAGTAACAAGTAGAAATTGCCAGCAAATATTACCAACATACAAGTAAAATATAAGAGTTTTCACATAGGCTTGCCTAGGAAAAAAAAGCCCTACCTAGCCGATAGGGCTTGACTGACAGAAGTTGAAATAATGTGCAACAAGTACACATTATCAATACATTTCACCCCTCTTTATACTGATCTGGATGTTTTATAAAGTACAGAGTATATACTGAGATGCAACCTTCACATCACCATAATTACCCATTCCCGGAAGTTCCCCCATGGGAAAATCCCACAACCAAGGATCTGAAAATGCTTTGTGACTAATTCTTCAAGGGCGCACGCAATGCGCCCCTACAAACTCCGCGCTGATGAACTATTTTCAAGTTAGCCCCTCATGAACCTTGGTACACAACCAAGCATGAAAATACCTGTTACCTGTTACCTGTTGCCTGTTGCCTGTTGCCTGTTGCCTATTTTCAAGCTAGTCCCCCACAGGAAAATCCCACAACCAAGCATAAAAATATCTGTTCCCTATTCCCTATTTTCAAGCTAGTCCCACTCTGCGAGAAGCCACGCTTCGCGCGTCTACATGGACAATATTTTGTCCACAACCAAGGATGAAAATACTTCCCTTACTCTGGGCGGGGAAACCCCGCCCCTACTCCGAACTCCGAATTCCGAACTCCCTATTTTCAAGTTAGTCTCCCATGAACGTTTGTATACAACCAAACATGAAAATAATCCCTTCACTCTGGGCGGGGAAATCCCGCCCCTACTCCTACTCTACGAGAAGCCACTTCGTGTCTACACTCCTTCCCTCCTTCACTCCTTCACTCTATAGACTGAGGCCAAAACCTTGATATAATCCCCTGGCAAGCAACTAATGGTTGTGGGAAGAGAATCATGGCGGAATGGCAAGAAATTAGTGGTGGAGTGACAGCGCCCAAAGGTTATCGGGCAGCAGGAATTAAGGCTGGATTCAAGCCTTCTGGTTTACCCGATTTGGCGCTAATATTATCTGATGTAGAAGCGATCGCTGCTGGTGTGTTTACTACTAGTCAGGTGAGGGCGGCTTGTGTGGATTATTGCCGCCAAAACTTACAGGCAAAGCATGGTGCCCGGGCGATTCTTTGTAACGCCGGACAAGCAAATGCGGCTACGGGGGAACAAGGTGTGGTGGATGCAGAAGAAAGTGCCCAGCTATTGGCTAATGAGTTAAATATTCCTCCAGAATCAATTCTTTTGGCTTCTACGGGGGTAATTGGGCAAAGAATGAAGATGGAGGCTATGCGTAGCGGTATGCCCCAATTGGTAGCAGACTTATCAGCAACAGGTTCTGATGCCGCAGCCCAAGCAATTGTGACTACAGATTTGGTGACAAAATCCATTGCCTTAGAAACTATTATAGGCGATCGCCCGGTACGGATTGGAGGAATTTCTAAAGGTTCGGGAATGATTCACCCGAATATGGCAACTATGCTAGCATTTGTAACTACCGATGCGGCTGTTTCTCCCCACCTATGGCAAGAAATGTTAAGCAGGGCTGCTGACAGAAGTTTTAATGCCATTACTGTTGATGGGGATACTAGTACTAACGACTGTTTAATAGCCTTGGCAAATGGTCAATCCCGCACCCATGCAATTACAGAAAAAGGGCGTGATGCAGACAAATTAGAGGCGATGCTAACAGCAGTATGCCAGCATTTAGCCAAAGCGATTGCTCGTGATGGTGAAGGTGCAACTTGTTTACTGGAAGTACAGGTGACGGGAGCGCAGAATGAAAAATCAGCCCGTCAAATTGCTAAAACCATTGTTGGTTCTTCCCTGGTGAAGTCTGCAATCTTTGGACACGATCCCAACTGGGGACGTATTGCTGCTGCTGCAGGTAGGGCTGGGGTACAATTTGACCAAGAAAATCTACGTATCCAGTTAGGGGATTTTCTGTTAATGGAAAACGGTCAACCCTTACAATTTGACCGTGGGGCGGCCAGTGCATACCTGAAACAAGCCTCTGAGGGTGCCTATTTAAAAGAGGATACCGTGTTAATTTCCGTAAGTATTGGTAATGGTCATGGTTCCGGTATTGCCTGGGGTTGTGATTTAAGTTACGACTACGTCAAGATCAACGCTGAGTATACCACTTAATTTTCAATTAGCTCAGACTTGAGTCTGGGAATTTATTCCTAGTACTTGACCACATTAATTTTGATGGGCAGCTGTAGTGCGGGCATCTTGCCCGCTTTTTGTCAACAGGGAGCGAGACGCTCCCACTACATTTTTTACCCTTCAGAATTAATGTGGCGGAACACTAGTTGAGGTAGATGGGTAGGGAACATCAGAGTAATAGTTTTATACACTACAAGATTGTGGATGCTGTGCCCTTACCAAGAATGTATGTGTCGCAAACATTCTTGGAATTGGTATTATGAATTAACCAAAAACTGATGTAGCAACGCCTGGAAAATCCAAAATACTAACGGGTGCTACTAAACCACTCAACAATGCCATCCGCCAACACCATCGCTAGATTTTGCTGCTCGTAGGGATCTATAATCCATTGCAATTCTTCAGGATTGCTCAAATAACCCAACTCCAACAATAACGATGGAGCAATTGTAGGCCGAGCTAATGCCAGATTTTTCCAACGTACCCCATCAGAAGGTCTGCCTAAATTTTGTACCATATACTTTTGTAAAAATTTCGCCATCCCCAAAGCCTGGGGATGATACCAATAAGTACCTACACCCTGGACTTGTTTACCACTCCTGACTGTATTAGCATGATTATAATGGATAGAAAGAGCGATCGCAGGTTCAATGGTGTTAATTCTAGCAATGCGATTGGCTAAGGATAATTCTACATCATCCTCTCTAGTCAAATATACCACTGCCCCCCGCAGTTCCAACTGCTCTCGCAACAACTTCGTCACAATTAAGTTAACATCCTTTTCCAAATAACCTTCTGGGCTTTTCGCTCCTGAATCTATCCCCCCATGTCCAGGATCGAGAACAATTTTGATCCCAGATAAAGGTCCACGAAGTCCAGAGACGGGGGTAAATGTGGGTGTAAAGGGAGAATGACGCAGGGTCAAAATGAGCTTATTTTCCTCATATTTCAGCTTGTAACCCCATTGTTGGATATTTTTGAGGTTTAAAGTATATTTAACCCTTCTTGTCTCCTCTTGCTGCCAAAAAATGCGGGAAATGATCGGATCGTTGTTGATGGTAACAATATTATTCTTCGCAGTGGTATTATGGAGAGTGAGAGTAAAAATGCGATCGCTCTGTTTGACACTGATGGGTACGGGAGTTCCTAAAGGGAATATTACCTCTGTCCTATCCTTTAATTTACGGTAAGATATATCACAAGCTAAAGTCTGGGGCGACATATTACTCATGGAAGTTTGCATTTCTTGACGATGAATCCAAGCACCATAACCCAGACGCAACCAATCTCCCTTGATAGATGTGACTGTTGCTTTTGTCCCTTTGGGCAGGGGTGTAAGTCTAGTGGCTTCATCGTTGGGAGCGGTACGAGTTATACCAGACTCCACAATTACTTCAGCAATTTGTACTGGTGTTTTTAAGTTAACAGCAGTTTCTTCCACACCGCAATTCTCAGTTTTTTGTATTTTAGATTGGGGTGTGGATTGGTTTGAGCCTATAAATATTAGTCCCAAACCCAGACATAATAATAAAACAATTAGTAACTGACGATAAATTGCGACATCATCCCTAAGCAATAGTTGCTGTAGCAAATTCGCCAAACGACGGTGAGCCATATAAATTAAATTGACAAAAACCTTGGCATTTTATTGTTGAGTATATTTTAAGCGAATAGAACTTACCCAACTGGAATATTTTTTCTGTAGGGGCACAGCATCCACAACATTCTTTCATAGGTTGTAAGCTGACTGATGCCGGGAAGGGAGTAAGAAAATGTCCTAATGTGATTTGGAACTGCTATAACTTTGCTCCGCTACTGTCAATTAACCCTCATTCTGAGAAAATTCATCACATAATGTAAAAGCTTGCCAGTATATGAAGAGGGTTTAACTATGGCAGAAGTATCAGAAAATACATTAAAGGTTGCACACCAAGGATTTGCCAACCTACAACATGGTTTAGCAACCGGGGAGTGGGAGCCACTATTAGCAATGCTCTCCGAAGACTTTTGGTTTTGGTTCCCTGTGGGAGAGTATCATGGTTTAAATCATGGCAAACAAAGGGCTAAAGAATTTTTTACCCATGTCTCGGAAGTGTTTGGGAATAGCATCCGTCTGACTTCTATAGAAAGAATTACCAGTAATGAAACTACCGTAGTATTTGAATTTAGGGATGAAGGAATGTTGAAAGGAGAACCTTATAAAAATCGCATAGCTGTATCTTTTGATATCCGTGGGGAGCAAATATGTGGCTATCGGGAATATATGGGGAGTGATGGTAAATCTAATTAGGATTGTCATTTCAGTTATCAGTTACCAGTTACCCCATCAATACATCGAAGAGCTAATGAGATAAGGAAAACATTTTTGACTCTCCACGGATGTAGCTTGCTTCCCCGTAGGGATATCCGGGGCTTGATGAGAGTCTATCTATTTTTTGATCATCAAAAAATAACCAATCACTTCAGAATGCAGGGGAGTACCCGAGCAAGTAGTTAGGGGATTACCCGAGCAAGTAGTTAGAGTGGGTAAAATTGGAGAATTTATTTTTTGGTATTTCCTCAATCGGGATTTCTAAATGCGCTAAGCAGAGCTATCCCGTAGGGGATTTCTTTCAGAAAGATTCATAAGTATTAACAAATCTTAATAATCAGTATATAGGACTACGCCTCCGCAGTTAGGACATTTCTAAATACTGAAACCCTTTGACGAATGCTGTTAAGAGTTAAGAGTTCCCTAGCGCGTAGTGCTATATTAGTCATCCACTAAACTCATTAAAGCTTGAAAATCAGAGTCTGGTGGCGACTTTATTTGCCTTTGTAACTCTACCAATTGACGTTTTAATCCTCTAGCGACATGAGGCATATTGCCTTCTAAAGCGATTTGCAGCTGACTTTGTTTGATTTTAATGCGTCGTTGTGTTTCCTGTTCCATGGATGTCGAATCGTGATGTTCAGCAATCATGGACTTACTCCTGGCAGTAAAAATGATATTGGCACTTAAGGTTCATCTGGTGACATCAACTAACCGCTTTCATTGCTAGAGAAAGCTTGAGAGCAGACTGTTTACTCTCTGATCGAATAAAAACCAGATTAAACACTAGCAGCAATGTACCACATCTGTTAATCATTTATAACTATAGTTATATAAAAATTGGCAATTACCAACTGCTGAACCTATATTTTCTAGGTATATAACGCGATGTGCAGGGTACATCAGAGAAGTTCCTTTCCTTTGCACAAAACTAGCACTTTGTCCCATTCATTTTGACGAGTTGCGGGTGTGAGCTATCCCCGACTTCTATCCTAGGAATCCCTACGATGTGCGGATATTGATTCAGAAGTCGGGGATATTTTAGCTAGCTAGGGAACAGGGAACAGGTAAGAGTATTTTCCATCCTTGGTGGTGAAATATGCTCGTGGAGAGTTTCGTGGAGAGTTAGCTTGATGAACTAATAAGATGCACCACTAGTTATACCAAATCAAAAAATGTTTGCGACAAATCCAATTGTAGTCCCACCGTAACCCCGCCCCTACAAATAAATCATGTGTTACATTCTTTTTTCAAATTGGTATTACCAGGTTCACCTTGGGAATTAGAATATAAGGGCTTTGGCTCTGATTAAGAATAGTGCAAATTATCAGATGTTATATTGTGTTCGGTTAAATACTTGCTATTAAAACCACGGGCAAAGGGGTTTAGAGTCCAAAAATATAGAAATTTAAGGTTCTTACACTATGTCTTAAATTAAGGGTAATTTACCGGACATTATATTACCCAATTATTTGTAAATCCCCTAACTAAAAAGCCTAGTTGTATAGAACAACTAGGCTATCAATAAACTCACACAATCAAACTCACGAGGCAATCAAATCATAGCTTGATCATCTGATAGAAATTGACATCAATCAATGAACCGACTAGCTACTATAGATTGACTTTGACGACTTTTTGCTTTTCTACATCTAATTTAGGTAGCGTCAAGTTCAAAACTCCATCTTTATATTCGGCGGAAACATTGTTATTTTGAATGTTTGTAGGTAGAGGAATTACACGATGGAATTTACCATAGTAGAATTCGCTCTTAGTAAAGCCTTTTTCTTCAGTTTTACTTTCAGACTTTCTTTCTCCACTGATAGCAACACTATCTTCTGCGACTTGAATATCTAAGTCTTTAGCTTCCATCCCCGGAATTTCTAGCTTTAGATGAATAGCATCATCAGTTTCAGATATTTCCGCAGCAGGTACTTCCGAAAATTTTGTCCATTCTTTCCACCTTGTAATTGGTGAAAAATCATCAAACAAGCTGTTGAAACGACGTTCTAGAGTATCAATTTCTTTCCAGGGGTTGTAACGAACTAGTGCCATACATCTCCCTCTCTTTTTTTTAGAACTTTGTTTAACGGTTACAGCACTAAACTTAGTGCCTTCATTCTTATATTATGTAAAATTATGCTGACTGCTATTTCGGTTCTTTTCACTCTATCAATGATGATTGCCGAACCGCAATTTAACATATATTGATCAAATCAGAGTCTGAAATCCTCGTTTTTCTGTAACTCACCTATTGCTAGCCTTGTCAAAGTGGTTACAAGCATTCTAAAAGCAAATTGCACCCAAGCTCTCGTTACAAGGTTCTACCTTGTAATGAATTTGAGGAGGCTCTGCCTCCCCTAATGGGTTTCCAGGCAGAGCCTAGAAACGAGCGGAACTCCTCAAGGGCGCACGCAATGCGCCCCTAATCCGCGCTGATGAAATATTTTCAAGCTAGTCCCCCACGGGAAAATCCCACAACCTGCCGATGAAAATATCTCAAGTGCGGCTCCCACACCTAAGCTGTCAACTGTCAACCGTCAACTGTCAACTATCAACTATTTTCAAGCTAGTCCCTCACGGGAAAATCTCACACCTAAGCTGTCAACCATCAACTAACAACTAACAACTAACAACTAACAACCATTTTCAAGTTAGTAATTTCTAATCTTCTGTTCTGGTGACAACAGCTTCCACAGTAGCCTTTCCCTTTTGTGAATCTACAGCCGTAATTGCCCAGCGTAAGGATTCCCCTTGTTTGGCTAGCTCTGTTGTAATGGCTTTTTCTAACTCAGTGGGGGTTTCCTGTAAATCTATCTCCGCAGTAATAAAGTGGGTAGTCATTGACTTTAATCCTCAGTTTTTTGTTTATAAGAAAGACTAGCTGAAAACCCTTGAGCCTGAGTCTCGAAGCTTGGCGCAGAGATTCAGGTGTGCTTTAGACAAGGGATGAAAGCTGTCAGAAGGCGTTTACGCCTCAGTGACATTTTATGGTAAGATTAACTTTAACAGGAACGGTAATCAACCTGTATAAAAACCCAACTGTCTAACGACAATCTGTACCTTGACAATTGAGGATATGGTGTTCTATTCCATAGTTCTAGTTTCTGTCCAGGAATAGGTAAAATCTACCCTTCGGGAAGCCGCTTCGCGTCTACATGGGGACTAGACGATACAGAATTTTAGTAAAACAAATTTTGGAACAATCCAACTACCCCCGGGCAGGGGGAAAGTCAACGCTTGAGGAGAGAACCACCTCTGAGCTAGATACTGCAAGGGGTCTAGTTTAAGTGGACTCGTTGAACCAAGAATCTCCTCGCCTTTAGGCAGGAGAGTGTCAAAGTCAGCAGTTAGCTATGAGTTATTATTTATTCACTATTCATTACTAACTACCAACCATTAACAATAAGGTTAATTACTTATTCTTGACCAAATTGCAATTGATAAACCGTATCTTCTTTTTCTGTTTCAATTTTTAAGTCAGAGCGAGGATAAGCCACACAAAGTAATACATAACCTTGCTTCTGTAGTTCCGGGTTTACACCCATACCATCGGTTTGATCAACTGTTCCACCGTTAGTGATTTTAGCAGCACAAGTGGTACAAACACCTGCATAACAAGAACTAGGAAGTTCTAAACCAGCCGCATGTGCCACTGATAAGATGGTTTCATTGTCAGGAACTTGTAAAGTATGAATTGAACCTTGGTGTTGAAATTCAACAGTGTATGTTTTGGTCATATATAAAATAAGTGGGATGCAACAGACAAAGGATATATCTTATCTTAGTGAATAGGTGGAAATATTAGAATACCACCGACAAATAGGAATTTTTGGTAAAAGGCTTGAGCAGCGAAAATCGCTATACAGTAATAATTATAAGTCTTTGCTAGACAAAAACTGATAGTGCTGCTGTGGAAAACCAAAAGTCCTGTTTTTACGAACAGTAGTAATTATTCCCATCGCCCGTACTAATTGCTGGTTAAGCCTATCTGTGAAGACTTGCGAGGGTAAATACCCACGGAACTAGGGAAGCGACTATTAACCATAGACAAATTTTGGCTGAATAATTGGAGAGCATAATGCTGGAATCATACCGCAAACAAGTTGATGAAAGAGCAGCCCTAGGCATCCCCCCTTTACCATTAGACGCACAACAAACATCCGCATTGTGCGAATTATTGAAAAATCCCCCGGTGGGTGAAGAAGAAGCATTACTGCATTTGTTGCGAGACAGAGTCCCCCCTGGAGTTGATAGTGCGGCTTATGTCAAGGCTGGATTCTTAACTGGGGTTGCTAAAGGAGAAATTACTAGTCCCCTGGTTTCTCCTAAATATGCCATTGAGCTATTGGGAACAATGTTGGGTGGCTATAATGTCCAATCCTTAATTGATTTACTCAAATCGTCACAGGAAGAACTTGCCCAAACCGCCGCTACAGCTCTAAAACACATTACCCTAGTTTACGATGCTTACCACGATATTTTGGAATTAGCTGGTAATAATTCTTATGCTCAGGAAGTTGTAGACTCTTGGGCAAATGCCGAGTGGTTTACTTCCCGCCCCACTTTACCAGAAGCAATTACCGTTAGCATCTTTAAAGTTCCTGGGGAAACCAATACGGATGATTTATCCCCCGCAACCCACGCTACCACCCGCCCAGATATTCCCTTACACGCCTTGGCGATGTTAGAATCGCGGCAACCGGGAAGTTTAGAAACCATTGCCCAATTAAAACAAAAAGGATATCCCGTTGCCTATGTGGGAGATGTGGTAGGTACGGGTTCCTCGCGAAAATCAGCCATTAACTCTGTATTATGGCATCTAGGTAATGATATTCCCTTTGTCCCCAATAAGCGGGCTGGTGGGTATATTTTAGGTGGTTCTATTGCTCCAATTTTCTTTAACACCGCTGAAGATGCGGGTGCTTTACCCATTCAGTGTGATGTCACCAAGATGGAAACGGGAATGGTAGTTACTATCTATCCCTACAAAGGAGAAATTACTAATGAAGCTGGGGAAGTCATTTCTACTTTTACCCTCAAGCCTGAAACTATCTTAGATGAAGTCCGGGCTGGTGGACGCATTCCCTTATTAATTGGACGCAGTCTGACTGATAAAACTCGCCAAGCATTAAGTTTAGAAGCTAGTACCATCTTTAAACGCCCCACCCCACCTGCTGATACTGGTAAAGGCTACACCCTGGCACAGAAAATGGTAGGTAAAGCTTGTGGTTTACCAGGTGTTCGCCCAGGGATGTCTTGTGAACCATTGATGACTACCGTTGGGTCCCAAGATACCACAGGACCAATGACTAGGGATGAATTAAAGGAATTGGCTTGTTTGGGTTTCTCTGCTGACTTAGTAATGCAGAGTTTCTGTCACACTGCTGCTTATCCTAAACCAGTGGATATTAAAACCCACCACCAACTACCTGACTTTTTCTCCCAACGGGGTGGGGTTGCCCTGCGCCCTGGAGATGGCATCATCCATTCGTGGTTAAACCGGATGCTGTTACCGGATACTGTCGGTACTGGTGGCGATTCTCACACCCGCTTTCCCCTAGGTATTTCTTTCCCCGCCGGTTCTGGTTTAGTGGCATTTGCGGGGGCTTTGGGGGTTATGCCTTTAGATATGCCGGAGTCGGTGTTAGTGCGCTTTAAAGGGGAGTTACAACCCGGTATTACCCTGCGAGATATTGTGAATGCTATTCCCTATGTAGCGATTCAAAAGGGTTTGTTAACGGTAGCCAAGGAAAACAAGAAAAATGTTTTCGCTGGGCGGATAATGGAAATTGAAGGCTTACCAGACTTAAAAGTTGAGCAAGCCTTTGAACTTACCGACGCGACAGCTGAACGTTCCTGTGCAGGTTCTACCATTAAGTTAAGTACGGAGACAGTTGCTGAATATCTGCGTTCCAATGTTGCCTTGTTAAAGAACATGGTAGCGCGGGGTTATGAAGATGCCCGTACTATTATGCGTCGCGTTGCCAAAATGGAAGAATGGTTGGTAAACCCAGAATTAATGACAGCAGATGGAGATGCAGAATATGCAGAAATCATCGAAATTGATTTAAACCAAATCACAGAACCCATTGTCGCTGCCCCCAATGATCCGGATAATGTGAAATTATTATCAGAGGTAGTAGGGGACAAAGTTGATGAAGTTTTTATTGGTTCTTGTATGACCAATATAGGACATTATCGTGCTTCTGCGAAAGTGATGGAAGGTGCGGGTGCAGTTACTACCCGTCTGTGGGTATGTCCCCCCACACGTATGGATGAGAAACAACTGAAAGAAGAAGGGGTGTACGGTATTTTTGGTGCGGCTGGTGCGAGAACAGAAATGCCGGGATGTAGTTTATGTATGGGTAATCAAGCGCGGGTTGCAGATGGTGCGACGGTGTTTTCCACCTCTACGAGAAACTTCAATAATCGTATGGGTAAGGGGGCACAAGTGTATCTTGGTTCGGCGGAATTGGCAGCAGTTTGTGCGCTGTTAGGTAAGATGCCTTCTGTGCAAGAATATATGGATATTGTTGCTAAGAAAATTCATCCCTTTGCTGATGATTTGTATCGGTATTTGAACTTTGATCAAATTGCTGGTTTTGAGGATGAAGGTAGGGTAATTCCTTTGGAAGAAATGCCGAAGATTGAGGATATTTTGGGTATGCCAACTGCGGCGAAGTAATTAAGATGGGGTGCGTTAGGTTTTGTGTCTAACGTACTCCTGAATTTGTCTCACGCAAAGGCGCGAAGGCGCAAAGAAGAGTGCAGAGGATTTTTGTTTAGTAGGGTGCGTTATGGCTTGTGCCTAACGCACCGCACTAATCCCAATTTTTATTATCAGGGTGATAATGCCAGCGAAAGATATTTACCATGATGCGGTTAAAAATGCTTTAATTAAGGATGGTTGGACAATTACAGCCGATCCTCATACTATCAGATATGAAGAAATACAATTATTTGCTGACTTACTTGCCGGTAGAATTTTAGAAGCTCAACGAGGTGAAGAACAAATTATTGTTGAAATCAAAAGTTTTGTGAGCCGTTCACCAATGAGGGATTTTGAAACTGCATTAGGTCAATATATTATTTATCGAATATTCTCAAAATTTGTCTTTCCCCAGGCTAAAATTTATTTGGCGATTGGTCAAAATATTTATGAGTCCTTTTTTACTCAAAAAGCTATTCAAAAAATTATAGAAGAAACTCAACTATTATTAATCATCGTCAACTTAACCAATGAGGAGATTATTCAATGGATAAATTAGAACGTTATCGTTACATAATTAAAAAAATTCTCTCTGAATATGAAAAATTAGCATCGCAAACGCCTAACCCCCCAGGAGTTGATAGTATATTATCTTTTGACGACAAAAACGACCAATATATTTGGTTAGTTATTGGTTGGCAAGAAGGAAGAAGAGTTAAAGGAATGACAGTTTATGTGAGGATTAAAAATGAGAAAATTTATATTGAAGAAGATTGGACAGAGGAAGGTATTGCTACTGATTTATTAAGGAAAGGTGTACCTAATAATGATATTGTGTTAGCTTTTCATTCTCCTGAGAAACGTCAGTATACCGAGTTTGCAACTGCTTAAATTGGCAGGATAAAATAAGGGAGTTTGGGAAATATTTATAGGAATTTTCTAATTTCAATCAAGGTAGTTTAGTAATTGGACTTTGGACAAAAAAATATTTGTTCGCGAATGAATTGACTTTATTGGCGAAATATTACGTTACATTTGAAATATGGGAACATCAATGTTCATGGGAGCGTTGGGTTTCGCTACACTCCGTTGCGCTCTACCCAACCTACGCGAAAATAAAGTTTTTAGGTATTAAGATATATTTCGCCAACAGGGTCATGAATTACGCGAACTCAAAAGGGTGATCGCTCCAATGGTGTAATTGACTGTATCATATTCGCGATCGCCCAGATTGATACGCCACTACCAGACTCAAAACGAGCGTTAATGTGTACAAATGTTCTGAAATGCGACTACCTTAACTATTCTGGAATCTTTACCCTGTCTGACTTTCACATCTTAATCTACCTGAGTTCGGGATAAGCTGAAACCCTCATTACACCGTTGCTTGATTCTGGAATATGTCAACGTATTTGCCTCATTTGAGCTATTCAAGGTTAAATAAACCGGGATTACCCGAACTGAGGTTACGTATATTTCTCACGTTAATTTTAACTCCTAACACCGAACTCAGGTTAATCTGGTTTTCTGTGCGATTGCTGCGAAAGGGCGAGTGTGTGATACTGAACAGCAATTCGTGGCAAATATATCTGTTGATAAAAATGTCTGAAATTAAAGATTTAGTCAGTCTATCTTCGCGCATGATGGCTGCTGTTCGAGCGATAGAAACACAAAGACCATCAGGTTTGTTTAAAGACCCCCTAGCAGCACTCCTAGCAGGAGAAGATATTATTGCTGAAATTACACCTAGTGCCCAACAGTACGAAGACAAGGGTGCGCCTATAGTTATCGTGCGGACACGCTTTTTTGATGACTTTTTGATGTCGAATCACTGTTCAATACGGCAAGTTGTTATCCTAGGAGCGGGGATGGATACCAGAGCTTTTCGCCTACCTTGGCTGACGGAGACTCATATATATGAATTAGACCGTCCGGAGGTACTGCAATATAAAACGTCTGTTTTAGTCAACATACCAAGTAAATGCCATCGCCATTTGATTTCAGTAGATATCAGGGAGCCTTGGGTTGACAAACTTATAGCCTCTGGATACCAAGCAGAAATTCCTTCAGTATGGTTGATGGAAGGATTCTTGTACTATTTAAGCGAAAAGGAAGTACACGAACTATTAAAGATAATTACTCAACTAAGCGCACAAGGGAGTTGGCTGGGTGCTGACCTAATTAACTCTTACTTTGTCTCCAAAAGTACTGGAGAATTGTCTCAGCATTGGAAGTATGGGTGTGACGAACCAGAAAAATTATTATCTGCTTATAACTGGGAAGCATCAGTTCTTCAAGCAGGAGACGAAGGAGCTAACTATGGTCGCTTTACTCATAAATTTCAACCCCGCAATGTTCTAGATGCGCCTCATTACTTTTTTGTCAAAGCCATGAAAGGAAGTAGAGACCCACACTAGGATTATTTATGAAGTCTCTCTCCGACTACACTACTGTTATCCGTGCCGATGACAGCGGTACATTTGTTGCATACATCCCTGCTATTGCTGGTTGTCATGCTTGGGGACAAACCCCAGAGGAAGCACGCACTGAACTTGTGAATGTGTTTGAGATGATTAAGGAAGAGTATGCAGAATCAGGAATTTCTTTACCAAACGATGTTAAACTGGCGATCGCAAATTCTAGCTAAAGCCAATAAATTAGAGAACTTTTTTATATCTATACAGTATCAGTTGAAATCTAAAATGTTATCAGCAGTTATTTGTGACTGTTCTAAATGGGGAACATGACCACAATTTTCTATCCACAATACGTCACTATGGGAAATTGCTCTTTTAAATCTTCTCGCGTCATTTATACCCAAAATTTTATCAGTGTCGCCCCATAAAATTCGGGTAGGCTGGGTGATTTCTTGTAGCTTTTTAAATCTGAATGGTTTATAACCACCACTCTTGGTAAAAGCAATTAATGCTTGATTCCAGTTGGGCATTTCCAAATGTAAGGCTGCACATAATCGGGCATCTTCGGAAGCGAAATTCTTATCTTTATAGGCCGCACGACTAATGCTTTGACGAATTTTGGGATTGCGTAAAAACTCTGTGGCTAAATAATCTAAAGGCGGAAACATCAACTTACTTAAGGGCGAACCACCCGTTAAACCTGCACTATCAATTAATATTAACTTTTCCACCACCTCTGGATAAGTCAGGGTAAAATCGATCGCAGCTGCACCTCCCATAGAAGCACCAACCAAAATTACCGGCTGATTGATCAGGGTTTGCCAGAAATGGTACAGATGGGTTTTGATATCTGTAGGAGTAAATTTAATCCCTGCAACCCTTTCGGTGAAACCAAAACCCAACAAATCCACCGCCCAAGTTTCCTGATGTGCTGCAAGTAAGGGTAACAAACGGCGAAACTCCAACACAGAACTATCAAAACCATGCAATAACAGTACAGGAGTACCACCACTACCCTGACAGATATAGGTAGTAGCGATCGCACTATGCCATAAAGGAGTGGCGATCGCAACCCGTGTCATACTCTGAAGTAAGGCAATGGAGGTTGGTTCTGTGAGGTTAACAGCAGAGGGGGGTAGAAAGTCAGGAAACATAAATTTTATTTTGTCTGGGATGGGGGATATTTCATCACCACGCTACATCGGTTACAAAGGGGCGTAAAATTAAATCATCAAGCTATTTTGCTACAAGCTGGAATTATTACACCTAATTGTTGGAGAGTAAAGCCATGCCCATGGCAGTTGGAGTAATTGAGACTTTGGGTTTCCCGGCAATTTTAGCCGCGGCAGATGCCATGGTTAAATCTGCCGCAGTCACCATTGTCTACAATGATAAAGCCGAAAGTGGTCGTTTTGTAGTGGCAGTCAGAGGACAGGTTTCGGAAGTGAACCGTTCAGTTGAAGCTGGGATTAAAGCCGGGGAGGAAACCTATGGCGGTAAGGTAATCACCCACTACATCGTTCCCAACCCCCCAGAAAATGTAGAATCTGTGCTACCAATCCATTTCACGGAGAAAACAGAACCTTTCCGTATTTTCTGAAAACTGAAATAATATCCCCTTGCCCTTTTTCCCCTTATTTCTCAAGAAATATCTAAAATATGCCATAACTTCGTACAATTAATGTTTAACGCCACACTTGTTTATTGATAGAGGAGATATAACCAATGGCACTACAGGCAGTTGGATCGCTTGAAACTAAGGGTTTTCCCGCTGTGTTAGCCGCAGCAGATGCTATGGTGAAAGCTGGTCGAGTCACCCTTGTCGGCTATATTAGGGTTGGTAGTGCCCGCTTTACAGTGAATATCCGAGGGGATATTTCGGAAGTAAAAACCGCTATGGATGCAGGTATTGCTGCAGTAGATAAAGCTCACGGTGGAGTTTTGGAATCATGGGTAATTATTCCCCGTCCCCATGAAAATGTTGAATGCGTCTTGCCAATTGGCTACACAGAGCAAGTGGAACAATACCGACAAGCGGTAGAAAACCCAGTGGTTGCTGGTAATAGACAATTACCCCGTCGTTGAGGAAATATAAAATCCATTACCTCACCCGCCTGGGTTACCCTCTCCTGATTAAGGAGCGGGTAAAAGAGGTTTGGGGTAACTCAAGCCAGAATTATAAGTAATTCAGCGAATATGATATTAGGTAGTTTTGGGAAGATACTTGGCAATTTTTGGTGAAAGCTAAATTTTTATGTCTGTAAAGAAACTAAATTAGCATTGCGTAATAGTATAAAAAATGTTGATATTACCTACCTAGTCAGTAATCAAGCTGCGGGAGATGAATTTGACCTCACTCCTAAGCTGATTGGGGAATTGGGTGCATTACTAGTACAAGAAGGCAAAAGTCAAAATAAATAATGCTTATTATCTAAACTTTTGACCTATTTCAGATATTGGCTTGATTTACGCCATGCTGTACTAGAACCTAGCAACATATCAGTTTTGTAAGTAGGACGGGTAATGACCTGAGTTGATTTACAAAAATAAATATTCCCGTAAATTGAGCAAAACACCTTACAGACTGGATTTTCAAGACTTTTTGCAGAATAACAACCTCTCGATTTCCAACCTTCTGCATAAATTGAGTTAGTCCAGACGTAAATAAAGACAGGCAGGAAAAACCATAATCTTCATGCCAAAACATGGAGAAATGATGCCCCAACACACACACGGGAGTAGGAAAAACGGAGGTTGTGATGCACACTACTTTAGAAGGTTTAGAGGAGCGCAATCTCATAATGACATCAGAGGCAGAAAAACTGACTCAATATTGGCGCAAGCGTCTGGCTGCAGAATGCCCAGAGCAAAGTGCATCCAATCATGAAAGTATTATCCGTTGGTTTTTGGGAAATGACGAAAAATGCCTCGATTCCCTCAAGCCACAGGAGTTGGATATTGCTAAACAGGCGATGGAATATCGTTGGAGAATTTTAAGTCAACGCTACCTGGGAGTCGGTAGGGAAAGGGCTTACCGTAATTTAATTACCCGATTGGGAAGTTTAGCCACATTACGGAATAAGATCCAAACTTGGATTGCTCTCAGTCGGGATCGCCAACAAAAAGTGTTCGATGTATTACAAGAGGTATTGCAAGAACTACTGCAAAGTGACAACTATATGCAGCAGCAAATGGCTTTCATCTCCCAGTTTACAACAGATACCAGACTCAGGGACGGCTTATTGTTTGCCAGCATTGAAGAGTATTGTTTGCGACCAGTACGTAACCAACCCCTATTGGTATATCGGTTTATTAATTACCTACGACGTAGCCAACGTGGTGGCTTAACTCAAGTCCCCGGCAAAGATATGATTCGGTTAGTATCCGAAGAAATATTGGGAGAAGATAGTGACAATAGTATAAATTTGGTTGATAGCCAAGTTGTAGCAGACTATGAATCAGCCCAGGCGACAGAGGAACAAACATTGCTGCGTCAGATGGTGAAACAGCAATTTGCTGAATATTTACAAGAAAATTTGGGACAAGAAGCTGTAGAATGGCTTCATCTTTACCTACAAGGTAAAACCCAGGATGCGATCGCTAAAAAATTCAAGAAGCCAATTAGAGAAATATATCGGCTGCGAGAAAAAATTAGCTACCATGCTGTACGGGTATTTGCCATCAAAAGCGAATCAGAACTAGTTGAGGGTTGGCTAGAAATATCTTTAGAAGAACATAACTTGGGGTTAACACCGAAACAATTAGAGTTGCTAGAACAAAAAATTACCCCTAAGCAAAGTCGGATCCTCAGGTTATTGAAAACAGGGAAAAATCTAGCAGAGGTAGCAGAACAACTCAAACTCAAAAATCATCAAATTATGGGTGAGTGGAGCAAAATATACCTTGCAGCTCAAAACTTGAGAATTCAATAGAGCTAATCATAGGTATTGGTAATTTGATTTGCGGTGAATTTATCATGAATTTACCGTATCATTATGAAATTTATCCGTGTAATTAGTATTATTACTGACTTATGTATACGTGTTTTACGTAGATGGTGAAAGGTAGCTACAAGTCTGGTATATTCTTGCAAATTGAGATTTTCTGCTCCTTAATAATTTGCAAAAAATAGTATTTTTTTTTACTGATTGACTACGGAAGCCCAGAAAGATATAACAAATATCTTCATCAACCATCAGGAAGTATAAATATGTCTTCTTCAGAGGGCGCATTTACTGATAATTCAAAAATCAGTGAGCCAGGACTAAGTGCTACCACCACCGATAGAGAGCAATCTCTAGAGTACAAGCAAATATTTGACCTCTTGGAAAGTCTTCTATCCCTGGAAGTTTGCCTACACTACCAAGTTTTGCCATTAAAATTGGAGAACACAAGACTTGTGTTGGGTATGGTATATCCAGAAGATGATAATGCTTTAGATTATGTCAATCGTATGGTATCTTATCTAAATTGCACCATAGATATACAAGCGATCGCAGTTAGTACCCATCAAGAAATCCTTTCCGCTTATTTACGCTATCAAAATACAACTACCGATACTTCCCAAACTCAGCAAACCGAGATAATTAAAGAAACAGAATATCCATCTATATTTACTAATATAGAAGCCTATCTGGATGACAGCCAGCAAGAGCCGATACAAACTAACGATCCTTCAGAGGCTGATTCCGAGGTAGATATCGCTGCTATAGCATCCATTGTGAATGAAAATCCACATATAACAACACCAACAACCCAGGTAGACACAGAAGTCACTCAATTACAAGGTGATAGTATTGCATTACAATCATCAACGATTGGTAAAACTAGACAAAAGTTACCTAAAAATTTACCTGTTTTATCACTACCATTTGCAGAAGAATTACATCCTATTAATATTTTATCCACCCTACCAGCTAAACAATTACTTGCAGAATTATTAAGTAGAGTGGTTGCATGTGGCATTGGTCGCTTATATTTGAAAAGACAACCTTACGAAGGAAAAATTATCTGGAGCAATAATGGAACTCCACAAGGTGTATTAGAAAAATTATCCCTCTCCACATACCAAGGAGTGTTAAATCAATTAAAGCGGTTTGGTTCATTTAGTTTAACTACAGCTAAAGAAATCAAACAAATGGAGAAAGAATACTTACATCAAAACAATAGTTTATTAATACGCTTACGTATTATGCCGGGGCAACACGGCGAAGAAGCGACATTACAAGTATTAAAAGGAACAGCCTTAAAATTTTACCGCCAAAAACAAATAGAACGTCTGAGTAACGAGAGTTTGAAAATGACCCAACGCCTCAGTCATAAATTGCACCAACTCCAGAATCGGCTTACCCTTAACAGTAATGCTAATTCTGAAAAATTAACAGCTTTACATCAACTTGATAAACTGATAGATAATTTAGATTATCAAATCAAAATTTTAACTATACCCTCAGAAGAATAAATTTTATAATATTAATACTTCTGTCAGTAAAAGTGCTGATTTCGTTACCTCCGTCATTGTGTTGTAATGGAAACCTAGACCAACAAACTTGACTGTTATCAGTTAAGTAAGCTTACGTGTATTTATAACCGTTTTCTTGGATCAGAAAACGGTTCCTTTAGACATTTTTTATAAATATAATTTTCTCTCTTTATCTTTTATTTTGTGCAAAAATTTACATGCAGACAGAGGTTTTTAGTAAAAATTTTCCCTTACTGAGTACAGCCAGCCCTGAGTCGTTGGAATGGTTACTCAATGTAGCTACCAAACACCAATATCCTGGTGGAAGAGCCGTTTTAATGGAAGATGCTTGGGGTAATGCAGTTTACTTCATTGTTTCTGGTTGGGTAAAAGTCCGACGTACCCAGGGAGAAAGCTCAGTCGCTTTGGCAATTTTAAGCCAAGGTGATTTTTTTGGAGAGATGGCTATTCTGGATGAATCTCCTCGTTCAACAGATGTTATTGCTCTTTCCCCTGTTAAGTTATTAAGTATCTCCAGGGAGCAATTTATTCAAATCTTGTTTAAAGATTCCCAGCTACATCATCGAATGTTGCAATTAATGGTGCGACGCTTGCGACAAACTAATTTGCGTTTGCAAATGCGAAATGCTCCACCAGCAGTAAAACTTGCTTGCACCCTAGTTAGTTTAGGTGAAAACTATGGTCAAGAATCTGCCAAAGGAAAAGAAATTTTTCATGTTTCCTGCCAAGATTTAGCTGATGTTACGGAAATAGGAGTAGAAGAAACTACAAAAATTATGGAAAAACTAGATGAAAAAGGATGGATTCAAATTGATCCTACCAATTCTGTGATTCATTTAGTCAACTTCAAGCAGTTAATGAATTTGGCTAGTAGGGCTTAATAATAGCTACAAAAGACTTAAACAATCTTATACTTTATTACACAATTATAGAAGGCATTATCTGTTAAACAATTCGTAATTCGTAATTCGTAATTCGTAATTACGTTTTGTAATGGGGATTTAAACCCCAACACAAAACAAACAACCCGTAGGGGATAGGGTTTTAAACCCCTAGGAGTATAGATAAATTTACTCAGCCTTTGGGGTTAAAGCGCCACCACAGCTCGAACCGCTACCAGCAGTACAGCCATAACAATAAGCAGCAGTTTCTACATTTGTAATCAAGTCTAAACTACCATATTTCAGCAACTTACCAATTGTCACGGGTTCTCCATCGGCAGTTTTGGCGGGTAAATTCATCATTTGGTTGAAATCGCAATCATAGACGTTACCGAGATAATCAATGGAAAGTTGATCCCGACACATCAAATTTTCCACAGTGCTGGGGTTGAAATTAGACTCTAAAAACTGCAAGTAGGGAGCATGCAGTTTTTTCCTTTCTAAATAAAATTTAGTTCTGCCAACAGGGATATTGGTAATGGTAAACAGATTATTAAAGACAATGGCAAAATTTTCTTGCAAGAAGGCTTTGTAATCTTGTTCTAATGTAGCTTGTTGGGGAGTTAAAGCAAATGTATCACTTGTTGGTAATTGGGGATTATATACCAAATCTAAAATGAGGTGAGGATGTTTACCATACCCTAGTTGATTTAGCCATTGTAGAGCTTTAATGGAGTTATCAAAGACCCCATTACCGCGCATTTTGTCAACATTATTAGCCAGGTAACAAGGAAGAGAAGCAACAACCCGAATTTTATGTTTAGCAAAGTATTCAGGTAAATCACCAAATCCATCTTCAAAGTAAATTGTTAAATTTGACCGGACAATTACCTGTTTTCCTGTAGCTACGGCTGCTTCTACCAATGGCTTAAATCCATAATTCATCTCTGGCGCGCCACCAGTCAAATCGACAATTTTGATTTGAGGAGATTGATGGATTAATGCAATTAATTGTTCGCAAACTTGAGGAGAAAGTTCTTCTGTGCGTTTTGGTCCTGCTTCTACATGACAATGGTTACAAGCTAAATTACACCGCTTACCGAGATTGATTTGCAGAACTTGAATTTTTTGTTTAGTCAGGGGTGATGCTAACTTATGTTTAAATGGTGTGATTGTGGTATTAATTGATTCTGCTTGCATGATTGATAAATTACTAGTAAATACAAAGTATAATCTACATTTGAAGTATGTAAAATTATATATGCGATCGCACTAATTACAGTAGCAGAAAATCTGACCAATTAATTCATAATTAATGGTGCAAGCTCTTAAATTTTACTATCCTGCTCTAAGAGGATGTTTTGAAAGTCTAAAAGGTTACTTAAAACCTCTCTGGTAAACCTCTCTCCTACAAGGAAAGAGGCTTTGAAACTCCCATTACCTAATTAAGGATACGAGATTTTGGTGTTATACCAATTTGAAAAAAGAATGCAACACATGATTTATTGGTAGGGGCGGGGTTACGGTGGGATTACAATTGGATCTGTCGCAAATATTTTTTGATTTGGTGTTAAACATAATACTCTTCAAACATCCTCTAAGAGCTGAGAGCGGTTAGAGTTTGAAAACAGTCCCTAGGGAATTGATAATATTACTCCCAAATAGAGTCGCTACCCCTTAACAATTATCATTTGCACCATTAGATTAGGAGATAAATCAAGTAGCATAAATCAGCATGAGCAACAATAACATTATCTTTTTTTTCTAACAACATCCACCGCCAGTATAATGCCAAGTCGAATCAGTAATCATGACATTTGGTGAAATTAATTGAGCTAACTTTTTAGCAGTTTTATCGCAAACTGCCGCTGGAATTCCCTTTTGCAAAATATGACCATTGTCGTCATCAAAATATTCCTCTGAACCGGCATAAATAGCAGTTTTACCAGTAAAAATACAAGCTCCATCTTCCGGAATAATTACTTTGAAAGATACAGAATCTAAACTTTCTAAAAGTAATGGTTCTGGTAAATTATAGGTTTGACAATCTAGGAGACGATAGGGGCGACGGCTACGAATTTCTACCTGACCAAAACCAGCACTCACAATCCGATGCACATAATCTTCATAGGTTAATGCCCCTGATAAACACATTGCTCGCAAACGTTCATCTTGCTGTAAATGTTCTGGAATGGGTCGAGTCGCAATCGGATCGCTCATCTGCAATCTTCCACCGGGTTTTAAGACGCGATATGCCTCATGTAAAGCACGGCTTAAATCCTCCGGTTCAAAGATATTAAATAAACAATTCTGGGCGACAACATCCACAGAATCATCATTAATGGATAAGTTAAAAGCATCACCCCCACGAATTTCCACAAAGCTGGGATCAAACCAAGGATTTTCTTGAGCCGCTATTGACAAATTCCGTGCTGCTGCTGCTCGCATTTCCGGTACAGGGTCTATGGCAATTACAGCACCAGGACGACGGGAAAAATACGCAAATTGCAAAGCTTCTAAACCACCACCAACACCCACATATAAGACGGTAGGATTATTGGCAAGTTCAGCAGGATGGACTGTAGTACCGCAACCATAATTCATTTCCTGCATTTGCAGAGGAATTTTTAATCCTGGTAGCTGTAGTGGGGAACTTTGAACGCAGCAAAGTCCGACTTGTGGTGTTTGAGCTACTTCACCATAGAATTGTGCGGCTGTATCGAGATATGTCATTTCAGTTATCAGTTATCAGTTAGCAGTTATCAGTTTCCCCACCAATCAAATTTTCAGTGGGGATTTTTCTTTGTTCCTTGACTCACATCTTGCACCACATGATCCCATGCGAAAATCATCGCCTGTAACCCTTATTATTTGGTAGGGTGGGCAATGCCCACCTTACCCTTATTGAGAAGGTGCAAGATATGTGTTGATTGGCTTTATATATTTAAATATGATTTAGACCCTTAGATAATAAACTTTTGTAGAAAAAGCCAGTGGCAAGCAAGATACTCGCCACTGGATTGATTCTTGAGGAAAGCAACAATTCTCTTGCGGCTATGTTTATTTAATTCGGTTTGCTTTCTCAATTTATGAGTTTTTGCTGAGAGTCCACTGAACAGAAGATAAAATTTTCTATCAAAAGAGCTTTGACAATAACTGTTTACCCGGATTTCATATGAAACGGGCAAGATGTCCGTACTACAAATTTAAACATTGGGGATGCTCCCCTTCCAAAATCTAAAATTGGAGTACATATCAATCGCGCAGGACGTAACCAACCCCACGCACCGTTTGAATTAGCCGCTTTTCGTTATTTGCTTCTAGCTTTAACCGCAAATAGCGAATATAGACCTCAATAATATTGGAATCTCCCATAAAGTCATAACCCCACACTGTTTCCAAAATGCGATCGCGGGTGATAACCTGACGGGGATTTGTGAGTAAATATTCCAGTAAATCAAATTCCTTTGCTGTTAATTCTATGGCGCGATCGCCCCGATATACTTCCCTGGTAGCTCGGTTTAATTTCAAATCGTCAAATACCAGCATATCTGCATCTGTTTCTTGGGTACGCCGCAAATTAGCCCGGACTCTTGCTAATAACTCCTCCACACTGAAAGGTTTGACCACATAATCATCCGCACCTGCATCTAACCCCGCCACGCGATCGCTAACTTCATCTTTTGCTGTTAATAAAATAATTGGTACCTGCTCCCCAGTACTACGCAAACGACGACAAATTTCTAAACCAGACATCCCCGGTAACATCCAGTCTAGAATCAGCAAATCCGGATGAGACTCCCTTGCTGCTGTCAACCCCGTTAACCCATCATGGGCTATGGTCACTTGGTAGCCTTCACAAGTCAATTCCAACTCCACAAACCGAGCCAGCTTCACTTCATCTTCCACCAGTAAAATATGTGCCGTCATTTCAGTTATCAGTTATCAGTTATCAGTGTTTACTTCAATCGGTTCAAGGGCAAGAGTAGTTCCAAAGTATTGATGATTTGACATAAATCAAAAAATCTGAATTTGATACCGCAGATATAATTAGGGCAATTGCTAGATTTTTCAGTGGCTGTATTCTAGTTTATATTTATACAAATATGTTGATTTTTGTCTATTTTTAATTACTAAATTATACAATACATATGGTTTATAATATCACTGATAAGAATTGTTGCATTTTTTGCTCAGAAATGGGAACCTGTGACTTAAACTCATGATTAATAGTACATATAGGAATCTGGTTTGATTGTTAAATAAAATTAGGTGCTTGTAGTACTTGTAGGGTGGTTATGCTAACAGCACTCCGCATTGAGAATATTACCAGATGGTGCGTTACACTGTGCAGTAACACAACCTACGTGTTTTAAGCGCGATCAGCCGGAGGCTTGACGCTCCGCGTATCGCAGGCTACGCCAACAAAAATCAAATAGTAATCTGATATAAATTATTAATCTGATATAAATTAGTAATCTTATATAAAAATAGTAAGTATTGATGAATGGTTTTTTAATAAAAAACATCACATGACCAAACAGTAATCGGTATCAAGCCCCAAATTTTATTTGTGGAAAAGGGAAAAATTTTTCCCCGTAACCCCTGCCCCTCGATTTATCGATGGGAAACTGATAACTGATAACTGATAACTGATAACTGATAACTGATAACTGATAACTGAAATGACACAAACAAATTCCACATCATCTTTATCCTCCAAGGATTGGCAAAGAGCAAGGCGTGCTTTAGCAATTTTGTCTACTCTGAGTTATCGTACAGATAAATTTAACTATTATCTACGGGAAATTACTTTAGGTATTAGTGAATTACTTCAACTTGATTGGTCTGTAGTGACATTATGCGGTGATAGTTACCAAATCCTAGCTAGTAATATTGAACTAGGAGATGCAGGTAAGCAAGTTTACTCCCTACATGGCAGTTTAACTGGTACTGTAGTGGAAACAGGTAAAGTTTTAGCAATCACAGACGCTACAAGCTGTAGTCAATATGGTAGTCCGCCCCCAGGCTATCAAGCCTATTTAGGAGTGCCTTTACGTACTCCCCAGGGGAAAGTAGTAGGAACCATTTGTTGCTTTCAAAAACAAGCACGCCGATTTACTTCAGATGAGATTGACGTTGCCGAATTATTTGCCGAACGGGCCGCAACAGCAATTGATAACTATCAGCTTTATCAACAACAGTTGGAATTTAATCACATTTTAGAAGCTGAGGTACAGAAAAGAACAGAAGAATTACAAGCTGCTCAAGCAAAACTAGTAGAGAAAGAACGTTTAGCAGCCATTGGTGAATTTTCTGCTTGTATTATCCACGAAATTCGTAACCCCTTAACTACAATTAAAATGGGGTTAAATTATTTTAAAAAATTGGATTTATCAACAGTAGCAAAAGAACGATTATCTTTGGCATTAGAAGAGTCGGAGCGTTTAGAAAGATTGTTAAAAGAAATCTTACTTTATGCCAAGCCTCAGACATTAAAACTAGAAGAAATTGAACTGAATAATTGGATTGGTCAGATAGTGCGATCGCTGGGATCAATGCCAGAAGCTACAGACAAATTCATCAAATTTTGCCCAACTACTAATATAGCTACAGTCCAGGCAGATAAAGATAAATTACAACAAATATTAATTAATATAGTACGGAATGCATTTGAAGCAACATCCGTAGGCAATACTGTCAGATTATTAGTTAAAAATATTGTTGGGCAAGACCAAATATGTATTCAGATTAATAATAGCGGGGAACCCATTCCTCCAGAGATTTTACCTCAATTAACTCAGCCTTTTTTCTCAACAAAAACCTCTGGAACTGGATTGGGACTGGCAATCTGTAAAAGGATTGTGGAACTTCACGGTGGAGAATTGGAAATTCAATCTAATTTGACTGAAGGCACTACAGTAGTAGTACAATTACCTATGTGTGATCAACAGTAAACTGTAATATCTTCTCCACAATCATCTGCTAAATAGCACAGAGCTTTAAAACGCAGACTGACAACTTCCTCATATAGAGGATTTAGCTTACACATTGGGGGGATGTGGAATAATTTGCGTCCAAATAGGGTAATATCTCTTTCAAATGGACATTGAGCGGGAATCAGTTTGCACAAAATGTGGGCTAATTCAACATTGTGGACTTCTAGAGAATTTAACCATTGACGAATGGGGAATAGAAAATCTCTGTGGTGCCGAATGTGGGAAAAGCTAGTCATAGTTCTTACCTGGGAATATATTAGGCAGTAAATTTAGTTCAGGTTAGATAGTAAGTAAACCTTTCTATATATAATTACGTTCAGTGGTATTGACTTATGCAGTCATCATTGGTTCCTGAAATATTGTTCGTTTCTCAGAACACCTATAACTACACCAGATAGTCCTTATTTTCCGTATAAATTTCTAGATTTTTTGGTTTACAGTATCCAGGTTTTCCACGCTGGATACTGGTGTAATTCAGATGGAGTGATAATCTAAACTCCTCTGAGAGGAGCATAGCCAAAAGTAGCATTGAATTGTTGACACCAAATCCCTACAGATTTGAACTGGTTGAGGTTGATATTCTCTGGGATTGCATAGCGTTGAGTGCCTTTGAAGCTTTTGATAGGAGCTAGGGTAACGTAATCTGTTTTCCGAATATTTAGAGGTACATTACTTTGACGGTGAAGAATTACTTTAACGTCTGGACCACTACCAGTCCTAAAGCTGCGATCAAACTCAAGGTAACGTTTACCATTAATACTAACAATTTTCGCCATTCCTCTAGTAGATTTCTCCTGCTTGACGAAGCTACCGTGAGCGACAACAGACTTATTCGTTCCCTTGACATCAGCTGTTGAATGGCTGGCAAAAGCTGGAGATGTATTAATTACTGTCGAACCTACACCAGTTAAAACTACAACAGATGCGATTCCTAAGCCAGCCAATTTATAAAGTTTCATGATTGTAATAGCTCCTAACAAGTTGTGTGTGCTTGTTCTCTCTTGCTTGATTACTAATATGGCGGACAACTGTGAATCAGCTCTGATAGCTAACTGAAATTTGATTAAGAGTTAAATGAGAAAACTGAGAAACAAATAACAAGCTCCGCGACTTGTTGGAAAAGTCGCGGAGCTAAGGAATATCTCATATTCACTGTGTAACAGTCTTAGAAGTTTTATTCAATAGTACTAGCGTACACTGACATCCATCCGATAGTTGAGAGCTCCATCACCACTCGTTTGCTGAGTGTTACTTGTTCCAGGAGCATTGAATTCCACACTTACATCTGAATCAGCAGGAGTATAACGGGCTGAAATTTCTACTTTGTGCTCTCCCACCGACAGGTAAGGGGATAAATTAATATCAACTGTATTACTGCGGATTTGTTTAACAACTCTACCATCAATGCGAATTTCCCCAGTCAAATTATTACCTGAAGTTTTGATACTTAGGATATGGGGTTTGTTTAAACTAGCTGCATTCACGCCGACGGAACTTGTTTGGTAACTAGATGAACTACTAGATTGTTGGTTACTAACAGAGAAACTATTATCCATATCACTACTATTATCAGATTGAACGACGGAAGTTTGATTATTTTGACTGTTTTGACTACTTCGACTAGTAACAACAGAAGTTTGGTTATTTTGGCTAGTCTGGACTGACTTTTGCCCTACACATGCATTCACGCTAACTATTAAAGCGATGCTACACGCAATAAACAATGAAGTTTTCATGATTCAGATACAATTGATAGATAAATTTTGTATGCGATCGCATCGGCAGACAACTATAGATACAAAAAATTTTCATTTTGTAAAACTATTTACCTCCCGATAATCACATGGATATATTTTATTAATAGAGAAACACTCAATTTATTTTCAGTATCATCAAAAAATATTATCTTTATTACTCCCATACTTTACTTACCATTTCAACGATAGCATTTATATAAGATATATAAAATTTTATTTGTTAAATTTTACATATTTGCTATTAGTTACTAATAGCTCAATATTAAAAAAACAAGTATCTAAAGATAGATAAATATTTAATTTACTCAAGTAAATTATCCTCTCCTGATTCAGGAGAGGTTAAGAAAAAGCAATCATAAATCTTTTAGAAGATGCAAATGCACCAAACTCAAAAATCGAAATTAACCTCTATTTAGCGAGGAAGACATCCCAAATCACCATTTGCTCTGAGTTTATTTGGTGATTCTTGTTTCCCGCCCAGAATATTCCGAGCTACGTCAGTAACACCAGAAACAATATTCAATGGATTGAGATTTTGAACAGACATATCTACTCCAACCTTAGCATTGCATAAATGTGTTTTGGGAAGGGAATTAGATTGCTGTTGAGCTTGAGGAATATTGCCAGTATCGGTATTATTTTGTTCTTGATTAGTAATGCTATTAGTCACGCTATTAACTGCATTACCAACTCCAGGTACAACCTTCTTATTGTTACGAATAATACCATCAACAACTGCACCAGCTACTCCAGGTACAATATTCTTTTTATTACCAGTTACACCATTGAGAACTGCTCCGGCGACTCCAGGTAGAATACTCTTTTTCTTACGACGGGTAACTCCATTGACTGCGGCTCCAGGTGCATTTTCTACACCATTATTAGGAGTAGCAGGAGTTTGATTTACATTGGTTTGAGTTTCAGATACTTGACTCTGTTGGTTTTCAGGATTGGGTGCTTCTTGAGCGATCGCAGCAGAGGGAGCGATAGTAATTACCGCAGCTAATAAACCAAAAACCTGAATTTTTGTAATCATATTTCTCTACCCCAAAAATTGAAAATTGACTAATGTTGAGTTGATTATTGAATTAAGAATTTGTATATTTGTCTTTTGGTGATTCATTATGCAGGCATTTATCAACATTAATTGATCTTGGTCTATTGTGAATTGTTAATGTTAGCCTGCATGAATCGTGAGTATAGATACAATTCCAGTTATAATAATTCCTGAAAAATATGCATAAAAAAAAGTTTATGGTACCTGTTTCTTGTTGAGATTTCCTTTTATTGTCATTACCAGTGTTTTGAAAGGCAAATATAGCAACGACTACGGTTAAGTAACTGGGTCAAATTAAATAACCTGAGTTCGAGATAAGCCCAAACCCTCATTACACCGTTGCTTGATTCTGGGATATGTCAACGTGTTTGCCTCGTTTGAGCTATTCAAGGTTAAATAAACCGGGATTACCCGAACTGAGGTTACGTATATTTCTCGCGTTAATTTTAACTCCTAACACCGAACTAAGGTTAAATATAAAACCTCCACCCCGCCTGACGTGACTACACCCCTCTCCTTAATAAGATACCAATGGCGAATCAGGGGTATCACCCTCTTGGGAGTGGGGGAGCGGGAGAGTGGGGGAGTGGGGGTAGAAAAAACAAGTCCAAATTATGCCAATAATCCCTAGTTTTTAACCTAGTAAGGGGTCATACCCACTATTCGCCAGCAGCATCCTTAATAAGTTCACATCTTGCACCATAAGATTATTGAGAAAATTCGAGTCTGAAACCCTTAGTTTTTCGTAACCCACCTATTGCCCACCTTACCCTTATTGAGAAAGTGTAAGATATGTGTAAGGAGAGGGGCTGGGGGTGAGGTTCAGTCTTACATTTAATTCCGCTTACCTACTTACTGGTTTGACACTCTCCTACCTGGAAGATGGGAGATTCTTCAAACTAAAAAAGCTCCTTTTACTAAAAAGAGCTACAAACGTGAAATTCCCCCTAAATAGGGGGTATCAGTATCATCAGCATTTTTGTAAATTTTAGCGAGTGCGAGTGCGACGACTAGTGCTAGGAACTACTGGATTAACCCGAACATCAACTTTAACGGGTATATTCCGAGTTTTAACAGGAACGCGACGACCACCATCAACATATTGATCGCTTGTACGTTTTTGTCTACAGTTTGCAGACCTACAAACTTGGCTGGAAGAACTGCGAACGGAACTACCTACACTATTTTCGCAATTGGGACCAAATTCTTGTTGCACGTTATTGGATTGCTGTGCCCGTTTCTTCTCAGTAACTGCCACTTGAACGTTTGTATCAACTGCCACACATCCTGCCATTGCAGAAGGAGTGAGTGCAGGTATTAAAAAAGGAGAGATCGCAGAAATAGAAAATAAACCGAGAGATAGTAATTTGGACTTCATAGTTACTTATATCCTTGTAAATTTAATGAACTATCGTTGACAATTGCTTGTGCGTATAGAGCTGTAGGAGCGATTTCTACCAGAACGATTGACGATTGTGCGTTTATAGGTTGTACCTCTGCCATTGCAACTGACAGTTGGTTTGTTGTAGCGACGGAGGCGATATCTGTTGTAGCGTCGCCATCTCCAATTTCTCAGACGACTATAAGGAGAACGGCGTAATCGTCTTCGATAATAGCGAGATCTGTATCTAGGAGATCTGGGATAAACGTATTTTCCTTGATCAGCTCTTCTAACTTTAATCGTTCCGTTCTTGATGGTAACTCTACTACGACCGTTGTTAACATCAATGTCACCGGCTTTGGCAACCCCTACAGGTAAGGCTATCAATGCAGAAAGTGCGAGCATAGAAATGATTTGTCTGGCAGGCATGGCTTTATCCTTTGTTGTTTACTAAAGAACAAATGGTTCTTTTATTTATTAGGTGGTCGTTCAAAGCCCTGATAAATAATAAGTAGATGGTTTTAATAACAACCACGTTTTCTAATGCGTTGACGTTGGTCGCTTAGTTGTCTAGCACGTTGATCGACGCGGCTATCATTAAGGGCAAAACCATCTTGGTTTATACGTTGGCGAGATAGTTGGGATTGGGAGTCACCAGCACAGCGAGCGCCCCGTCTTCTTTGACTCTGGGTAGCTTTTTGAGAAGCTCTTTGAGTGACTTTACCATCAATAGCAGTAGCCCGTTGATTAATTTCTTGGTTAACTTCTTGTTCACCTTGTTGAGCAAAAACTACTGTGGGAGATATAACCAAACTGGCAGTTAATAAACCGAAAGCAACATATTTTTTAACCATCTTGAAGTGAGCCTCATTAATTTGTGTGTTGTGGAGTTGTAAAGATTGGCGTTGGATTTAAAAGATTCACATTGAAACAGGATTATATTTTCACAGACAACGCCTCAAAATCAATTAGCGGCACAAAGCTCTGGTACGTATAGTCTGAACTTGTCTGCTAATAGTACCTGTTCTTTGAGTATTAGTAGAACTATTTGCGGCAACACCACTTTGTCCGGTAGTTTGGGTACTAGCTTGTGACTGAGTTTGCTTACCAGTACGGGAACAACCGTAGCGATAACCACGGCGACCTCGACCAGTCACTGACTTTTGGATTTGCCGACTTCTAGTAACAGAATTTTGAACATTAACGCTACCATCGAGCGCTGCACCACTTTGGTCGGTTAATTGGTCATTAACTTGAGTTTGTGTATCACCAGCAAATGCTGCTCCGGGAGCAACCATCAAGCTCGCTGCCAATAAACCGAAAGCTAAAGACTTCTTCAACATTTTTATCAACCTCTTTAGTGCGTATTTTGGTCTGTTGTTAAATTTAGTAACCAGGCGTTGTAAAGCAAATTCTGACAACGCCAATAGTTACAATTAGCGGCAGACCTTAAAGGCATTTTGACGCTGGCCACTGTTGGTATTGCTGTTTTGAGCATTAATAGAACCATTTTCAGCAACACCACTTTGTCCAGTAGTTTGGGTGCTAGCTTGTGCTTGGTTAATCCGACCAGGACGACAACCACGACGGTAGCGACCATAGCGACCATAACGACCACGACCATAGCTGGTGGCATTTTGGTTTTGGCGGCTGTTGGAGCGAGAATTTTGTACATTTATGCTACCATCAAGCGCTGCACCACTTTGGTCAGTGAGTTGGTCGTTTACTTGAGTTTGGGACTGAGCAAATGCTGCACCGGGAGCTACCATTAAGCTTGCTGCTAATAAACCGAAAGCTAAGGATTTCTTCAACATTTTTTAGACCTCGTTAGTGTTTGTGTGTTGTGTTGTTGTGTGTATTTTTAATATCAATAGGAGGGGGCGTTGTTTCGGAAAAAACTGAAGTGAGAAGAAATCTTTTTCCATGAACAACGCCAATAGTTACAATTAGCGGCAGAACCTAGTAGCATTTTGACGCTGGCCACTGTTGGTATTGCTGTTTTGAGCATTAATAGAACCATTTTCAGCAACACCACTTTGTCCAGTAGTTTGGGTGCTAGCTTGTGCTTGGTTAATGCTTCCAGGACGGCAACCACGACGGTAGCGACCATAGCGACCATAACGACCACGACCATAGCTGGCGGCATTTTGGTTTTGGCGGCTGTTGGAGCGAGAATTTTGTACATTTATGCTGCCATCAAGCGCTGCACCACTTTGGTCGGTTAGTTGGTCATTAACTTGAGTTTGGGACTGAGCAAATGCTGCACCGGGAGCTACCATTAAGCTTGCTGCTAATAAACCGAAAGCTAAGGATTTCTTCAACATGAGATTTTGACCTTGTTAGTGTGTGTGTTGTGTGTTTTATCCTTCACTGCCTTCAGTAGGTATTTAGTTCGTCCTTGAGGAGTTCATCGGATATTGTGTTTGTTTTGTTAATGAGAGCTACAAAATCGTTTCCTATCATTCCGGATGTGTCTGAAATTTTTTTTGAAAAAATGTTGCTTACCCCTTACGGACTTTCTAGTTAACTTCCCCCTAAATATATAGAGGCATTGTCACCTAATATGTTCCACCAAAATTCTTAGGGGTGTCAAGGGCAGAAAGAAAATTATTGGGCACTAGTTTTTTTTGGTGCTAGGATCTACGGCTATAAGTCAAGTAAACGTGCTATAGCTGTGAAAAGGAAGGCAAAACCAAGGATCGCTTATCTGCGAGAGAAGGCTGGACTTACCCAATTGGAGTTGTCCCGTCTTGTAGGGGTGACTGAGAGTACTATCCAAAACTGGGAAAGTGGTAGGACTGGCACAGATCATATAGATAGAATTGTTAGATTTTGCCAAGCTTTAAATTGTCGTGTGGAAGAGCTGATTGAATATGTGGGTGAATCAAGGGAAGAACCCACTACAGCAAAACCTAGTTCCTTAAGTGATATCCATAATCTGTTAGGCACTGATGAAACTGCTTCCTCTAGCACTGATAGGAAAGAAGTACTAGGAGAGCAAAATACTCAAAGTCAGTCCAACATATCTTGAAGGATAAAGTGTTAATCAAATATTAGTGGGAATTCTCTGCTTATCCCTTTTTCAATAGTTAAACTCGATCGCTAGATTGTTGCCATAGGCTATCCACAGTCACAAATTCATAGCCTCGTTGGAGTAACTGGGGAACAAGAAGTTTGGTGGTAGCGGCAACATCCTCACCGCCGCAGTCACCATCATGTAGGACGATAATTGACCCATGTTCTACCAATTCGAGAATTCGTTGCACTACAGTATTAACTCCCGGTCTTACCCAATCTTCTGGTACAACGCTCCACATTACTGGCCTATAATCCCATTGCTGAAACAATTTTAAAGTTTGAGGTGTAAATAAACCATTGGGAGGTCTGACATCACGCACCCTTTCAGGCGGCAGATGGCAAGCATTATAGATAGCAGCTTGGGTTGCTTCTAGACTGTGTTGAAGTTCCTTGGGAGACAATAGAGGAAAATTATGGTGGTAATAACCATGTAAACCAAGCCAATGCCCGCGATCGCAAATTTGTTTGACAATTATAGGCGATCGCTCCACACAAACACCCAAACAGAAAAAGTTAGCTGTAATCTGATATTCATCCAAGACCTCTAGAAGCTGAGGAGTATATTGGGGATGGGGTCCATCATCAAAAGAAAGAGCAATGGTTGGAAAATGGGAGGCACCACCCCATAAACAATTGGGAAAAGTGGGTCTAAGAAGTTTATAAACAATCGGGAATAAAGGATAAAACTGCATTTTTAAGAATTAAGAATTAAGAATTAAGAATTATGAATTGTTAAGTGGAAGTTCTACGTTCTCTTCACAAAATACTCTTTATCTGTAACAAATTCTGAAACAGCCATATTATTTCTATAGTTAGCAGTTTAGATTAGATGCATCTCCTCAGGATAAACCGTTAATCAACTGGCAATGCTGTTTCAGGATATACGCGACTATCAAATATTATTCCTCTCCTTATTCCTTTTCCTCGGTATTGGAACTAGGGATTGGACAATTAAACCTGAATTAATCCTAGTAACAATTATCACTAGTCTTGTCACACAATGGGTGTTATTAAACATCCAAACCAGGGTAATTGGGAATTGGGAAAATCAAACAAATGGGGTGTCCCTGCCTATTCGCAGTCCCTTAATTACCTCCCTGGGACTGTGTTTATTATTAAGGGCCGATAATTGGACAACTATGGCTTTAGCGGCTGTTTGCGCGATCGCTAGTAAGTTTGTTTTTAAAGTAGGTAATAAACATTTCTTTAATCCTGCCAATTTCGGTATTATTACTGTCCTGTTACTGACACCAGATGCATGGGTTTCTCCCGGACAGTGGGGTGAAGAATGGTGGTATGGAATGCTATTTGTGGGTACTGGTGGCATGATTCTCAAGCGGGTGGGACGTTGGGATACCACAGCAGCTTTTTTGGGGAGTTATGCGGTTTTGGAAGCCATGCGTAATCTCTGGTTGGGTTGGACTTGGGATGTTTACTGGCATCGGCTAATGAGTGGTTCATTACTATTATTTGCCTTGTTTATGGTGACAGACCCCCGTTCCATACCCAATGCCAGAATTGGACGTTTGATTTGGGCTGTATGCATCGCCATTTTCACCTATATCCTACGGAATGAATTTTATCTTTCCACTGCCGTTTTCTGGGCATTGTTCGCCCTAGCACCATTGACTGTACTATTTGATACCTTTTGGCAAGGAAAGAGGTTTGTTTGGCAAGAGACGGAGGAGGGAGTGGGGGAGTGGGGGAGTGAAGGAGGGAAGGAGTGAAGGAGTGAAGGAGGGAAGGAGGGAAGGAGGGAAGGAGGGAAGGAGTAGGGGCGGGGTTTCCCCGCCCGGAGTGAGGGAGTAGGGGCGCAATGCTTGCGCCCTGGAGGGAAGGAGTGAAGGGAAAATTACCAATCTAAAATCCAAAATCTAAAATCTAAAATTCAAATAATCCAAAAATGAAACATTTACGATATTTAATTTCGCTCATATTTACCTTTGTATTAATTCTGTGTTTTACGCCTCCGGCTTTGGCTTTCTGTGGGTTTTATGTCGCCAAGGCTGATAGTAAGCTTTATAACAAAGCTTCCCAGGTTGCGATCGCACGAAATGGCGATCGCACTATCCTCACTATGGCGAATGACTATCAAGGTGATGTCAAAGATTTTGCTTTAGTTGTCCCTGTTCCTACGGTATTGCAAAAGGGGCAAGTAAGAGTTGGCGATCCGAAAATTATGGAACGGTTGGATGCCTTTAGTGCCCCCAGGTTAGTAGAATATTTTGACTCTAACCCCTGTGCCCGTAATCGTTTGAACGATATGGTCGAGCAATCAGGTGCACCTGCACCTGCAGCGAGAAAAGCTGGAGCAAGTAGGGTTGACAGCAGTTTGGGTGTAACTGTGGAAGCTCGGTTTAATGTGGGAGAATATAACATATTAATTTTAAGTGCCAAGGAATCAACAGGGTTAGAAAAATGGTTAATTGGTAATGGGTATAAAATTCCTAGGGGCGCGAGAAGATTACTTAGACCCTACATTCGCCAAAAAATGAAATTCTTTGTTGCCAAGGTGAATTTGGAAAAATTCCAGGGTAATGGCTATCAGTTTTTACGCCCGTTACAAATAGCCTATGAATCGCCCAAGTTTATGTTACCTATTCGTTTGGGCATGATTAACTCCAACAGTCCCCAAGATTTGATAGTTTACATCCTTTCTCCCAAAGGACAGGCACAAGTCACCAACTACCGCACAGTACAAATTCCTTCTAATCAAGATATTCCTGTATTCGTCAAAGGGGAATTTAGCAACTTTTACAAGTCCATGTTCCAAACTGCATATACCAAAGAAGATAGGAAGGTGGCATTTTTAGAATATGCCTGGGATATGAGTAGTTGCGATCCTTGTTCTGCAAATCCCCTCAATCGTGAGGAAATGAAGCAAGCCGGGGTATTTTGGTTAGACGATGCTCCTAATTCTGGAATCACACCCCGTCGTCGTCCAATTCGTCCTCCATTTCCTCCTCGTCCTAACAATAGCGTCTTTCTCACCCGTCTACATGTGCGTTATACCCGCGACAAGTTCCCCGAAGACTTAATGTTCCAAGAAACATCCAACCGTCAATTCTTCCAGGGGCGCTATGTTTTACGCCATCCTTATACGGGAGAAACTAATTGTCGGGCTGGTAGAAAATACAAACAGTCTTTATCCAGACGATTTGAGAAAGAAGCACAAACCCTGGCTAAACTTACCACTTGGAATATTCAGGATATTCGTAAAAAAATGAAGTTGGGGGGTCAACAAACTACACCTTGGTGGCAAAATTTCTTTAAGTGGTTGAAGTTCTACTAGGGGAATACCACCAAATAATATTGAATCAAAACTTGTAGGGGCGGGGTTTCCCCGCCCTATGCTGATTGATATCTTGCACAAATTGCAATTACCGCCTAGGAATGAAATTCCCAGTTTTCAAACCCAAAATTGGCATAAGTTGTAGGTTGGGTTGAGGTACGAAACCCAACATTCTTCGTTCGATTTGTTGGGTTTCACTCCGTTCTACCCAACCTACGAATGAGTTTGAAAACATGCCCTAGGCTGTGTACTTTGATAGAATTTTCATGATTTTTGTTCATAAATTTTTGGTGTCACTCTCGTGCCAAGGCTCTGCCTTGGTACGTGTGACGCGAGGCTCTGCCTCGATTTGGAGGCGGAGCCTCCAGCCCTGTGTTCCTTGACTCTGGCAAGGAACAAGTCTTGTCACAGATGTGGGATGAATATTTATCCTGGAGGGGGGTACAAAGTCTACAGCCTAGCCAGAGCCTCCTGTTAATCCTCGTGCCTTTATCATTGGTAACATTATCTTCACAAATTACCTAAATGAAATCACAGACCTAGAGTGTTATGCCAAAATAATTGTTATTGGCATTTTTACTGATTTATGGTGTGGAATCGGGGAAAGAAGTTATTTGGTAATCGCTACATCATCGAACGAAAGCTGGGTGAAGGGGGAGTTGGCATTACTTACCTGGCAAAAAATAGACATGGGAAGCTGCGGGTAATCAAAACTCTACGGGAACAAATATTAAATGACCCTGCTTGGCAACCACACCAAGGTAAACTGAAACAAGATTTTAAAGACGAAGCATTACGCCTTGCTTTATGTCGCCATCCCCACATAGTCGAAGTAGAGAATGTTTTTGATGATGGTGACTTGCCTTGCATGGTGATGGAATACATTCAAGGGTCAGATTTAGTGAAGAGGATAACTACAAAAGGTGCATTACCGGAAGCTGAAGCACTGCTATATATCCGACAAATTGGTGATGCATTAACCGTGGTACATGAAAGAGGTTTGCTGCATCGGGATTTAAAACCCAGTAATATTATGATGCGTCAGGGGAAACCAGAAGCGGTATTAATTGACTTTGGTATTGCTAGACAATTTATTCCCGGTGTTATTCAACAGCATACGGTAGCGCGTACCCCTGGCTTTGCTCCACCAGAACAGTATGTTCCTGATGGGGAACGGGGAGAATATATTGATGTTTATGGTTTAGCTGCCACATTATATAGTTTGCTGACTGGACAATTACCCACACCTGCGGAAGCGAGATTGCAAAATAGGAACCTCGTACCTCCCCAGAGCTTTTATCCCAGCATTAGCAATAGGGTAAATGACGCAATTATGAAGGGGATGGCTCTGAATTACAAATTTCGTCCCCAGTCGGTACAGGAGTGGTTGGATTTATTGGGTGAGGAAGTAATTACACCAACACCGCCAAAAACGCCACCTGTAAAAAGTAGTCAGGGATTTTCACAAAGGGTAAATGTTTCTCCACCACAGCAACCTGTTATTAATCTCATACCCCAACCAACACCCATAACAATAAAATCCCCACCACCAACTCAGCCTAATGTTGGTTTACCCCTCAAAACCTTTTCCTTTGAAACTGTCACTGTGAAGGCAAGGGGAAAAATAATTAATCGCCGCAACTTACAAGCAAAGTATTTTGTAGAAGATTTGGGTAATGGTGTCACCTTGGAGATGGTGCAAATACCAGGGGGAATTTTTACAATGGGTTCGCCGAAAGGTGAAAAAGGACGATTTGACATAGAAAGTCCTCAACACACTGTTACTGTTCAACCATTCTTCATGGGGAAATATGTAGTTACCCAAGAACAGTATGAGGTAATTATGGGTAAAAATCCCTCATATTTCAAAAATGAAACTACAAAGAATAGGAATAAGAATAGACCTGTAGAAAGGGTATCCTGGTATGATGCAGTGGAATTTTGTGCCAGGTTATCAAAAGCCACAGGCAAGGAATACAGATTACCCAGTGAAGCAGAATGGGAATATGCCTGTCGTGCTGGAACCACTAAACCATTTTACTTTGGGAAGACTATTACCACTGATTTAGTCAACTATAACGGGATTTATACATATGCTTCTGCACCCAAGGGTGAATATCGCCGGGAAACCACAGATGTAGGAATATTTCCACCCAATGCCTTTGGTTTATACGATATGCATGGGAATGTTTTTGAGTGGTGTGCAGATCCTTGGCATAATAACTATGAAGGAGCACCAAAAAATGGCAGGGTGTGGTTAAAAAATGGGGATGATAATCGTTCTCCTCTGCGGGGCGGCTCCTGGTTCGACGCTTCTAGGCTCTGCCGCTCTGGGTATCGCAACGGCTTTAATTCGCGCGACAACATCAACATTAATGTTGGTTTTCGAGTGAGTTTGTGTGGTTGGGAGGACTTATCACCCTCAATCCCTATCCTTATTAAGGAGACGGAAGCCAGAGGTTTGCTTTCGTTTCTCAACCCAGCCTACTATTTTTCGGTAATTTAATAGCGGGAAGGGAGTAGTTAGGGCTTGCTGAAAAAGTCTTTGGGTGAGGGTAGGGAACTCTTAACAGGCAACAGGCAACAGTTTCATCCCTGATTTTTTCTATTCTTTTTACCAGAAAAAATGAACAATGCAAGGTTTTTAAGTCTCAAACCCCTATTTCCTTGCACTTTCTCCGGATAAAACAGCCTAAAAGTATTGATAAATCAATGTTTTATAGTTATTCAGCAGACCCTAGTTATGAGGGGATTTGTTACCGTTAATTATAGTACTACGCAATTAGGGCGCGGACATTGTTGAATGCAGCAAACCTATGAACAGTAAACTTATTACTTATTACTTGCGCGTAGCACCATAACCCCTCAGCATGATTTTTGTTTACACCTCTCAGGAAATGGTATATTCAGAGATTGGTGAAAATCCTGCTGTACCTTGGACGTGAGGCGACGAGAAACCTGACGGACAATTTGATTTAGTAAGCGATCGCCTGTAGACTGAATTAGTGATTTTGGCAATCGTCGAATAAATTTAGGAAAATTCATATACACAGTTAAATCCAATTCCCACACCACCTGTGTCATTTTCCCAGAAAAATCAGCAGTTTCCGTGGTTACATCTTCTACCAATTGCAATGATGCCCGGTAATCTACATCATAGCCAGGAGCTTCATAGCCTGGAATAGCAATAGTATAAATACGGTAAACTCCATTTTCTGGAGGTAATAATTCTAGCCCTATCTTTGGCTCGACATCATAGCCAAAAGCACCAAATTTACCAATAGTTAAAGCATAACCATTGTCGCTCAATGGTTGAACCTTCATCGGTTCTGCACAACGGGTAAACCAGGAACTATGATTGTTAAGATATTCGGCTACCTGTTCTACAGGAGCATACATCCCCATTTTGTCTTGATAACAACCAGAAAATTTACTGGTTGCTTTCATGTCCGGCTCTAAAGCGACATCTTCTGGGGTTACTAAATGTGATGACACAGATAAAACATTTTCTGATGCCTCAATTGATTGATATTCCGTATTCTTAGAGAGCATAAAATTATACCTATAATGTTATATATGATTTTTCTTCTTTAAAATCATAATGCCCATTTATGGCGTTAAATGATCCATTGATAATATATTTTTCAACAAAGCCTCAACCATAGATTACGAAGTTTCTTTAAATCTCTAAAATAGATAACGGAATCATAGACATACTAGTATCCCAGGATAGAGTTTATTATGAAAGCTTTTGTAGCAGGGGCAACAGGAGAAACGGGTAGTCGCATAGTTCAGGAGTTAAGGGCGCGGGATATTCCGGTACGTGCTTTAGTGCGGGATATACAGAAAGCTAAGACTATTTTGCCAGATGAAGTTGAATTAGTGGAAGCTGATGTTACCAATTATCAAAGTTTGAATACAGCTTTAGGGGATAGCACAGTTGTCCTCTGTGCGACTGGTCCTAGACCAAGTTTTGACCCCACTGGTCCCTATAAAATTGACTACGAAGGGACAAAAAATTTGGTGGATGTCGCCAAGACTAGGGGGATAGAGCATTTCGTCTTAGTTTCATCTCTGTGTGTTTCCCAGTTTTTCCATCCTCTTAATTTGTTTTGGTTGATTTTGGTATGGAAGAAGCAAGCAGAAGAATATATCCAAAAAAGTGGTTTGACTTATACCATTGTCCGCCCAGGAGGATTAAAAAATGAGGATAATACCAACCCAATAGTAATGCAGAGTGCTGACACTTTATTTGATGGTAGTATTCCCCGACAAAAAGTAGCTCAGGTGTGTGTAGAGGCACTGTTTGAGGAAACTGCTAAAAATAAAGTATTGGAAATTGTTGCTAACCCCAATGCTCCTAGGAAAAATTTTCCAGAACTTTTTGCTGGAGTGGTTTGAGATTAGCAGCTAAACCTCATTCATCTAGCTAGAAAATAGGGATTGAAGGAGTGAAGGAGGGAAGGAGGGAAGGAGGGAAGGAGTGTAGACACGAAGTGGCTTCTCGTAGAGTAGGAGTAGGGGCGGGGTTTCCCCGCCCAGAGTGAAGGGATTATTTTCATCGACAGGTTGTGTACAAACGTTCATGTAGACGCGCGAAGCGCGGCTTGGAGCAGAGTGGGACTAGCTTGAAAATGGTTGTTAGTTGTTAGTTGATGGTTGAGGTGTAGGGTGTGGGATTTTCCTTTGGGGGACTATCTTGAGAACTGATCTTTTCTCTTTAGGAAATACCAAAAAAGAAATTCCCCTGTAGGGAACATCTACAATATTCTTGTATAGGTCATAACCTTAATCATGCCGTGCCCACCTCACCCGATTGAATATTCGTAAGCAAAAACTACCATTTTGGATTTTAGATTTTTGATTTTGGATTGAGAATCAACTTCTGTGTCTTTGTTCTATAAATCCATCTGTCCCATTCTTTTTTCAAATTAGTCCTTCACAAGACAATCTCACAACCAAGTATGAAAATGCTTTGTTTCTAACTCCTCAAGGGCGCACGCAATGCGCCCCTACAAGCTCCGCGCCTCCTGACTATTTTCAAGCTAGTTTTATGAATTTAGGTGTAGGTTGGGTTGAGGAACGAAACCCAACACCCGAAGAAATTGGTATTGTTGGGTTTCACTTCGTTCCAACCAACCTACTGTCTATTTTCAAGCTAGTCCCCCACGGGAAAATCCCACAACCAAGCATGAAAATAATTCCCTCACTCCCTCACTCCTTCCCTCCTTCCCTCCTTCACTCCTACTCTTCGAGAAGCCGCTTCGCGTCTACACTCCTTCACTCCTTCCCTCCTTCACTCCTTCCCTCCTTCACTCCTTCCCTCCTTCACTCCTTCCCATGTCCCCGATAAGTGAACGCTACAATAAGCAATAATAAGCAATTACAGGTAATTACAGGTAATGAAAAAGAGCGGTAATCTGAAAATCCTACAACTCAAAGGTGCTGAAAAATTTATTGTACCCATAGCATTTCTTTTGGGATTTGTTTACTTATTTCAGTGGTATATCACTGGTAATTTGCAGAAGCGTCCCGAGCCAATTTTTCAGGTGAAACAACCCCCTTTGGTAATGAAAGGAGGTGACCCTTATATTCGGGCTTTAATGCGGACTATTTCTGCGAGTGAAGCCAGTAGTAATCGTCCCTATTCAATTTTGTATGGGGGAAAACATGTACAAGATTTGAGCCGTCATCCAGAAATATGTGTCACCATTGTCAATGGACCAAATAAAGGAAACTGTTCCACTGCTGCTGGTAGATATCAATTAATTAACACGACTTGGTTTCAAATCGCCCCTAAATATCATCCCCAACCGACGAAGTTTATGATGTGGACATCCTATAGTTTTGCTGCTGAATATCAAGATAGGGTTGTCTACAAGTGGTTAAAAGATTCTCGGGTTTGGGGCAAGGATATTAATGAATTATTGCGTCAAGGAAAGTTAAAAACAGTTTTGCAGCTACTTTCTCCAACTTGGACGAGTTTAGGCTATGGCATAGAAACTAATTCTATCAGTCCTCGTTTGCCTCGAATTTATCAAAAGATGTTAAAAGAAGAGTTAAAAGTAATTTAGAATTTAGAATTTAGAATTTAGAATTTAGAATTTAGAATTCAGAATTCAGAAAATGGTTGACGGCTTCTACAAATGACAATGTATTTTTTAAATGAATATTATGCCCAGCTTTATTAATTATGCTTAGTTGACAAGATGAACATAGAATAATTTAGAATTTAGAATTCAGAAAATACTTGACTGTTTCGACAAATACTAATGTATTTTCTAAATGAATATTGTGTCCTGCATTATTAATCATCTTGAATTGGCAAGATGTACATAATTGCAGCATTTGAGAATTAATATCTATAAATTTTTGGTCGTATTCCCCTGCTAACAATAATAAAGGAATCTGATTTTCGGAAATTTTTGACCACAAAGACGGCTGTTTTCCTGTACCCATAATGCGTAGTGATTTAGCTAATTCTGCCGGATTGTTGTGTAGGCGATCGCTTATCATATAATTAAACTGTGGATGACTTTTTATATCACCAAAAATTGGTTGGGCATACCAATGGGATAGAAAAGTCATAAAATCACCCTGATTAGTAGTTCTGGATAATTTTCTGGCAATTTGCTCGTCCTTTTGCATACGCTCTAATCTTTGCTTTTCTGTCGCTAAACCAGGGGAAGCTGATTCTAATACAACTTTGGTAAATCTGCCAGGGAAATGTAGTGTCAGATATAATGCTAATCTCCCACCCATTGAATAACCAACTACAAAACATTGGGTAATATTCAACCTATCTAGTAATTGAATAATTCCCTGGGCAGTATTTACCATAGAGTAGCAACTATCCCCACCGAAAACTTGAGTCTTTCCATGTCCCGGTAAATCTAGTGTGAGATAGGAAAAATCATTTCCTAGTAGTTGAATCGCTGGCTCAAATTCATGGCTGTTGCCCATAAATCCATGCAAAAACAGAATTAAAGGTTTATCTGCATGGTGGTTTAAATCATAGTGGAAATGATAATTCTCCATATTGAAATTAGGGTCTGCTGAATAACTTTAAAACTCTTTCCTGTTGCCTGTTGCCTGTTCCCTTTTCCCTACCTCCACCAAAAGACTTTTTCACCAAGCCCTAAATCAAATTGAACTCACACCCTTCATCACCGTCTCTCCCGTGGGCAATGATAACCCTTCCTTGGGTTCAATGGTGACAAAAACCTCCGTGGTACTTCCCCATTTATTCAAGGGAATTTCCTGCATGACCCTACCTTGGGAATCGGGTGTAAATTTAGCACATTTAACCTTCTTACCATTTACAAATGCCCAGAGTCGATATACTTTATCTTCTGCTATGGGGGGTAAATTTTGCAGAGTTAACACCGCAGTTTGAGAGTTTGGTGCAATCACCAAACTACCAGAGGCAGGTATATTAGCAGTTGTACCCTTGAGAGATAGCAAACGATTGTTGGGCTGCTTTAATAGAGCTACAGCCTTCTGGTAGCGGGATAATTCATTCTGAGCTTGTGTCAGTTCCGTTTGTAACTTGGATAATGCTACTTCCTGACGGTAACGGGATAAATCTGCTTGAGCGATCGCTAGCCGCCTTTGTAGTTTATAATTGTATAATCCTAAACTACCGACAAATACTGCTGCTACACCACCAGCCAAACCCAACCAAGTAGATTTTATCCCCTGGGTTTGTGGTCTTTTTGGGAAATGAACCATCTTTTTCGCAATCGGTTGTGGTTGTATTTGCTCGTCAGTTCCCACCTCTGAGGATAACTCTTTTTGTGCCGCTGCGAGAATTTGCGATCGCAAATTATCCGGTGGTGTAGACTGGGGTAAAGATAGGGGAAATAGTGCCAAGGTTGCCTGCAAGCTATTCACCTCATCTGCCAATTCTGGATACAATTCTAGATATTGCTTCACCCTCGCAACATCTTCGGGAATTAAATCACCCAAAACGTACCCTGCCAATAGAGCTTCCCAGTCTTGGGGTAATTCAAGACGTTCCATAATTAATCTACTAAATCCTTCAATAATTTTCTCAACTTCAAAAGTCCTTGCCGTGTACGTGTTTTCACGGTTCCCAAAGGTATATTTAATTCATGAGTAATTTCCGATTGGCTGAGTCCTTGAAAATAAGCCATCTTCAGCACCTGACGCTGATTCTCTGGTAATTCTTGTAACGCCTCACCGACTATGTGAGAAATTTCTTGCACAGAAGCATTATTCATGGGACTATTATCAGCATCCGTAGGTATACTACGCTGACATCGTTGTAGGAGTTGTTGTTGCGATCGCTTTTGACGCAGACGATTAATAGCCCTAGATCTAGTCATAGTCAACAGAAACACAATCATCGAACCCCTATGTGGATCGTACTTAGAATCGCGCCAAAAAGCGAGAAAAATCTCCTGGGTTAAATCTTCAGCCTCAGTCCCATCCCCCAAAATTCGCAAAGCCAGACGGTACACAGCCTCACCGTAGCGATCATATACAACACCCAATGCTGATAAATCGCCTGATTGCAAAGCCTGAAATAGTTCTATATCAGTCAGATTTGATACACTCATTCTTAAAACTATTCTGGATTTCCAGCCTCGTGATTTCACATAAACCAGCGAATGCCAGCTACCAAATAATAGCCTCCTGCCAGAATCAGTAAAGCACTTCCTAAGCGGATTACCCAATCAGATTGAGTTAATAAGACACGGCTTTGTTTTACCAGCCCAGCGAACAAACTAGCGCAGAAAATCACCGCAGTATAACCTATGGCATAAGTAACCATTGTCAGTATACTGAGGATTTGAGAACCCGTAGCTGCGGCGGCTGCCAACACTGCAAATAATACCGGACTAGCACAGGGAGAAGTTACCAAAGCAAAGGTTAAACCCACACCATAGGGACCAGCAACTGGGATAGAAAATTGTTTCTTCGGCAAAGGCAGGTGAATTAAACCAGCAAAGCTCAAACCCATTAAGAGAATCACCACACCAACAACTATGTTCACGTGTCCGCGAAATTCCACCATCACTGCCGATGCCAAAGATGCGAATAAACCAAATAAGCTAAATACAGTGATTGCTCCTAAAACAAATAACCCTGCCTTGGCAAATGCATCCCGACGAGAAGTAATTTTTAAAGTGCCAATGTAACTGAGGTTCACTGGTAAGAGGGATAAAATACAGGGAGAAATACTCGCAATTAAGCCACCAACAAAAGCTAAAGGGATGAGAATTAAAGGACTATTAGTGTCTTGACTTTCCAACCATTTATGGAAAGGAGCTTCAATGACAGATACAAAATTTTCCATACTGTCATACCAGCTTTGAAACTGATTGCCAAACACAATTAAAATAATAGTGCCGACAAATAATAAGCCCGGTAACCAGAATTTTTGCAGTTTCAGTTTAGTTTTACTTGGTGTTTTTGAATATGCTTTGTTATCGGCAATAATGCCCTTTTGATTGTAATCTGGTTCAGAAGTCATAAAAATCCTCCTAGAAAATTAATTATAAAATTCGAGCTTATTATTTATACAGATATGAAGCGAAAATGGATTTATAAAGTTAAACCAATTTGATAAAAGAATGCGACACATGGTTGGCTGGTAGGGGCGGGTTTTCCCCGCCCTTACAATTGGATCTGTCGCAAACATTTTTTGATTTAGTATTACATTTTTTTGTCAACAAATACTTTGCAGTCTCTCAACAAAAGTAAGGTGGGCATTGCCCACCCTACTTACATCTCAAATCAGAGATATAACCTCATCCAAAATCTGATAATTAAAATAAATTGAAACTTATCTCTTGATGTTCTTAATAGCAGAATCTAACACCGCTACATAATCGCCCTTATTCGGATTTTTTTGAAATAATTTCAAAACCTTACCAGTACCGGGATCGAGAATACCAACCGTAGCTGTTTTAGACTTATGAGTTTTAAAAAAATCTTCCAAACCTAATTGTTTAGCCTTTGCTTCGGCAGCTTCAGTTGTTCCTTTATCCGTGACATCTAAAACCACAAAATTTGCAGTATCAGCATAATCTTTCTTGATAGCTTCCAAGGTTGGCTTAATTTTGCGACATCCCGCACACCAAGTAGCAAAAATATCGACAACAACAGGCTTACCTTGCAATTCTTGTGCTAAAGGCTGTACATTTTGAGCAGTTTTCGCTGAAGTAGTTTGAGCCGGATTTTCCTGAGCCTGGTTAGCATTATTCGCAACAGTTTCGTTGTCGCTACAGGCAGCAAGTATGGTTGTCATACCTAAAGTTGCTGCTAGAGTTAACTTCATTAATCGTGGACGTATGTTGCGTAGCTGATTCATGGTGATAGAGTCCATCCATTCTAGGGTTCATTAGTTATACACACCTCAAACCAAAATGGATTTATTTTTGATCAAAAATAGGTAGAAACTGAGAACTTGCACCAATGTCGTTTAGCCCACATTCCCACCTGGAAATAAATTTCCACAGCGAGTAAACCGAGTGCGTTTCAACTGAGAACTTGCAGCAATGTCGTTTAGCCCACATTCCCACCTTGAAATAAATTTCAAGGCTAATAAATTCACATCTTGCACCACAAGATTATTGAGAAAATTAGAGCCTGAAATCCTTGATTTAGCGTAGGGTGGGCACTGCCCACCTTACTCTTATTGAGAAGGTGCAAGATATGTGTAAACCAAGTACGTTAAAACGCACTCCACGCCTTTAGTCTGATTTATCAGACTTTGTATATGAGCCTGGGAATTCATTCCTAGGCGGACATTTGGGCTAGTTGAGAATGGTGCAAATTATGAGTTTCAACGTACTGAAAACCTTACCCAGTCTGATAAATCAGACTTTGTATATGAGCCTGGGAATTTATTCCTAGGCGGACATTTGGGCTAGTTGAGAATGGTACAAGTTATCAGTTGAAATAAACCTTATCCATCTTGAGAACTGGAGTTTTCCGTTCAAGGGGAATACCAAAAAATCAACAATTATCCTGTAGGGGCACGGCATCAACAATATTGTTCCATAGGTTGTAAGCTGACTGATGCCGTGCCCTTGCAACCGATTGAATGTAGGTTGGGTTGAACGGAGTGTAGACGCAGAGCGGCTTATCGAAGAGTAATATCATGTCTGGGAGTAAGCCCATAATAAAATAACCTTATAACCTTTGCGTCTTTGCGTCTTTGCGTCTTTGCGTGAGTTTTATTAAGGGTATGTAAGCGGACATGATATAACCCAACAATACCAAAGTTTTTGGTTGTTGGGTTTCGTTCCTCAACCCAACCTACGTCTCTTAAACTCTTCTTCTCTGCGCCTCTGCGCCTCTGCGTGAGATAAATGCATATGTTGATTCAGCAACGCCAAATAATCTGACTCGAATACCCAAAATATCGCCCACAGGCTAGAAGCCTGGGGCTATCTATACAAACAAAGCCCGCCTGCACGGGCTAAGAGGATTTACAGCCCACGGAGGTGGGCTTTGTCCGTGTAGCGATACCCTTCCAGGGTATTGCATAAAATTAGAATGCTCACCAAATTTCTCAAGGTTACTGTTGCAAAACCCATCGGCGAAACAACTCCACAACAATTTGCCAACGCCCCTGATTCTCTTTCACCACATCATGACGCTCCAGGGTACCAAGGCTATCTTGAGCGTCTTCATAATTTATACCCGTCACCTCCCCTAACTCCTGCAAACTCAACCCCTGGGGATGAGGTGCTAACGCCCGCAGTATCTCTTGTTGCCCAGCCACATCTTGCGCTGCTTGACTCCAAACTCCATCAAAATAGTAGCGTCCCCGCTTGAAGAATTCAGGATTAACCACCGCTTCCACATCATCCACCGTAAAAATAGGGTCACGGGAATGTCCCATTTCAAACACTTGGTCATTGTAGCGGCGAACTAGCTGGAATCCCACCAACTGTACTAAATATGGTTGTCCGTGGGTGAGGTGATAAATTTGATCTAGGGCTTCTGGGGTGCAGTCAAGGGGAAAATCTTCAGACGCGATATCTCCTATATCTACGGGGTTAGCGAGGATTTGGCGGGTTGCTGCACGTTCCATGAACCCAACATGGATGGGGATGACGCTAGCGAAAAAGGGTTGGAAGTAATCTGCTGTCATTTCCTCTAAGGTGTGTAAACCTGCAAAAGCAAAGGCGACTTGAGAATACATTTGCACCAACCCCCGCAGATACCCCATAAAATCAGGAGGGATTTTCTCGGCTGCAATCAGTTCTTCGATTTTCTCGAATTCATCTAGGGCGATAATTAAACCTTGTTCAGAGGGGATTAATTGCGTTTCTACAATTTGTTTCAAATAGCGTTCAAAAGTACGGTAAGGAAGATTGAGTAAATCTGCATCACTGGGAGGTGGAAGATTTGCTGTTTCAGAAATAGTATCGCAAATTGCCATCAGCACCTCACCAACTCCCTGGGAAATATTGCCAGCATTGAGCATATTGATATAGGCTACCTGTACTCCAGAACCTACTGAGTTTGCTGCATTACGCAGGATGGAAGTTTTACCCATGCGTCTGTGTCCGTAGATAACCACAGATTGTAGAAATTCACTCATCACCCAAAGTTCTTCTAGCTGCCTCATTACATCTTCCCTTCCTACGAAACGTTCCCCTAAAACAGGATCGCCAATAATGTAAGGATTACGGACAGGTTGGGTAATGGAAATTTCCCCTACTTCACCAGCCACTTGTAGAAGGGCTTTTTGCCAATTCTGGGCAATTTCTATGATTAGCCCTCGTTCTGCTTCTGGGAGAGTTTCGGGGCGATTGATGATATTTGTCAGTACACCTTGGGCGTGGTTCAGAGCAAAGGCACGGGTTGCACGAGATACACTGCGTTGGACAACTTGGATATCTTCAATGACGCGATGTAAACTGGCGATGGCTTGCCAAGTATTTGGACGCAGTAACCTTTCTTTGTCAATTTTTTGATAAGGAAGAGAAAGGAGTTTGATAGCAACGATAGTGATTACTTTCTTGGCTTGGTGAAAGATGTCTAGAGTTTGGGCAAGAATATACATTTCCTCTCCATAGGGGAGGGAACGTACCACTGCAAAAGCTTCTTCTGCTTTAGCTGGCTCTTTTTGGTGCAAATGCCAGAAACCAGCCGCAGTAGCATAGACTGGGGTATCTAAGCGAATAGTATTTTTGTCCCATAAAGCAGTGGAAGCAGAACGTACTAGTTCCCAATCGACAGGTGCTTCAGCCAATCTAGAGACACACCAAATAATGTGTTTGGGAGGGGTTTTAGCAAGTGCCTTATTAACTCCTTGGACAACAGGTATAAATTGTAGGGTATATGTCAGCAGTTGATTAATATTATGCAAACCTGCTTCCCAATCTTGTTGCAACCAATTAAACAAGCGAACAGAAACATAGGGTAAGGACAATGGAGTTACATGGGGAATTAGAAAGTGACCCTTGTGAAGATTTCGGAGATTGAAAGGTAAACTAATCAACCAGTTTTCTGGACGGAGTATTGCTACAGCTCCCGCTACTCCAAACCATGTCACTTCTTTTGCCACGTTTGCACCAAACAAAGTCACAGTTCCTGCTACGCCTGCACCTACTAATGCAATGCCAAACGGCAGGCCTTTCGCCATGCTTTCCGCCACACGAAACAACACCATGCCAAACACCACGCCGCCAAACGCCACGCCGCCAAACACTACACCAAACCACGGCACACTTTTTGCCACGCCCAACAACACCATACCTAACAACACACCTAATGGTACATCCAACAACGGCACGCTTAACAACGCCAAGAATCTTGCTGTGCCTTTTACCATCCCAAACAACGCCAAGCCTAACGCCACACCAAACGGCACGCCAAAAGCCACGCCAAACAATGCCACGTTTCCCGTCATAATAAACAGCACGCCAAAAACCACGACAAATGCCATGCCAAACAGTACACCATACGGCAAGCCTTTCGCCACACCAAACAACGCCAAGCCTAACGCCACACCTAATGCTGTGAAAAACCCATCAATTGAAACGTCTATTTGCTGAATAAGTTTATTCAAAGTCAGCCGGGTAATAATTATCAAGATCAACCCTTGAAGAAATAAATGACGCTGAATAGTATTTTGAAGCAGCAGTTCCAATCCCTTGCGCCAATTAATTTCTTCTTCCGGAATATACCTATCCCCAAAAGTATCTACATACCACCGCAAAGCTTGGGGAAAGTAAAACACCCAATACAACAAGCGCAGATAATCCAACGGATTCCACAGGGAGAGAGGGCGCTTGAGTTTGGGTGCTAAATCTAGGCGGGGTACAGGAGATTTTTGGTTCATGGCCGGTCAATGTTAAAAATTTAGCCCCCTAAATCCCCCAATTCTGGGGGACTTTGAAAATTCTTGTCCCCCCAATTTTGGGGGTTAGGGGGCGGTTGTGGAAGCAACATGATAATTGTGCAATATCTTTCATCCCATCCCCTCCACATACCGAACATAAGTTCGATAACAAAGCTGCATCAATTCCTGAGGATGTCCGCGACTTGCCATGACAATCTGCATTACCTCCTCATCTGTAAACCGAATAGAAGTAGATGCAAGACGACTACTAATAAAATCATGCATAGTGACTTCATCCCACAACTTAATCTCTTCCTCTAGACAAATATTCTGAAAAGGCGAAACCATAACTAACTCATGACTATCGGGAAACAGTTTATCCAAGGAAGTAGAAGCAGCCACCACCAACCGCAGAGGTGCATCATGCCCATTCGCCAACCCCCGCAATTGTCCCCTCACCTGATTAGTAAAACCTTGCCAAGTCATTTTCTCAATTTCATCCAGTAAAAGCAGCAACCGGGGATGTTGTTTTTCCAAAGCCCTAGTCAAGCGATAACCCTTGCACTCATCAATTCCCACCTCAGAACAAAGTGCATAGTAAAAGTCCTCCTCATCATAGACTTGGCTCATATCTAGATAAATCGGCTTGCGGGGAGGCATGAGTTGACTTTCTGCCTGTTGGCAAATTGCCCAGAGTAGGGAAGACTTACCAATCGATCGCTCGCCAATCAGTGCTACACTACTACCACTATTCAACGTCTCAAATACTCGCCTGATTTCTCGCCGTCTACCAAAAAGCTGTTGGCAATCTTCCACTCTACCAGTTTGGGGCACAAAGGGGTTAGGAGGTATGGGTTGTTTAGAGGTAATTAAATCTTTTTTTTTACATGAATAACAGGTTTGTGATGTTCTGGAATCCCCTGCAAGCGAATTTCCACACAACCAAACTTATAAGCATCTTCAATAGAACGATTTGCCGCTAATGCCTTATAGAAACCCACAGCAAAGTTAATCGCTGCTTCATCCCCAATCTCGTCATTCATGCCAATCACAAAGGGGATATGTTCAGCAATTGCCTGTGCCTGAATCTCAGAATAGCAAGCATTCAACACCACACAATTGACTTGTGTAGCAAATAACTCAAACATAGCAGCCAAAGCATCTGCTTCCACAGGCTGAATCTTGCCCAGTTCATTTTCAAACCACAGCTCACCCTTTTCAGTACCATGCCCAGAGAAATGGATAATTTCAGGTTCCAAGTCAAATATGGACTGAGTTATATCTCCAACCCTCACAGAATATCGCTGTTCTAGCTGATACTTATCCCCTTCCTTACCTAATTGCAGCCTTTCGCCAATATCTCGTGATTCTTGCCCCAAGCGCAATCGAGCAGCATCACTAGGGTCTGCCGCTAAGAACAGTATTTTTACTGAGCGATCGCATTTCATTCAGGCAATAGCAATCGTAAAAGTGAAATATATCACGAAAATCATCACTTAATTCCTGAATTATACCTCAAATTAAATCTTATTCATATACCTGACTTTTCACCTTATGTGGAAAAGTAGGGTGGGCAATGCCCACCTTACCCTTATTGGGATGCTCCCACTACGCCCAGAACCCCGACTTTTGCAAAAAGTCGGGGTTCTCTATAGCTTTGCAAAGAATCAACAATTAATAGTCTTGTTTATCAGCAGGTTCCCCTTCAAAAGGTTGAACGCCCGTTTCCGGATAGTCATCATCCCTGGGGCTGAAAATTCTCACAAATGCAGTGGTAATAAAATTAAATACTTTTTGAGGAACTTGGGCGATCGCTTGTACAATATTAGAACCATTAGTAGTTTCAGACATAATACTTGCTCCTAGATGGTTGCAGATTTTAAGTTGTAGAAATAGAAAAATCTTGAACAAACTGTTGCCGCGTTAAAGGCTCTGTCAAAATAATCCCTTCACCACCTAATGGATTATCTTCATCCAAAAGTTTTCCTTCTACAGAAAGATATACTTTGGCATCAGAATCTAGACTCGAAACGGTATACAGCACTTGAGCCACTCGATAAATCATGGAAGTGCTACCACCTCCACTACTAAATTCTTGGGACAAGTTGACATAAATTCCTGATTTTGTGACTCGCAAACCCAATAAACGAGTACCTTCAGGAATCGTAGAACTGAATTGAGACGAAGAGCTGTTGCTCAAAAGATTATTCATCACCATTTTCAGAGCTACCTCTTGGGAAACTCCCGGTTTCACAGTAATCTTTTGCGGTACTAAAACAATGTCTCCATTGTCTTTAACTTGTAACCAATAAGCTTGGGGGTTAAGTCTGGTAACAGTCGCTATACCCTGGGGTGCAACTTTAACTGCTGGTGTTGGGATAGCCGTTGGTTGAGTTTGGGAAGCTGGAGCCTTTTCAACTTTGCTAGCAACGGGTTTTTGACTCACAGGTAATGGTTTTTTACTTTGCCATGCCCACCATGCACCACTCCCTCCTCCTACCAGCATCAGTAGTGCCAAGCCAATAATGACTTCTTTATGAATTGGATGATGGGGTTGTTCGGTTTTCATAGCTATCTCCTGCCTCTTTGATGAAGACATACATAATTTGCTTAGCACCCTGTTTTTGGCTTAATACCTTGTATTACCTATGAGCCTCCGACTACCACAATTTTCGCGCTAACAACAAATGAAACAAACACTTCCTTCCTCTTACCCTGTTTCCTACTCCTAACTCCTACTAGTGGACTGACACGCCTAAAAATGTAGGTTGGGTTGAGCGGTAGGGAAACCCAACAAAGCTTTACTGGTGTTGGGTTACTCTGCTCCAAGCCGCTGTTGCGTCTACATTCTTCAACCCAACCTACAC